>NZ_JBQEPK010000060.1:24570-27449 GCF_052045615.1 Methylobacterium sp. 22177 | reverse complement strand
ACGGCCCTCCAGTTTGGCGACTGGGGGGCCGTTGGCTTTTCAGGGGTCGACTTGCGGCGGCGTGATCTCCTGATGATGCCGGCGACTCGCACGAGGCGATGTGTAGCCGGACATCGCATGTCGGCTGGCGGGCACGGCTAAGTCAACGTTGTGGCTTCGTCCGGATCGCTGAACGCTATGGCGCGCCAAGCCAGCCGGATCGCTCACACCGGCTCGTAGTGCCGCACCTTCGAGAGATCCGTCTCGGCCTCTGCATGCGAGAGGTCGTGGGCGGTCTGAAGGTTGAGCCAGAACTGAGGCGTCGTCCCAAACCGAATGCTGAGTCGAAGCGCGGTATCTGCAGTGACACCGCGACGCTCGCGGACGATCTCGCTTAGCCTGTTAGCAGGCACATCGATCTCAGCTGCGAGGCGGTTGGCGCTGAGGCCGAGCGGCGCCATGAACTCCTCGCGGAGAACCTCGCCAGGGTGCGTTCGCAGACGGGGCATGGGATTATCCTCTGTGATAGTCCACGATCTCGACGTTCTCCGGTCCGATGTCGCCCCACCTGAAGCAGATGCGCCACTGGTCGTTGATGCGGATGCTCCACTGTCCGTCGCGATCCCCGCTCAGCTTCTCGAGCTGATTGCCGGGCGGTGATCGCAGGTCGCCCAACGCGACTGCGGCATCGATCATATCGAGCTTGCGCACGGCGACGGACTTGAAGGCACGCCATTGCCGGTGACAGGTATCGTGGAGGTGGAGCGCCTCCGTATCCTTGTCCGCGAAACTCTGAATCATCGCCGATTGCTACGTTGTACGTATCACGTATCAAACTAGGCGATGAAACGCAACGGCCTTCGCGCGAGGGAGCGCACAAGTTGCCGTCGCACCCCCGAGCGAGGAGCGACCAACCCTGCCGGTCCAACCCGCCACACTTCCACACAAGTTTATCTGGGTGAGAATACACCTGTTGACGTTCAGGCAATTTTGGACGTGTAGCTGTGCATCTGTTGGTATCCATCCTGGATTGCCTGTATGGAGGCACACCGATGAAGGTGGTGGCGCTACTCGCCTGGAAAGGCGGTGTTGGGAAGTCGACCCTGACGATCAATCTTGCCGCGGCCGCGATCGAGGATGGTCACAAGGTCGGCATCATCGATCTCGACCCACAGTCGAGCCTGTCAGAATGGTCTGACCGTCGTGACGCGGAACAGCCGTTTGTATCGGACGCCAAGCCCCGCGCCGTGGCTCAGATCGTTGATGCTGGTCGCGGGCTCGGCCTAGACCTGATGCTGATCGACACCCCACCGAACGCGACAGACGAGGTCGATGCCGCCCTGGCTGTCGCGGATGCGGTGGCCATCCCGACCGGGGTTGCCCTCTTCGACCTAAAGGCTGTCACCCGCACAGTGCGTGTTGCCACACAGGCCAACAAGCCAACAAGTGTGATCCTAAACAGAGTCGGTAACCGGAGCGACCGCGAAGCTGCCCGGATCCGGCGCGAGCTGAACCAGATCGGCATGCCAATTCTCAAGGACGTAATTCACGATCTGAAGGTGTTCCCTCGCTCGGCGGATGCCGGTCAGACGGCCATCGAGGTCGAGCCAGAGGGGAAGGGCGCCGTGGATGTAAGAGCTGTGTGGAAACACATTTCCAAACAGGTTGGCTTGCGTGCTAAGACACGATCACGCAAACTTGAGAGTGTGCCTGTGTGATGGCTAAGCCTAACCCCCTGTCCCTGGCCGCCCAGGTCGCGGAGTCACTGAAGGCTCCAGAGAAGCCAAAGGCCGCACCGCTTCCAACGCCGGGCCATGAGCTCACGCCGGCGAAGACCTCTCGTGAGGGCAAGCGTTTCCTTGGTTACTACGTCGAGCCGCTCAGGCACGAGGAGATCAAGCAAGCAGCCCTCGACGAGGGGATCCAGATCCAGGAATTGCTGCGCCAAGCCATTGATGCGTGGATGGATGCGCACGGCGCTGAAGCTGTAGCCGCAGTGGAACGACGGCGAGCCCGGAGGGCGGCTCGCTGAGCACTACGTCCAACTGGTACAGTCACTGGTATTATCGATTAAACGAGGCGAAGCTGTAAGCAGTTGGAGTCAAAGCGCAAATTGAAAACCACGCCTGACCTGTATCTGTTCTTCCAGCTCACTGGTGAGAACACGTAGCCATTGTCCTAGCTTCCGATAGCGTTCGCGTATCGGAAGCCACAGACGCCATGGCGGACCCAGCAAGGCCCCGCGGCTCATTGGAACGGTATCGCGCGTCGCAGCTCATCAAGCCGTTCGGCTGGCGACTGGATGTCGGAGCGCTCAAGCCCGAGGTCGCGCAGCAGCCAGTCCCCTTGCTCGTTGATGCGGCTCAACGGACGGCCGCGGGCAGCCGCAAAGCCTCGCGCCCACCGGGCAATCCACCAAAGCAGTCCGGCCGCACGATCGCCGAACACGGAGTGTCGGACTGCCGTAACCTCGATCTCGACCAACGCGTCTGCGCGGGCAAGCGCGGCGGCAACGAGGACAGTCACTGCGGCCGGCGCGCTCGAAGCCCAGCGAGTCTGCCGAACCCGCTCCAGGGTGCAGAGATCGTCGGTCCGCGTCAGGATGAACGTCACCTTCCTCAAGTCGGCAAGCACCATCCCGGCAGCGGCCAGCAGCGCCTCCACGTTGGCCATCGCCTGTCCAAGCTGCTCGGCGAACTCGGCGCGCATCCGCCCGTCGGGAGCGACCCCGACCTGGCCTGACACGAACAGGGTTCGCCCCAAAGGGGCTTCGCGGGCGTGGGCGTAGATGGTGCGGGCCTGATCCGGCACCGCCCAAACGGTTGGGGGATTGAGGGTCGTCACGGCTGTTCGCCTTGGTTGCACCCCGTGCCCCGAAGATCGGGCTCCACTGCGCGGGG
>NZ_JBQEPK010000060.1:19969-24520 GCF_052045615.1 Methylobacterium sp. 22177 | reverse complement strand
CGTTTCCATCGGACGACCATGGTCGGACGGAGGCTGCACATACGGTCACGCTAGCGTAGAGCATGAGACAAGGCAATCGTCAGTCACGATCCGCGGGGGGCTGGATCCCTCATCGGCTCAGAGAAGACATCGGGCAAGTCCGTCGCTGCTCCGCGCGAGTTCGCCACTGTGACACCATTCCCGGGCCAAGGGCCGCGAGCCGGTGGCTGACCGCTCGGCCGCCCGTGCAAAACTCAAGACTTATGCACCAACCTGCGCACGTAGGCTCACCTCACAAGTGCAGCAGTCTCATGAGGGGCGCACCTAGGCTCGCGCCCACCAACACTCCGACAAGCAGCAGCGCTAAGGCCATCAGACCGCGCCATCCGTAGCCACGCAGATAGCGATCCTTGCCGAAGCCGAAGTCGAAATCCGGCCGGGGCGTCATGTACGGGATCCCTTCTTGGCTTTGGCTGGTGCCTCTCCGGGAGGGGCGCAGCGTTCCAGGCACTTGATGATCCAGGCATTCAGCGACTGACCGTTGTCCTTGGCGCGGGCTGCGAGGCGTTCACGGAGGCTGTCGGGAAGGCGCAGGGTGAACTTGCTTTCTCCGGAACCGGCCTCGGGCAACTTACCGAAAAGCGACTCGAAGAGGTCGACATCGTGGCTTCGGTGCCTCTCCAACCACTCGCGCACCTGATCTGGAGTATAGGGCGTTAGATCTTGTTCGGGACCTTCGGGACCATCATCGGCGTAGCTGTAGAGGAAGAACGCGCCGAAGCGATTTTGGTAGAGGTGCTGGCCATGTGTGACCGGATACTCCTCCTCGGTTGTGTCCCAGCCAGCCAACCGCGTGGCCGTTTCGGTGTTGTATGTTTTACCGTCGATAATCCTCTTGCACTTGTGCATAGCGCGCCTCCATCACCTGCCGTCATGTGTGACACATGACGGCAGGTGTCAATAGGTGACGGCAAGTGTTTTGACATTGCTCTTATATATGATAATATCCTTTATCACATTCTCTGGACAGCGCGGGAAAGAGGGAGCAGGGTGATGGGAGGCAGTATCGGCAGTTCGACGGTAACATCATTCACCTTTGACGAGCGTCACACAGATGATCTTGCCGCAATAAGAGAATGGCTAGGGTGCTCATCAGCTCGCGCCGTTAGTAAATCTCTATCACTTATGAGAACTTTGAAGAACATCAAGGAAGATCAAGCTGAAGTATGCTTGCTTTTGGGCGACAACAATCATGTTTTCCATATCAGAAAAGGGGGAGGTATTATTAATCTTCAGGAAGAGGATGAATTTTCGAAAGACGAATTAATCAGTGACGTTCGTATTCTTATTAGTAAAATTGAGAGCTCGTTGCCGGCTTTGGATACAAGTAACTCACTAAGGAATGATATTGTATCAGACATCGATCAGACGAAGATAGAAATCGGTAGAGAGAAGCCTCGCAAGAAGATAATCAAAGTATTCCTTGAAAGTCTCCGTGACAATCTTGCAAAAGCTGCCGGCGGCGCTGTTGTTGCAGCTATTGGTGCTTTGATTGCAAAATATTTTGGTGTTTTCTGATGCAGCACTCAACGAATAAATTTTATATGAGCCGGATCCCTACCCTTTTCACTTGTCCGGCCCCTGCCCTTGTGGCAGCGGCGGGCGACCACTCCGCCTACCGCTTCCTGGAATTCTTCACGGCGCAGATCCGCAATCCCAACACCCGTCGCGCCTACGCCAAAGCGGTGGCTGGGTTCTGCGCTTGGCTGGAAGGGGGCGGCCTGCCGGCAATCACGGCCGTCAGCTCGATCCATATCGCCGCCTACATCGAGGAGCTCGGGCGCACTCACAGCGCCCCCACGGTCAAACAACGGCTGGCAGCGATCCGGATGATGTTCGACTGGCTGGCGACCTGCGGCGTGCTGCCGTTCAACCCGGCCACCGCCGTGCGCGGGCCGAAGCACGTGGTCAAGCGGGGCAAGACGCCCGTGCTCGCCGCGGAGGAGGCGCGCGCGCTCCTCGACACGATCGACGCTACCACGCCAATCGGCCTGCGCGACCGCGCGCTGATCGGTCTGATGGTCTACACCTTCGCCCGCATCGGCGCGGCGACCGCCATGCGGGTCCAAGACCTCTACGTTCACAACCGCCGCCTATGGGTGCGCCTGCACGAGAAAGGCGGCAAGGCGGTCGATCTGCCCTGCCACCACAACCTCCACATCTATCTGCACGCCTATCTGGACGGCACCGGGATCGCTGCGGACGGTGACGGTCCATTGTTCCGCACCATCGGCCGAGGGACAGGCCGGCTCACCCGCACCCCCCTGCCGACCGCGAACGCCTACGCCATGGTCCAGCGACGCGCGAAAGCTGCTGGGATCGCGACGAGGATCGGCAATCACACGTTTCGGGCGACCGGCATCACAGCCTACCTCAAGAACGGCGGCACGCTGGAGCAGGCCGCCGCCATCGCCAACCACGCCTCGACCCGGACGACCCAACTGTACGATCGCCGCGCGAACGAGGTAAATTTGGACGAGATCGAGCGCATCCTCATCTAGCGCCGCCCCTCGGAGGGGTTCCTTCACCAGCGGTATTCGAGATCCGGCGGCCATTACGCCGCGGAACGTTGCATCGGCAAGGCTGCCCACCACAGGTAGTCAGCTTCCCGGCTTCCGGTACCGTTCGCTTACCGGAAGCCACAGACGCCATGCCGGGACCTGCCAGCTATGGAGCAACTCCGGACGCTGCGGAAATAGTGATGGACTCGCGCAAAGCCGTCTCGATGTTTGTTGGGGCACTTTGAAAAATGCTGAGGAGCTTGCTTTCATCCAGGATCGGTGCGGATCGCATTTTCTCTTTGACGTTCGTCTCCATAATCCCAATCTCATTGAAGCGACCATCAAGCTTTCGGAACTGCGCATATGCTCCAATATCAATTGCAAAAGCCTGATAAGTTCCTTCTTGTGATTTATGCGTTAGCGCGGTCGCGCAACTGTGAATAATACGATAATCAAGCAATCTATTAAATAGCGCTTTCCATTCGTCATTTTGTTGTAGCATTCGTTCTTGAACTAGAAATAAGTTCGTCTTCTTCTGCATGCAGAACTCGCGAATTGTGTAGATGCCCTTAATCAAATCATCCTGCTCATCGCCTTTCGAGTCTTGCTTGAGTTCATCAATTTTGCGCTCGAAATTGGGCCGGGACATAAGACGCACTTCGTCCTTGCCGATTTTATTGCCTCCACCTGCGTTGACTTCAGATAAAGCTTCTAGGAAGAGCGATAGGACGTCACGTGGCACGCCGCCGCCTGCCATTACTAGGCGCTCAAATCCCTCACCTTTGAATAGCGATTGGATCTCAGATTTGGTCAGACCTGCGGTTGTACCAAACTGCTCTAGTATCTGGAAATTCTGAGCAACAGTCTTATTAAAGTCACTGAATGTATAATCGATATTGATCGGTTGAAAATCATGTCGTTCCTGTATGCCAATTGGCTGACCATCGCGATCGGCATAAAGCGTAGAAGCATGCCGGAGTGTAGCGATCTTAAAAAAGAGCGGGACGTCCTTGCATAGTCGATGGATATAATCGACCACAAAAGCCTGATCGGTACGCTTAAGATGATATAAATCGTCTATATGAATTATGATGCATTCAGTCTTCGGTGATAATATAAAAAAGCCTCTTATGCTCTCTTTAAGCTGCGGCAGCCAACGATCAAGCTCCTGCAGTTTCTCGCGATGGATCTTGAAAGACTGCTCGACTTCTGCCTTTGCCTTACGTTCGTCCTTGGCGCCGAATTTCAGTGCCAACTTATCGACATCGCCACCTATTGAACCGTCAATTACCGAGGAATTTTCATGAGCCATTTTAGTTTTGATCTCGGCATCATGCTCATCGGCGGCGTGGTGTAGTGATTGGAGTTTGTCTAATATGCCTTTGATGATCTGCTTTGATTGTCGCTTTCGGCCGAACCACCCAGTGAAGTTTCTGTCTATTTCTCGGAAAACCGAAGCAAGAATTTCGATCAAAACATTTGGAAAAGAATGTCGTTTGAAATCTTCGCAATTGAGGTAGACTGACTTGATTTCGTTTTTCAATTTTCGCGATGAATGATGTAGCAATAGAGTTTTCCCGCAACCTCGACGGGCAAAAATTGCATGGTTTTGCTTGGCGCAAGCGTCTTGCAACGCTGTGCCTACATTAATGTAGGTGGTATCGGAATTGCCGCGTTGCACACGCAAATTCTCGGTTATGACCTCTCGAAGTCGATCCAGCTTCGGTTGGCTGACCATAATGGCGTCTACCCGTTCGCCCATCCTAGCTCCTATATATGGTCATGGGAGCAGCCTAACAACCTAAGATCGTATCGGGCGAGGTCCTTGCAGACCTAATCGTAGTCCCTAACAATGGCGATGCGGAAGGTAGATCTTTCGCCCCTGTTGGCCCCTAAAGACCGGACAAGATCTCCTGGGTTGATCGGGCAATGAACTCACGCGGCGAGCAGTAGCCCAGCGCGCGATGAGGGTGAAGATCGTTGTAGTGCGCCAGCCAAACGGGAAGCTGGC
>NZ_JBQEPK010000060.1:4482-19919 GCF_052045615.1 Methylobacterium sp. 22177 | reverse complement strand
GGACGCCGTGCACTGCAAGGCCTGCGGCAACATCCTGAACATCCCCGACGAGGGTGCGTACTGACGGCGCACCCGAAGGTCCTTATGGTGCGACGGCCGTCGGGAGGGCGACCTGGCGCTCCAACGCCCCGACGATGGTCGTCGACAGCAGTTCCGCAGCCGGCGGGATGTGCCTCTTCCTACGCGTCAGATCAGTGGGTAGCCTCACAGTGCAACTGCCGGCGGTGGCAACTCGACGCTGCCGCTGCTTTTCACATATCGGTTCGAATAAAGTCTCATCATGGAACGCTAAAACAGACATAAGGTGCGGTTTTAGCGTTCCAGTACTTAGAGCGGCCGTTGATATCTGACTATGTCCACCATGTTATCCAATGGGATTTGTCATCTAATCTTGCTGTAATCTGCGCTCCAGCACATCGTGTGAATTCCGCCTGAAACACAGTGAAAGCGGCCGCTGTGCCGCCTATACCGACTCCTGTAAAAGAGGCTACAATTGCCGCCAATAAACCCGCAGCAGTTGCCTGTTGTATGCATCCTTCCGCTGCTTGCCTTAAATCATCAGGACCTTCTACCGTAAGAGTAAGTTCATGCCGAAGCTTTTTCATTTCGAAATGAGGCCAAGGATCGAACTTGGAACCGCCCGTAGGCTGAAAACTATCATCAAAAGTCGCAAGATTGTTTTGATACAGGATGGACATCGAAAAATGCCTCCTTATGCGTTGTCTTGGACCATCGAATCACAATGTACAAAATATTCGTATAGCAATAAGTTTGCCAATGCAAATCAGTTTCTATTCAGTGGTTCGCTTGAAGGAACCTCATCGCAAAAATCAAGACTAATGAACGGTACAAAAGCGCTGCTTATACAATGAGTTAGTCCGTGCGAAAGTTCGGTGCGCAATGTCCGCACTGATCCGGCAGCGGTTGCTCGGCCGGCGACCCCATGGGTAGCCTTCCATAACAGCTACTACGCAGATCAACGGTTCGTGCGCTTGAAGCCATGCTTCCACCGCAGCAGCATTGCCGATCCAATAGAGCTTGCCCTTCGGAACTGCAGAGCTGGAACGTACCCGGCATAATTGTCAGGTTCTTCCCCTCCCTGTACGTCAGATCAGTGGGTGGCCTCACAAAGCAACTGCCGGCGATGGCAACAACTGGCATATTCGTATCGATCTAAGATCCGCGAGCCATTACGAATAAATGCCTCGCGAACGCATTCTCGATTTGAGAAATTTTTAGGCCTTATTGAGCGAATTCTTGGATATCAAAGTATATCACCCTGCACTCTTACATGCATAGCACTAGACCTGCTCTTAATGTAAACAGTCGCCTCTTTGGCCACATTGTCAAAGGTCACATGTATCTCTGCAAAATCGCATGGATTGTCGGTGCCGTGCGCCCTACATTCAACTCGCGCGGTAGCGGGATTGAGAAGTACAGGATAAGCTTCTTTCCAAGAATAATTATCGCCTTCGCCATTTTTACATTTCGGATGACATGACGACTGGGGAATGAAATGCTCAATTGATGAAGTATAGACTCCTTTTGGTTTATGGATATTTGTCGTCAGGCTGGCCGGAACTTCACTCATTCATATGGCTCCTCTTAGCATGACGGCTATAGTGATTCACCGTCCACGATCACAATCGCGTGACTTGTAAAAAAGTGCAAGCCTAGCGTTTGTACCATGCTCTGGTAGGCGTCGGAGTCAGAGCTGCTCTTGGCAAGGACGTGGTTCAAAAGTAGAGACTAATGAACGGTGCAGAAGGCGCTATTCATATAATGGTTTAGCCCGCGCAGAAGTACGGTGCGCAATGTCTACACTGTTCCGGAAGCAGTCGCTCGGTGAGCGACTCCCAAGGGTAGCCACCCATAACAGCTGTTACGCAGGTCGACGGTTCGTACGCTTGAAGCCCCGGTCCGGACGCAACAGCATTGCCGATCCAATAGGGCCTGCCCTAGCGGAACGACGACATCTGGAACGGTCACGGTCCGCCTTGGCAGTCCAATAGCAGGCATCTTGAATTTTGGAACGAGATCGCGGCAAGGTTTTTGAACCTATCGGAACAAGAGCCCGCTTCGCCTCATGCTCGTCGGTTACGCGCGTACCTCAACCCTCGAACAGGAGGCCGGCCTTGACGCCCAGGTCCGTGATCTCACCGCGCTCGGGTGCAGGAAGCTGTTCTGCGAGCAGGTCTCCTCCGTCGGACGCCGCACCCAGCTTGAGGCCGCGATCGATCTCTGCCGCGAGGGCGACGCCCTCGTCGTCACCAAGCTCGATCGCCTCGCCCGCTCGGTCACCCACCTCGGCACCATCATCACCGCGCTCGAGGCCAAGGGCGTCGCCCTGCGGATCCTGAACCTCGGCGTCGATAGCGCCACCCCGACCGGGCGCCTGATGCTCAACGTCCTGGGCGGCGTCGCGCAGTTCGAGCGCGAGATCATGCTGGAGCGCCAGCGAGAGGGCATCGCCAAGGCGAAGGCGGCTGGCCGCTACAAGGGCCGCAAGCCGACGGTGCGGGCGCGGCAGGCCGAGATCGAGGCCCTGGCGGCGGAGGGGCTCAGCATGGCGGCGATCGCCGCCCGCCTTGGCATCGGCAAGGGCAGCGTTCACAGAGCCGTTGGCAAGCCACGGCCGGTGGAAGCCGACCCGTCGCGCTGACGGCTGCTGGCCGACGATGAGGGAACCGGCCGGAAGCCGATCAGAACCGATGCCTCTGCCGAGCGCCATGCCGATCAGTCAGCACCAGCTTGCCGCCGCCGTGCTCGCGGCCGACCACATCGTCGAGCGGCGGGTGATCGCGGCGTTCGTGGCCGATGCGGCGACACAGCCGGCGCCGAACCCGTTCCCGAACACCAGCGCTGGAGCCGTGCGCCAGGTCTGGCAGCAGCGGGTGGTCGAGTTCCAGTCGTTCGGCATCCAGGTGGCGGGCCTCGCCTGTCTGCTCACGGCCCTGTCGAACATGAGCGTGGACGAGCCCCTGGTGCAGGAGATCCTGCGGGCCGGGCCTCACACCATGAACGTGTTCAGCCATGGCGATGGCTCCCGGATCGTCGGTGCCGTGCTCTACGGCAAGCCCGGCTTTGCTCTGCCGGCTCTGCCTATGCCGCGGAGCCTCCACCGGACCTCCGGCCGTCGGACGCGCATCCCTGCGGGCCAACTCGACCTGTTCGCAGACGCTGGAGTCTGACGGCGGCGGATCGAGCACGGATCCCGAACAACCTCGTCGCGGCAGCCTCGCCGGCATCCTCATCGATCAGTTGTGAGGCCGAGGCAGAGCACCTATCACGAGCAGCCTTCCAGCCGGGGCCCGCCCTGATGCCCGCTTTGACCGACCGTCAGCGGATCGAGCTCGCGATCCCCGCCTACCTCGTCTACGCCATCGCGAGCGCGCCGGGCGCCTTCGTCCCGGCCGATCCGGCTCTGGCAGCGAGGGCAGAGGCGGATATCGCGGCGCTGTGCGAGAAGCTGCGGATCGCGTGCCTGGAGCCGTTTGCCGATCTGATCCCGTCCAAGCGGCAGGCGCTCATGCGCCGGCTCGAACGGATCAAACGGCTGGCGACGGCCGACTGGCATGAGCGTCCCGCGCTCAGCCTCGTGCTGATGCTGTGGTGTTTCCTCAAGGACCTGACCGACCGTGAGGTCCTGGTCCTGTGGGAGGGCTCGGCGATGGATCAGGCGACGCGGATGCTGCTGCCGATGTTCGAGCACGGCTTCCGCGAGCATGGAAGCGAAGCCGTCGCCCACGAGCAGGCCGGCGTGTTGCTCGATGGCCTGCGAGCGGAGGGGCTGTACCGCTGAGCCGCCCCTCGGATCTGCAGGCTCCCGAGACCAGGCACCTCGATCCGGGCGCAGGTGGCCGTGCCGTCCCCAGCTTGGGGCGGCTGGGGATGAGATCTCGATCCCGGGGTCGAGCTGCGGCTCGGTGCTCGTACGCGACGGGGCGGTGGCGTATGGGCCGTACCCGCGGGCGCGAAGCTCGACGGTCAGAGACGATGGCTCGTCCGGATCGGCGCGCGGCGCGCGACTTCTTGCACTGCCATCATGGAGAGACGCGGTTCGGATGTCACAGGACAGCACACTCGCAAACGCCCTGGCCGATGTGAGGCGGCAGCGTGCAGCCCTCGAAGCCGATTTCGAGCGGGTCGGCGCGGAGTTGACGAAGCTACGCCTGGCCGAGCGGTCCCTGGCCTCCATCGTCGAAGGGACGCCCTTGGAGGACCTCCCCGACGAGCAGCCCCGTCGCCGTGCATCGGCTGGCGACGATCAAGCTCGCGGCGGGCGGGGTGCAGGGCGCGGGCCCCGTGGCCCTCGTGCGAACTCGGCCAAGGGCCGGTTGAAGGCGCTCTTGGAGGAGGCCGGGCCGCAGGGGCTCTCCCATGCTCAGATCAGCGACCGGCTGCAGGATGTAGCGCCCAACACCCTGGCCACGTACCTCAGCATGTTGACGACGAGCGGCGAGGTCGAGCGGCACGGCGACTTCTACCGGGGTGTCGCTTCGGTTGCCCAGCCCGTGGCCGACACCTCTGACGGTGGGGATCCCGACGGTACCGAGCACGCGCCGGCCGAGGAGGAATGAGCGTGTCGCCGGGCGAGGATGAGGACTTCGAGCACTCCTCGCTGTCCGGCCCCGTGAGCCACGACGGCGAGACGATCGACCTGGAGATCTACCGCCGTGCCGGCTCGCAGGCCCCCTGGCGGATGGAGGTCGTGCACATCGGGGGTGGTTGCACGCGGTGGTCCGTGGAGTTCGCCACGGATCAGGAAGCCGTCCGGGCGTTTCGTGCGCTCGTTGCGAAGCACGGTCTGGCGATCTTCACCAGCCAGAGCTCGGATCCGCAGCACTGATCGCATCGTCGCTCGGCTTGAAGGGCGCAGGTTGTGACCCAGGAGACCTGCCGGCTATGTGAGGCCAGGGGCCTGTAGCTCAACGGTTAGAGCCGACCGCTCATAACGGTCTGGTTGCAGGTTCGAGTCCTGCCGGGCCCACCATCTCTGCCGGAACTGCGATGCCCTACACCCTCCAGCGCTTGGCCGCCGGCAGCTACGACCTGCTCCTCGATGGGGACGTCGTCGGCAGCGTGGTGCGCAGCCTCTCCAAAGGCGGCGATGTCCGGGGATGGTACGCGGAGCTGTTGGAGGCCGCCCCACCTCTGCCGGCTCCGTTCACGCAGGAGGCGCACCGGTTCGACACGCTGGACGACACACTCGTTTGGCTTGGCGGAGCGCAGATCGAGGGCGGCGTCTGACTTCTCAACGAGAGCCCGGCCTGAAGGGTTCGACGGACGGACTCCTCCGGCGCATCCGACGGCAAGGCAACAAACCTCTACTTTTGATAGATGAGACATGCGAGCAAACTATCTAGAATAGATAATTGTGACCTGCGCGCAACGTTTGTATACAATCTTCAAATATTAAGATTGCGCACGACCAGATCATGGTACCACCCGGGTATTCTACTACTGGTGGGGGCACCATGGACCAAAACAGGATCGCCGATACCGTCTCAGCCGCGGACTATGGGCGGATGACCGCCCATCTCGTGAGTGCCTACGTAAGGCGCAACAACGTGCCGGTCTCAGACTTGGCTACGCTGATCACGAGCGCAGCCGATGCCATCATCGGTCTCACGAATTCCGACAGAACCGACGCTCTGCTGGATAGCAGAACGACGCCAGCCCAGATCCGCGCCTCCATCACGCACGAGGCGCTGATCAGCTTCGAGGATGGCAAGGGCTACAAGACGCTCAAGCGGCACCTGACTGCCTGTGGGCTGACCCCGGAGACGTATCGGGCGAAGTGGGGCCTTCCGAGCAACTACCCGATGGTCGCCCCTGGATACTCCGAGAGGCGTTCGGCGATCGCCGTGAGCCTGCAGCTCCGCAACGGCTACCGTCCCGGTACTCGGAAGGCAGGGTCAGTGCGAGCGTAGCTGACGCTCTCAGGCATAGGGGCCACTGAACAGGTCCCCGAGTGCCTTGCGTCGGAACAGTGTCCGCCAGCGCCGCCTGCGATGCTCCGGCCGATCGTGGATCATATGGCAGCGCTGGCAGAAGGCGGCGAGGTTGGCACCGATGTTGTTCGCGGTGTCATGATCCCGGTGCGCCGCGGCGAGGACGACGCGGGTGTGACGAACTTGGCCGAGGATGTCGGCTCCCGACACGAGCCGGATCCGGCGTCCGCGACCGTCACGCCACCGAGCCGCTTCAGCATCCCACCAGCGGCCATCGCCGAGGTGATAGACCAGCTGCCCATGCGGCCGACCGCATCCCTCGCAACAGCCTTTCGCCCTCTCGAACCTGATCAGCGCCGAGAGCTGGGGCCAATCGATCGGGTAGAAGAAGCGGTGCTCGCGCCGGATCGGCATCGGCTCACGCCTTGTCCGAGCGCGCGTTGGCGCGGGCGCGAGGGAAGTAGCTGTAGAAGGTGTCCCGGTTGACGCCGAGCCGCTTGGCGATCTCCGCGACACTGATCGTGCCGGCCGCCAGCATCGCCCGGGCCACTTCGAGGTCGGCCTCCTTAAGCTTCTTCGGCCGGCCGCCCTTGCGGCCTCGGGCGAGCGCCGCCTTCAGGCCTTCCATGGTGCGCTCCCGGTTGAGGTCGAGGAAGTACTCGGCCATGGCGCCGTGCATCTGCAGGGCGAAGCGGCCGTGCGCGGTGGCGGAGTCGAATTGCTCGGTGAGCGAGCGGAAGTGGACCTCCTTCACCCGCAAGCCGTCGATGGTGCGCATCATCTCGACCAGGGACCGGCCGAGGCGATCGAGCTTCCAGACCACCAGCACGTCCTCGGGACGCAGGAAGGCCAGCGCCGCCTCGAAGGCTGGGCGCTTGGTGCCGGCCTTGCCGGACTTCTTCTCCTCGAACAGGCGCTCGCAACCGGCCTTCGTCAGCGCGTCGCGCTGGAGGTCGAGGTTCTGATCCTGGGTCGAGACGCGGGCATATCCGACGAGCATGTCGGGATAGTGCCAAAAGCGCGTTTCTCCGGCAATAGAAAAGCCGACACGTTTCTCCGACAAAAACGGAGCCGTTTTGGGCCACTCAGCGGCGCGTCGAGCTCACTGTCGGAAATACGATCGTTTTATCGGCATACATGTCTATGCCGCCAACATTTCGCAATACGGTCAGTGCGATCGACACCTCGGCCTCAGCCGACGCCCGGAGCGTTAACAGCAGTACGACCTGAAACGAGCTGTGAGATAATAGGACCGACAAAGTGGGCAGAAGAGGCGGCGTCGATCAATTCAAGCTGCAGGCTCGGTTTTAACCGATGCGTTTGCTACGGCGCCCACCGAATGCAAGATGCAACCTTGCCAACGGAATAATGATAGGTCCTTAACGCTCATGCATCGCCCTCGAAGTGACCTCCAAAAACGGCGAAAACAAGTATTCGAGAATACGTCTCTTTCCCGTCTTAATCTCAATAGATACCGCCATGCCAGGCGATAGCGGCACGGATACGCCATCTGCAGAGATGTTTGTAACTTCAGGACGGACAATGATAGGAAACACGAGGTTTTGCGTGCGCTGCGCTCCGCCAATGAACCCACCAATCCGAAGACTTTTAGTTGGACTACCCTCTGTTTGTTGTGCTTCTGGCTCAGGGATCGCATCGCTCGCTACTCGCGTCACGTAACCTGTAATAGTTCCGTAGCGCGTGAAGGGGAATGACTCGATCTTAATCGTCGCCTCCTGCCCAGGCTGCACAAAGCCAATATCCCGATTGGGCAAGTAAGCCTCAACCTCAAGCACGGATCCATCCGGCACGATCCGCATCAACTCCTCACCTGGCATCACGACTTGTCCAATAGTCGTGAGAGATGATGCCTGCACCGTCCCCGTAAGCGGCGCCCGAAGAGTCATATGCTCAGTGCGAGCTCGTGCCTTGGCGAGTCGCTGCTCAAGATCATCAACTTGCCGCTCGGCATCGGCAAGCCTCTGGCCATTATCGGCGATGAAGGTATCACGCAGCTTGCGCCGTTCACGGGTTAGTACACGGAGGCTTGCTTCGGCCTCCGCAAGTTGGCCAATTTGCGTCGCCAATGTTCCTTGTTGGTATTGTAGAGTCTCAGTTGCGTCGATTAAAGAGGATTTGGTTCCCGCACTCTTTTCTACAAGGATTGTACGCATCTCGACGCGCTCTTTCAGTGTCGAGATGAGGTTTTTCTGAGCCGCAATCATAGCAATTAGCCGGTCACGTTCCGCAATTTTTTGTTGGGTTTGCTCAATCAGGCTCTCCACGGCCGCACCCAGCTGGGCAAGATCTCCTGTAAGGACCTGTTGCTCCCGCATACGGATCGAAGACGGAGTGTCGGTCCCGAAGGTCAGTGCGGGCCGGGCGAAAAGCGCGCTGTCGAGATTGCTTTCACTCGCGATTTGGATCGCCTCTCGCCGCCGCACCGTCTCGGCGCGGTAGGCGATCAGGTTCGTGCGCAAACCCACTTCTTCAGCGTGCATTTCTGTTGGATCAAGTTCGACAAGTATGTCACCTGCGGATACATGCAGCCCATTCTCGGCCTGAATTAATCGAACCCGGCCGCTTTCCAATGGCTGCACTACCTTCACTCGCCCAGTTGGCTGGATCTTGCCCTGCGCCAGCGCGACAACGTCAATGTGTCCAATATACGCCCAAACAAGTGCAGTGGCTGCAAGCGCGCAGATGATGAGGATGAGCACCATGCGCACCGGCGAGGGCGGTGACTCTAGGATCTCAAGTGCTGCAGGTAGGAATTCCTGATCGCGCCGGTGCTGTCGGTAACGACGCTCAAAGCGTACAACCTTTCCCGACAGTGAGGGCCCGTTCTGATTAGCAGGTTGAGCGGACAGCGTCATGCGACCGCCTCTACGCCGATGCCCATCTGCAATGCCCAGAGCCGAGCATAGACGCCGTTAGGCCGACGCACCAGCTCATCATGATTACCAATCTCGACGACCCTCCCGTCCGCCATACCAATTATGTGATTACAACCCCGCACAGTCGCGAGCCGATGCGCGATCATGATTACGGTCCGGTCCTTCACAATATGACGCATATTAGCCTGCACCAGGCGCTCGCTCTCGTAGTCGAGGGCAGAGGTCGCCTCATCGAAGATTAAGATGGGAGGACTCGTCACGATGGCACGGGCAATTGCGATGCGTTGGCGCTGGCCACCCGACAGGTTTGTCCCACGCTCTTCAATTAATGTGTCGTAGCCCTGCGGCAGACGATTGATAAATTCGTCTGCACCTGAGAGCTTGGCAGCTTGCATAACGGCGGCACGAGGCAAGGCCGGATTGGCGAGGGCGATATTGTCGTGGATTGTACGATTGAAGAGCAGGTTCTCCTGTAGCACAACGCCAATATGTGTGCGCAGCCATGCCGGATCGACCTGGGCAATATCGAGGCCATCAACAAGTACTTGCCCCTCAGACGGTGTGTAAAGCCGTTGTATTAGCTTAGTCAGCGTAGATTTGCCCGAACCAGAAGCGCCAACAATACCAACGACATCGCCCGGACGAATGTGTAACGAAATATCCTTGAGAACGTGCTGGCCGCCAGGTCGGTATGAAAAAGAAACATTGCGCAAGGTGACTGCTCCTTTTGGAGCGGGAAGACTAATACTTGTTTTGGGTGTTTGTTCTGGAGGAGTATTGAGGATATCTCCAAGGCGTTCGACGGACACTTGTATTTGCTGAAAATCCTGCCAAAGCTGGGAAAGGCGTAAAATAGGTTGCGCAACTTGACTCGCAATCATGTTGAAGGCAACCAATTCGCCGACTGTTAGCTCGCCGTCAATCGCAGCCTTGGCGCCAAACAGCATTATAGCCGCCGAGGAGAGCTTGCTCACAAATTGGATCGCGTTCTGCCCGCCAGCGGCAAGCATCGTAGTATCGAAGGCGGTGCGCACGTATGCAGCCAAACGCTCCTCCCATTGTTGGCGCATGGCAGGCTCGATAGCTGAGGCCTTAAGAGTTTGAATGCCGACTACAGACTCGACTAAGAATTGTTGACTCTCGGCACCGCGGTTGAATTTCTGTTTGATACCCTCACGCAATGGTGGACGCACGAGAGCGCTGATGCCGATGTAGAACGGAATAGTTACGACCACAATAAGCGCTAATTTTGTCGAATATGCAAACAGGGCTGCGACGAATATCGAGGCGAAGACAAGGTCAATGCCGGAGAACAAACCTTGTCCAGTCAGAAACGCGCGAATGGTCTCAAGCTCGCGGATGCGAGCCACGGTTTGGCCAGCAGGCCGAGTTTCGAAGTAGCCAAGCGGCAACGCAAGTAGGTGCCGAAACAGCCGCTGGCCTAGCTCGACGTCGATGCGATTTGTCGTGTGTGAGAGCGCGTAAGTACGTAAATGTTGTAGAACTACGTCGAAGAGTCCGACAAGAGCTAGGCCGGCGACGATAACAAGGAGAGTGGACGTGCCTTTATGCACGAGCACCTTATCAACGACAACTTGAAAAAAAAGCGGTGTCACTAGGGCAAAAAGTTGCACGAACAGTGAAGCAAGCAGCACATGAATAATCGGTCGCCGATAGCGCCAAATAGACGGAAGGAACCAACGAAGCCCGAAGGTTGTAGGTGGGACACCCGCGCCTCGGAAGCGCCGCTGCACCAGGATCACCTCCGAGTCGATCGCGGCGAATAATTCCTCAAGAGTTAAATCACTCGTTTTACGTGTCGTGAAATCAACAATCCTATGAATTCCATTGCGATCTCGCCCTCCGAGAAGAGAAAATCCTGAAGATTTTAGATGCACCAGGGCGGGCGTGGGAATATTGGCAAGGCGATTCGGCCGGGAAGCCTTAATTATACGAGCCTTCAATCCGAGAAGATTAGCTGCTCGAACAAGGTCACGGTTATCAGCTTTACGACCACCCAATGCCAATTCGCGAGCAAGATGCATCGGATTGCCTGGAATCCGATAAAAGCCCGCGACGCTACACAAGGCACGCAGCCCTGTGTCGACGATCACAGTACCTTGCACATCAATATGGTCACCCGACATCACGTACCTGTTTGAAGACTGATGATCGCAGCGCGATCGGGCTTTATCGAATAAGCCTGATGACTCGAATAAGTCCTACCTGGAAATGGCGCGCACACTCGGATGCGCGCCACACATTTTTTATGTTACATCAGTATGCAGCATTGGCGCCGCCAGGAAATTTCCGTTGTTAAGAGCCTGCATAGTCAGTTGGTTATCATGATCATAGGACGTCGTTGAGCCCGGCTCTATCGCACCACCTGTTGCCGGCGCAAAATTAATCCCTAGATCGCCATCGTGAAAGTTATTAATTGTTATCTGTCCGACAACATCGTCTCTAATTGGCCGATGAGGAATGATGGTATCTTGGTCGTTGTAAGAAGTTGTTTTTTTGAATGTCAAGACAAGGCTTCCATCATCCCGCTTCTCATAGTCAATCTCAAAATCAAAATCATCAGAGTAAAGAGCGTTGTATTTGTACACGGGCATGTCAAACGGCGGAAGATCGCTGCCAAAATCAATGTGATCGGTGTGATCGTATTTCAGTATCCCGCTGTCGACAAATCCTGTCGTGTCGTACTCTCCCATAAAACCGAAAGTTACCGGTATTGCGCTAGATCTGTCGGTATTCGAGTCGGTTCCTGTTAAAAAACTTTTCCTTAGCATTAAATGATCATCCGCCGCGGCATTATCTATAACAAGGTTGCCGCCGCTATATACAAAAGTGTCACTTCCTTTATCCGAACCGTAGACGTTATTGTTACCTAGGCCCGCATCAATTGCAGCTTGGCCGTTTCCGCGGATAGTGTCATTGCCTGCTCCGCCTTGCAGGTAAGTGATAGGGGTACCTCCGATATCGAAGGTATCGCCGTTCTCAGAACCTTTGATTTCGGTAAAATTATTGAAGATAAGTCCGTCGCTTTCGCCAAGGTTTCCCGCATTAAACTCGACACTTCTGTCGACGTCGGAAAAATCTAGAAGAGCGTTGGTGCCACTGCCGTCGATGACAGTCTGAGTTTTGTCATCCAGCGCACTTGAGTCTAGTTTAAGATGTACGTCTGACGATCCAATTCTTATGTTTTCGACACCACGAATACGGTCAAAATCATCGCTTTGATCAAAAGATAGTTTCAAAATCCCATTATTTTGATCAATACCGTCCGGAACGTCGCTAGCGGGGCGCGACGATAGCTTAATTTCACCACTTACTGAGGAATATGTGAGAACATCATAATCCGCTCCGCCATCAATGAAATCTCCGCCCAGACTTCCGTACAGATTGTCATCCCCACCACCGCCTAACAACCAATCTGCGTGCGATCCTCCGTATATTTTATCATTCCCAGGACTGCCGACCAGGATTGAAGCGTGATCGTCATCACTTGAATCTACTCTACCATTTGCGGTCCCGGCATTCTCGGGCGAGATAGTAGCCCCCGAACTGTTTGCATATATAACGTATTTGCCGTCACGCTCGTAGTCGATAACTTTGTCAGATTTCAGTTGATCTACAATTCCAAGTATTCCGGGGAGTAGGTCTGACGCAAATGCCGTCGGAGTATAGATGGAGTCCCACCGGGCTGCATCGGAGTTGTAGTTGCTGGCGCCGTAGTTGTTTGTTATGGGCTCGCCGGACGTCCCGTCGAACTTGAATATAACGGGTCGGCCAGCTCCCAGACCAAAAGGGTCAACTAAAGGCTTGAGGACAGTGTTGTTCCCCGCCCATGTCACCCAGCTGGATGATTCAAAATCAAAATTATCGTCGAAAGCACGCACATGGAGGTTGTCTATGCGTGAGTTTTGGCCATCAAACACAAATTGCGTATCTTTGGCTATTATGAAAGATCCGCTGTTATATATGTACGCTCTTGAAGCGTAGTCGGATGATTTTGTGTCGATTGCATATTGAGCAATATTTATCTTGAATTCATCTTCAGAGACGCCAAATTGCTTTATAAGTTGATCCACCGTATAGGTGCCGCTAATAGGCTGCCCATTTATTTGTTGATTATCTAGACTTGAGAAAAAACTCTTTACGAATGCCGCGTTGCTTGGCAGAGCATACCTTCCCGGCCCGTCTCTCATGTAATCGCCCATGTTGAGATGAACGGTAGGGCCGACCTCAGACGACGGTCGAATTTGCTCGTTCAGATCACTAGGTGTTGTCGTCTTTCCATATAGGAAAAGATTGGTGACGACGTCAGGCGTTAGGGACGCATAGTTCAGTCCATAAAAGTCAGCCATATGTGTCTCCTGTTTACTCTTCGTCCATGCCGTACGATTGCAAAATATGGCCACAGTTGTCCATTACTACATATGATTTGTAGTAATTATTGCCATTTTTGCCTTGAATCTTTATCATTGCGGTCGTCGTATAAGTGCCACTGATATATTCGAGTGTTTTTACCGCAAAATTATCACTCGAAAATGATGTTTTTATTGAGCAGCAAGTTGGGTTGTCCCTTATGAAGTCATGGGTATCCTGGACTGTATTTTTGCGCCCAAAATAAGCAGCGCTAAATGACAGGGCAGTCTGCAAAAGCTCGTCGTTACTTAGCCATTTCATCCTCCTATAACAAAATCCTGTCGATTGGATAATCAAGATTATAGTAAAAAAGATGATGATGGGTGCACGCCGACGCATTGATTGAATAGCATTCCAAGAAAATCTTATGAACACACGGCCATCTCCGATCTGCAATCGTTAGGATGTGCTTCGCAGATCATTGGCTATATTGTTAGGCTTGTGTACGACCGTCAAGCATTAATTTCAGGTTGCCGGTCGACACTTAACGATCCGTATTTTAGGTTGTATAATGTATTATGTTGGTGAAAAGGGCACAGCGCCACCTCGCCGTGGGCGCAACGCGCTCCTCGGGCCGCTGCTGTGCACCGTGGCACGACCTTGTAGTCGTCGACGACAGCGTCTTCTCGGCCTTGTTCCTCGCGGTCATGTGCCGCGCTCGCATAACGGCCATCGCCCGCCTGCGGCTGGATGCTGCTCCCTACGAGCCGGCTCCATTTTCTACAACGGCTGCCCGGCACGGTCAGACGCCCTTGGAACTAAGGCGCGGGATTGCCTTCGCTCGCCGTGAACCTCGCGACCAGGGACATGCGCTGGCATGCAGTCATGATCCCGGGTTGGCTCCAGTCCGCTCGTAGCTGTCCCCATCGTGAGCAGCTTAGGAGAGACTTCAGCCAGAATACCTCGTCGGTGGCGAGACGCCATGGAATGTCTACGTGCGTGTGGAGCCGTAATATCCCCTTATGCGAAGGAGCCGGCCACGTAGGGCTTTTCCCGTCTAGGCGTCCTGCTCGGGATTGGTCCGGGCGGAGTAGCGGTCCCGGGCCGTGAACCGATCAGCCGGAAGGTCGATGATCGGCCGGCGATAGATCGCCTCGCTCAGAAACGTCCGCTCGATCTCGATCTGATCCTCGTCCAGGTCGACGTACCAGCACCGGCGACGGCCGCTCCAGCGGTAGCGCCGCGCCTTCAGAAGCTCCTTGGTCTCAATCGGAGATCCCTGCGCCCACAACCGCACCGTGGGCTTGCGCGCCGTCGCCAGCAAGGCGGCCAGCGCCAACTGGCCGGAGGCCTGCAGCGGACGGGCGAGCAGCGCCAGCAGTGCGTGGCAGTCGTCGATCGCTCGATGGCCGCGGTGGAAGAACCCGCAATCGGACAGCAGGTAGCCGAGCTTCAAGCCCTCGTGCCCCTCCGCCCGCCACGGGATCTGGTGGCACGAGCAGCCCCAGTTCTTCTCCCGGAACACCGGCCAGCGCGGCTCGCACATCTGCCGGTCGAAGCTGGCGTTGTGCGCGATCACCACCGCAGCATCTGCCGCGATCCGCGCCACCGCCGCGTCGTCGATCCGCTGCCCGGCCACATCGGCGTCGGTGATGCCGGTCAGTCGGGTGATCTCCGGAGGGATCGGCTTCTGCGGCTCGTGCAGCTGGTTGAGGGTGTCGAGCACCCGGTAAATGCGCCCGCTGGCGCCGTACTCGAATTTCAGGATCCCGAGCTCGATCACCTCGTCCGTACCGAAGTCGGTGCCGGTGGTCTCAACGTCGACCACCAAGCCGATGAACGTCGGCTCCTCGGGGGCGTCCGGGTAGTCGGACAGAGGCTGCAGCCGGCGCAGTACGCGGTAGTCGCCCGTGCCTTCGAGGACAGTGGCGATGCTGTCGAGGGGCTGGCTCACGTGCCTGGCGGTCCCGGTTCTCCCTAGCCGCGCACCATCCTGATTGTCGCGGCAGATCAGCCTGAGCCTAGCGGCAGGCCGAGCAGGGCGGACAGCCACGGCAAGGCCTGTCCACAGATGGATGGGCCGTCCGGCCTGCTATTGACCAACAGATTGGATTTATTCCAATTTGCAACTGAGCGCGGCCGCCGGTCGCCATCCAGTTCCAGGAGCCCGATCATGGCCAACGCCAAGTGTGAGACCTGCCGCTTCTTCGACGAG
>NZ_JBQEPK010000060.1:0-4432 GCF_052045615.1 Methylobacterium sp. 22177 | reverse complement strand
GATGCCGGCCTGTGCCGCTTCAACCCGCCGGTCAGCCAGCCCGCGCCCGAGTCGAAGGGCCTCTGGCCCGTGGTCGCCGCCCAGGACTGGTGCGGCCACTACACCGCCGAGATGACCGCGGCCGAGTGAGGCGGATCGTTCCAATTGGGACGCGGGGCCGGTCTCAAGGCCGGCCCTTTTCGTTTGCGGATATCGATCCGTGGAGCGGCCTGAACGATTGTCGAAAGCCGCAGGTCGAACTCGATCGACGCCGTCCGCGCAGCTGGGTTCCTCGGGAGCCCTACGGGGTCGAAGACGCTTCAGTGCGTGTGGTGTGATACCCCCAACTCATGGCAGACCGCTGGCAAACGCACTGGCAAGGACTGGCACCCTGAGGCCTTCAGTGGCTCGGCGTGGCCGCAGCTTCCCCGCCGCTGCGCTGGACGGCGCGTCGGATGGGTGGCGGCCTCGCCGGATCCGGTCTCGGCCTGAACGGCGATGTCGCACGTCGGTGAAGGCCAGGGCACGGTTGGGTCCAGCAAGAGGCGGTAGCGGCACGGTAGCGGGACGGCAGAAGGAAGGGTATCACACCACACGCACTGAAGGTGCGGGAAGCAGTGGTGCTCCATCCGATCGAGCCGAACCGGCAAAAACACCGGCACACCCGTGCCGCCATCATCGCCTCACCCTATTGGCACAGCCCAGGATCTGGGCGCCGGCACGACCGGCAAAAAATCAGCCCACATCACCCGATGGGTCCACCTTCCCCTTCCTCCTCGAACGGTGTGAGGCGCCCAGCCACTTCGGACCTCGAGTCGGGTCGTCCCCCGTGTGTCGATCGACTTAGCTCCGGTTTGCCTTCCATTCGTGTTCGGGCTCTGCCGGTCTTGCCTCGAGCATATCGGACGATCGGCGCGCATCGCGCCAGCGTTCTGCCCGTCGTCGTGTTGCTCTATGCCCCGGACTATGGCCGAGCTGTTCCCGGCATCACAACCTCTTGCGTTCGGTATACGGCGCGGCTGTCACGCCTATGCCCGTGCGTCGAGGCAGATCGTGTGTGGGGCATATCGGACCGTTGTCGCGCCCCTGATCACCTCATATCGGCATCGTTATCGCTTCGATCCTCACGCGTCCGGTCGTCGGCTTGAAACCGGCGACAACTCCATCTCTGGCCTGACTAAGTGGCTGTATTGTAATCTATTTTCCGAACTCTGGCCGCGAATGGCCCTCCGGAGGTGCGTGGTGTGTGCTGACAACGAGAGCCCGCATCCGACAACCAGGCTCAGCACGGTCGGGGACGCAAGCCGTCACTAAGCTGACCCAGGAAGCGCAACGAGAAGGACGGGAGATAGCAGGACATAATCCACACCTCGAGCCGTCCCACACAGCGCCTCTCAAGGCTGGCAGCATCACCCCGACAAGGAGAAGGCCGCGGATCCGGTAAGCCCAACCCCGGCTCGCCTCAGGTCCGACGACCACAGCCGCGCAAGTCCGCGCTCAAGCCCGAACCACAACCCGGGGACCCCGAGCACATAAGCCGCTTCAACACACCGGCGGAACGCGAATGGGGACATCGCTGGGCCAGAGGGTGAGGTCCAGCGCGCTGATCGAGGTTGACGTGCGTCATGAGCCCGGCTGCCTTGGCGGCGGGTCTGGCCCCTATGCCAAGGACGTGCCGCGCGGGTTCAATCGAGCGTGCGAGCGGGCCGTGAGCCGGCGCGTGCGGTGACCAGTTCCACCGCGGCGCCGACCCTCACGCGACCGCCCGGCCGAGGCGTCACGGGCGAACCGAGGGGAACTGGCCCTTGATCGCCTGTCGTCGCGCGCTTGCCCGCCGCGATGCCGTGCGGTGTCGCGAACGCCTCGAGCACCTGGCGGGAAGAGGCCGCGGTGTACCAGGCCAAGCTCGGCTTGTCGCCGATCAGCCCACCCGTGGGAGGCGGGTTTGCAGCTGCTCGGCCTGGGCGTGCCAAGCGTCGCGCTCAATCTGCACGGCCTCGATGTGTGGAGTTGACCCGTTTTGGTGGAGCGGTGGAACGCTTGCGGATCAAGGGTCGGCGAGCATCTCCTGTTCGTAGCGGATGGGTGAGCGATAACCGAGCGCGGAGTGCAGGCGCACGGGATTGTAGAAGCCCTCGATGAAGGTGAACACGGCCATGCGGGCCTGCGCCTGAGAGGCGAAGCGCCGGCGGTCGAGCAACTCACACTCCAGCGTCGCGAAGAAGCTCTCGCACATTGCGTTGTCGTAAGCGTCGCCCACCGAGCCCATGGAGGGCCGCACGCCCGCTTCGCGGCAGCGACCGCCGAAGGCCAGCGACGTGTATTGCGATCCCTGGTCGGAGTGGTGGATCACATCGCGCGGCCGGCGCTGCATGATGGCCATCTCCAGTGCGTCGAGCACGAGTTCGGTCCGCAGGTGGCTGGCCATCGACCAGCCCACGACGCGCCGGCTCCAGGCGTCGACCACCACGGCGAGGTAGAGGAAGCCCGAGGCGGTCG
The DNA here is from genome assembly GCF_052045615.1 of Methylobacterium sp. 22177. NCBI lineage: Bacteria > Pseudomonadati > Pseudomonadota > Alphaproteobacteria > Hyphomicrobiales > Methylobacteriaceae > Methylobacterium > Methylobacterium sp. 22177. Next base: position 1,954 of record NZ_JBQEPK010000060.1, on the reverse strand, counting down.
GCACGAAGGTAATGTCACCTACCCAGAGCTGGTTGGGGGCCTTGGCCGAGAAGTTGCGATCCACGAGATCGGGCGCGGGGCGAGCCTCCCGGTCGCGTCGAGTGGTCACGACGCCTCCGCGCCGGCGGCTGACGCCGACAAGGCCCGCCTCGCGCATCAGCCGCGCAATGCGCTTGCGTCCGTGTCGTGCGCCCTGTGCTGCCAGCGTAGCGTGCACGCGCGGCGCACCGTAAATCTCGCCCGACCCAGCGTGAGCGGTGCGGATCTGCTTCAACAACGCGGCATCCGCCACGGCACGGACGGAGGGCGCGCGCTGCCGCCAAGCGTGATAGCCGGCCTCCGACACGCCGAGCACGCGTGCCATGGCCGCAATGGGGAAGACGGCCTGGTTCGCGCTCATGAACTGGAAGAGCCCGACGGCACCGTGCCGCTCTCCCGTGCGAACCAGGCCGCGGCTTTTGAGAGGATGTCGCGCTCCATCCGAAGCTGCCGCACCTCGCGGCGTAGACGGGCCAGTTCCTCCCGCTCGGCGAGCGTCAGGACGTCATTCTTGGAGGCGCCACGGCTCTCACCGAGGTCGGCTTGAGCGACCCAGTTGCGGATGGCCTGGGCGGAGGGCTCGAACTCGCGGGCGAGATCGGCCGGGTCGCGTCCGGCACGGACCAATTCGACCATCTGGCGGCGGAACTCGGGGGCGTAGGGCGGGCGTGTATGAGGCATGGAGCGCACCTCGTGCGGAAAGTCTGAAGGGCTCCACGAGACCGGGTCAACTCCAGTGGGCGTGCAGGTGTCCGGCGTCGATGGCGGTTTCCATCAGCAGATCCTGGGCATCGCCGAGCCGCACGCGCAGCTCAGCATTCTCCGTAGCCAGGGCGAGGAGCAGGGCCGGCAGGTCATCGCTCCTGGGATGGCGCATGGTACCGCTCCGGAATCGGGATCGGCGCGTCGAGCCACACACCCGTGTCGACGCGCGTCCGCGTGTCGGCGGATTCGCGTGGTCGCAGGTGATCGGCCGGCTGTGTGCCGGCGAGCCGATGGTGCTGTGATGGTGGAAGGGCGTTCGTCAGACCGTCCGGGCTCAGACCCTCAGCGCATGGCTCTGGCCTTCCCACCACCCTGCCGGATTCTCGAAGGTGTCGCACGATCGAGGTCGCCCGCTGCCCTCCGGCAGCTTTTTGACGGTTGGGTTATCCTCGAATCTAACGGGATTAGAACCTGAGTATGCGTGCGCTTTGCGGATTTGCACCCTCCCCCCTCGGCACCAGCGGCCTGCTGGGGCAGATGCGCGGGATGGGTCTTGCGGGCGAGGCGCAGCCAGGCTGTCCACTCGGGCGCGACGATGCGGACGATGTTGGTGTCGTTGCGGAAGCCAGTGATGCGCCGTTCCTCGACGGTGACCAGCCCGAGCTTGGTCGCCTCGCGGACGGCGTTGCGCACGGTGGTCTCGGCCACGCCGGCGATCGCCGCGAGGTGGCCGACGGCGAGGCGGCAATCACCCCGGCGGGCGGTCTCGGCCGCCACCAGCGCCAGCACCGCCTGCTCGGCCAGGGTGAACCGGGCCGCCAACCCCGGTGGCAGCCGACCTGAGGCGGCCCAGCGGCGACGGCGTTCCATCGACGCATTCGTGCGCGGGCGTGAGCCCACCGACCGCCTTGCGCTTCCTGGAAGGGCCTGAGGGATATCCGCAGTCCCGGGCGCTGGCGGCTCTGTCAGGCTCGGTGGCTGCCCAATGCGGGTTGCCTTCCCAGTCCGCGTGCGTGCCTCGATCAAGGCGGAGAGGCTTTCGGCCTCGGCCTCGGTGATGTGTCCATCTCCGAACGCGCGCCAGAGCTGCGCCGTCACCTGAGGCAGGGCGATTCGGCTGGCCGCCTCGATGGCGCGGCGGATCTCGTCTGCAAACATCCCTTCTCGGCCCTCGTCGGGCCACGACAGGTCGTTCCGGGCCGCCGGTTAG
>NZ_JBQEPK010000059.1:0-27674 GCF_052045615.1 Methylobacterium sp. 22177 | reverse complement strand
CGGCCGCCCTCGCGGATGGCGAAGCGCAGCTTCTCCTCCATGGCCACCGGCACGATCAGCGCCACGTCCATGGTCACGTTGTCGCCCGGCATCACCATCTCGGTGCCCTCGGGGAGCGTGCAGATCCCGGTCACGTCCGTGGTCCGGAAGTAGAACTGCGGCCGGTAGTTGGTGAAGAACGGCGTGTGGCGCCCGCCCTCCTCCTTGGTCAGGATGTACGCCTCGGCCTTGAACTTCGAGTGCGGCTTCACCGAACCCGGCTTGCACACCACCTGGCCGCGCTCCACGTCCTCGCGCTTCGTGCCGCGCAGCAGCACGCCGACGTTGTCGCCCGCCTGGCCCTGGTCGAGCAGCTTGCGGAACATCTCGACGCCGGTCACCGTCGTCTTGGTGGTCGCCCGGATGCCGACGATCTCGACTTCCTCGCCCACCTTCACGATGCCGCGCTCGACGCGACCCGTCACCACCGTGCCGCGGCCCGAGATCGAGAACACGTCCTCGATCGGCATCAGGAACGGCATGTCGATCGGACGCTCCGGCTGCGGGATGTAGGCGTCCACGGTCGCCATCAGCGCCAGGACCGCCTCCTTGCCGATCTTCGGCTCCTTGTCCTCGAGCGCCATCAGCGCCGAGCCCTTGGTGATCGGGATGTCGTCGCCGGGGAAGTCGTACTTCGACAGCAGCTCGCGCACCTCGAGCTCGACCAGCTCCAGCAGCTCCTCGTCGTCGACCATGTCGACCTTGTTGAGGAACACCACCAGCGCCGGCACGCCGACCTGGCGGGCCAGCAGGATGTGCTCGCGGGTCTGCGGCATCGGGCCGTCGGCCGCCGACACAACCAGGATCGCGCCGTCCATCTGCGCCGCGCCCGTGATCATGTTCTTCACGTAGTCGGCGTGGCCGGGGCAGTCGACGTGCGCGTAGTGACGGTTCTGCGTCTCGTACTCCACGTGCGCCGTCGAGATCGTGATCCCGCGCGCCTTCTCCTCAGGCGCCTTGTCGATCTGGTCGTAGGCCGTGAACGTCGCCCCGCCCGTCTCGGCCAGAACCTTCGTGATCGCAGCCGTCAGAGACGTCTTGCCGTGATCGACGTGGCCGATCGTGCCAATGTTGCAGTGCGGCTTGGTGCGGGAGAACTTTTCCTTGCCCATCAGAGCCTCCTAGATTCGAATTCGCGTTGCGGAAGAAGAGATGCTTAGGCGTACTTGGCGATGACCTTGTCGGCCTCGCCGCGCGGCACCTCTTCGTAGTGGTCGAACTGCATCGTGAAGTTGGCGCGGCCCTGGGAGAAGGAGCGCAGCTGATTCACGTAGCCGAACATGTTGGCCAGCGGCACCATCGCGTTGATGACGTTGGCGTTGCCGCGCATGTCCTGGCCCTGGATCTGGCCGCGGCGGGCGTTCAGGTCGCCGATGACCGAGCCGGTGTACTCTTCCGGCGAGACGACCTCGACCTTCATCACCGGCTCGAGCAGGACCGAGCCGCCCTTCTGCAGGGCCTCACGGAAGGCCGCGCGGGAGGCGATCTCGAAGGCGAGCGCCGACGAGTCGACGTCGTGGTAGGCGCCGTCGACCAGCTCGACCTTGACGTCGACGACCGGGAAGCCGGCCAGCACGCCGGCGCCGAGCACCGAGTTCAGGCCCTTCTCGACGCCCGGGATGTACTCCTTCGGCACCGCGCCGCCGACGATCTTCGACTCGAACGAGAAGCCGGCGCCCGGCTCGTTCGGCTCGACCACGAACTTCACGCGGGCGAACTGACCGGTACCGCCGGTCTGCTTCTTGTGCGTGTAGTCGATCTCCTGACGGCGGGTCAGCTTCTCGCGGTAGGCGACCTGCGGCTGGCCGATATTCGCGTCGACCTTGTAGGTGCGGCGCAGGATGTCGACCTTGATGTCCAGGTGGAGCTCGCCCATCCCCTTGAGGATGGTCTGGCCCGACTCCTGGTCGGTGGAGACGCGGAAGGACGGATCCTCGGCGGCGAGCTTCGAGAGCGCGATGCCGAGCTTCTCCTGGTCGGCCTTCGACTTCGGCTCGACGGCGATCTCGATGACGGGCTCGGGGAACTCCATCTTCTCGAGGATCACGGCCTTCTGCGGGTCGCAGAGGGTGTCGCCCGTGCGGGTATCCTTGAGGCCGGCGAGGGCGACGATGTCGCCCGCGAAGGCCTCCTTGATGTCCTCGCGGTTGTTGGCGTGCATCAGGAGCATGCGGCCGACGCGCTCCTTCTTGTCGCGCGACGAGTTCAGGACGTTGGCGCCCGTCTCGACCTTGCCCGAGTACACGCGGCAGAAGGTGATCGTGCCGACGTGGGGATCGTCCATGATCTTGAAGGCGAGCATGGAGAAGGGATCCGAGTCCGACGGGTGACGGACGGTCTCTTCCTCGGTCTTGAAGTCGATGCCCTTGATCTCGCCGCGATCGGCCGGGGAGGGCAGGTAGTCCACGACGGCGTCGAGGAGCGGCTGCACGCCCTTGTTCTTGAACGCCGAGCCGCAGAGCACCGGGTGGAAGGCGCGCAGCTGCACGGCCTTGCGCACCAGGGTGCGCATCGTCGCCTCGTCCGGCTCGTTGCCGTCGAGGTAGGCGGACATGGCGTCGTCGTCGAGCTCGACGCAGGCCTCGACCAGCTTGGTGCGGTACTCGACGGCCTGGTCCTTGAGGTCGGCCGGGATCTCGGTCTCGTCGAAGTTGGCGCCGAGCGCCTCGCCCGACCAGACGATCGCCTTCATCTTGATGAGGTCGATGACGCCCTGGAAGCTCGACTCGGCCCCGATCGGGAGCTGCAGGCACACGGGCTTGCCGGCGACGCGGTCGATGATGTCGGCGACGCACTTGAAGAAGTCGGCGCCGATCTTGTCCATCTTGTTGACGAATACGACGCGCGGCACGTCGTACTTGTCGGCCTGGCGCCACACGGTCTCGGTCTGCGGCTCGACGCCCTGGTTGCCGTCGAGCACGCACACGGCGCCGTCGAGCACGCGGAGCGAGCGCTCCACCTCGATGGTGAAGTCGACGTGGCCGGGGGTGTCGATGATGTTCAGGCGCTTGTCGCGCCAGAAGCAGGTGGTCGCAGCCGAGGTGATCGTGATGCCACGCTCCTGCTCCTGCGCCATCCAGTCCATGGTGGCGGCGCCCTCATGGACCTCGCCGATCTTGTGGGACTTTCCGGTGTAGTAGAGGATCCGCTCCGTGGTCGTGGTCTTGCCGGCATCGATGTGGGCCATGATGCCGAAGTTGCGGTAGTCCTCGATCGCGTGCGTGCGGGGCATCGAATTGCTCCTGAGAGACGGCGGAACCGCTTACCAGCGGTAGTGCGAGAAGGCGCGGTTGGCTTCCGCCATCCGGTGCGTGTCTTCGCGCTTCTTGACAGCGTTGCCGCGGTTGTTGGCGGCGTCGAGCAGCTCGGCCGAGAGGCGCTCGACCATGGTGCGGTCGTTCCGCGAGCGCGCGGCCTGGATCAGCCAGCGGATCGCCAGCGCCTGGCGGCGCTCGGTGCGGACCTCGACGGGGACCTGGTAGGTCGCGCCGCCGACGCGGCGGGAGCGGACCTCGATCATCGGGGCCACGTTGTCGAGCGCGGCGCGGAACACCTCGATCGGGTTGGCGCGGGCGCGGTTCTCGACGATGTCGAAGGCGCCGTAGACGATCCGCTCGGCGGTCGACTTCTTGCCCTCGTACATGATGGAGTTCATGAACTTCGTCAGCACCACGTCCCCGTACTTCGGGTCCGGGATGATCTCACGCTTCTCGGCAGAGTGACGACGGGACATCTTCTGAGACTCTCGAACGAAAAGATCTTAAGCGCCCCGCGCAGGTCGCCTCAGCCCTGAGGCCGGCGACATCCTTACGAGGCCGTGGAAACACGGACCGGCGCCCGGGAAATATCCGGGCGTCCGACTTACTTCGGCCGCTTGGCGCCGTACTTCGACCGGCGCTGCTTGCGGTTCTTCACGCCCTGCGTGTCGAGCACGCCGCGCAGGATGTGGTAGCGCACGCCCGGAAGATCCTTCACGCGGCCGCCGCGGATCATCACCACGGAGTGCTCCTGAAGGTTGTGACCCTCGCCCGGGATGTAGCCAATCACCTCGAAACCGTTGGTGAGGCGCACCTTGGCGACCTTCCGGAGCGCCGAGTTCGGCTTCTTCGGGGTCGTCGTGTAGACGCGGGTGCAGACGCCGCGCTTCTGCGGGCAAGCGTCGAGCGCCGGAACCTTGTTGCGGCTCCGCTGGATCTTCCGCGGCTGGGCGATCAGCTGGTTGATCGTCGGCATCCTGTGCCCTCTTCCTCGGTCACCTAGTCCGAACTGCGCAGGGCAGTCCGCAAAACGAATATGCGCCGGAGGGCCTGTCACGGACCCTCGGCGCGGTGTGGGCAGAGGAGCACGCCCGAAACGAACGCGCTCGTACCTACGGATCTGACTTACAGCGTCAGGCGATTTGAACCCTCGGAGCGCTCGGGGCGATGGCGGCGGCTTCCGGGGGTTCGCCCGTGGGCCGTCGGCAGGCGATGGCCGTCCGAAGTGGCGCGCTTCTAGACGCGGTTGCCCCTCAGGTCAATGCGGTTACGGCAGAAAACTGCACCGCGGCTGAGGTTAAGGATCGGTCAAGGCCGCGCCATTTGGCGCCGCGCCTGCGCGACCGCTGTCGGATCGCTTATCGCCCACGGCTGTCGGCCGGGTCAACGCAGACCGGCCGGGCCGCGCCACTTCCGGCGCCACGCCCGCGCCGGGGCGGATCGAGGAAGACCTGCCCTCCGGCACGGCGGGAAAATGCGTCCCTCGCCGCCGGCGGTCTCGGCGAGATCCCCACGCCGTCATAGAATAAAGGAAATCTTTTCCCGTTGATTTAGCCGCATGCTCGAGATGATGATGGGTCGTTTCCCGACTCAGCGCCGCGCTGTCGCTCATCTGAGCGCAGCATGGACTGAATCAATACGCATCTCGATCTGTTAATTCTTCTCCACACGCACAGCCAGACCGAGAACATCCGGGAAACTGGGCAATACCTTCACCTGTACGGACTTCCGACGATCTGATGGAGCTACCTGTGCGCCGCCTCTTCGCCTTCGCCCTCGCCATCGTCCTGTCTGCGGGCCCCGCCCTGGCCGACCGTCTGGACGCCATCCGACAGGCCGGCGTTCTCCGGGTCGCCGCCTTCGACAGCAACCCACCTTTCGGTTTCGTCGATCCGGCGACGAAGCGGATCAACGGCCTGGACGTCGAGTACGCGCAGGCCATCGCCGACGCGCTCGGCGTCAAGCTGGAGGTTCGGCCCACCAATCCGGCGAATCGGATCCCGCTGCTCACCTCCGGCAAGGTCGATCTGGTTCTGGCGAATTTCACCATCACGGACGAGCGGGCCAAGCAGCTCGATTTCAGCATCCCGTACTTCGCCTCCGGCCAGCAATTCCTGGCGAAGAAGGGCACCCTGTCGTCGCCGGAGCAGCTGAACGGGCTTCGGATCGGCGCCGACAAGGGCACAACCAATGAGATCGTCCTGCGCCGCGATTTCCCGAGGGCCATCGTGGTAGCCTTCGACGACACGCCCTTCGCCTTCACGGCGCTGCGCAACGGCAACGTTCAGGCGATCACGCAGGACGGTCCGAAGCTGGTCGGGCTGCTCGCGAAGGTGCCGGACCGGGAGAACTACGAGATTCCCGCCTTCAGTATCTCCAACGACTATATCGGCGTCGGCATCCCGAAGGGCGAGACGCGCCTGCGGGATCTCGTGAACGAGACTCTGCGCGGCCTGGAGGCGAGCGGGCGGGCGGCCGCGATCTACGACCGCTGGTTCGGGCCCGAGACCGAGCAGCCCCTGCCGCGCCTGTTCCGGATCGGGGACCGTAGCTGACCGAGTCGGCCCGGCACCGATGACTCCACTGGTCGGCGACGCGCTCGCGCCGCGCTACCTCGCCTGGCTGCTGCAGGGCTTCGGCGTCACCCTGGCCCTGTCGGCAGCCACCTGCCTCGCCGGCACAGCGCTGGGCTTCGCGGCGTGCGGGCTGCGGGAGGCGGGCGGCCGCGCGGGACGCGGTGTCGTCACCCTCTCGGTCGGCATCGTCCGCAACACGCCGCTGCTGGTCCAGCTCTTCATCTGGTACTTCGCGGTCGCCGCCGCTCTGCCGCACGGCGTGACGGCCTGGCTCAACGCGCCGCACGTCCTGGACCTGGGACTCGGCGCCCTGCGCTGGCCCGCCTACGAGAGCCTCGCCGGGTTCTGCGGGCTCGCGCTCTACGCGGGCGCCTACATCGCCGAGGAACTCCGCGCCGGCATCGGGGCCGTCCGGTCCACCCAGCGGGAGGCCGCCCTCGCCCTGGGCCTGGCGCCCGTTAAGGCGTTCCGCCACATCGTGCTGCCCCAGGCCCTGCGCGTCGCCTGGCTGCCGATCGTCGGCCAGTACTTGAACACGCTCAAGAACACCTCGCTGACCATGACGATCGGCCTCGCGGAGTTGTCCTACGCGTCCCGGCAGGTCGAGACCGAGACCTTCGAGACCTTCCAGGCCTTCGGCATCGCGACGCTCCTCTATGTCGGCGCGGCGGCCGCGGTGGAGACGGCCGGGCAGATCCTCGGCCGCCGGTTCCGTCCCCCGGGCCGGCACCGATGAACCCCTCGGTCGTCATCGACAATCTCGGCTACCTGCTGGTCGGGGCTTGGCCCGACGGACCGGTCGGCGGGCTTGCCCTGACCCTGATTCTCTCCGGCCTGTCCGGTCTCGCCTCGGCCGCACTCGGGCTCATCTTCGGCGTCGTCCTGGCCGTGAGTGCGGGTGCCGCCCGGACGATCCTCACCGCCGGGCTCGGCTTCCTCCGCGCCGTGCCGGTCGTGATGCTGATCTTCTGGACCTACTTCCTGCTGCCGATCCTGTTCGGCGTGTCGATCCCGGAGGCCGGTACGGTCGCGGCGGCGCTGTCGCTCGTCGGAGGCGCCTACCTGTCCTACGGCGTGGCGTCGGGCATCGCGAGCGTCGGCCGCGGCCAGTGGGAGGCCGGCCTGGCGCTCGGCCTCGGTCCCTGGCGCACCCTGCGATTCGTCATCCTGCCGCAGGCGCTGCGCGCCATGGCGCCGTCCTTCGTCAACCAGTGGACCACGCTCATCAAGGACACGTCGCTCGCCTACGTGATCGGCGTGCCCGAATTGTCCTTCGTGGCCGCGCAGGTGAACAACCGCGCCATGATCTACCCGGCCGAGATCTTCCTCTTCGTCGGTGCCGTCTACGGCGTCCTGTGCGTCTCCCTGGACGGGCTGGCCTCCGGTGTGAGGAGGCCCGGCAAGGTCCCGGCGCATCGCGCCAAGTGACGGAGCGGCCGAGGGGCCCACGCGCCCGAGCCGGCCCGCGGGACGTGGCCGATTCCTCCGGGCACACGCGCAAGGCGTACCGGATCGGGGCAGGCGCGCGCCGGCACGGTCTACGGAGAATTAAAGCGATCCATCGAATTGTCGCGCTCATCGGGCGGCCAGGTCGCCGCCGCAGGTTCGCGTCGAGGGTGTTGCGTATGGGTTGCGTCGCGGTCAGCAACGTCGTTCCGTTCCGGCGGCCAATTCCCGCCCAGGCCCCCGGCGAGCGGGAGGCGCGCAACCGTCGCCGCAGCGAGCAGCGCTCCCTGCTGGACGCGGTCTACGCCACCGGCAGCATGATCGTCGCCGCGGAGGATCGCGGCCTCAAGCTCACCGCCTCGCGGCTGCAAGTCTACGGCTTCCTGGCGATCGAGGAGGTGGGCGAGGACGGCCGGATGCGGCGGCTCCGCCCGTCCGAGGCGATTCGCGCCCGCTCGGAGCGGCCCTGGCGCCTGTCGAAGCCCGCGAGCGGGGCCTCGGTCACCATCCCGAGCCTCGACGGCTTCCTGTTCGAGACGGCCGGCCAGCCGATCTGATCGATTCCGACCGCCGCGCGACAACCGACCGGTGCGCCGACAGGCGTGCCGGTCGTCGCGCGTCCGGGGCCCGGGCTCCGCCAGGGCACCGCCAACAGGCCCCGACGCCGGATCAGCCCCCGATGCGGCGGCGACGATTTCCCGCCGGTCGGCTTGCCATCGGCGGCCGCCCGTAGTATGCGCCCGGCCTTCGCGACATTTCCGATGGGTGCTCGCACCCCGTGAACGCGGTGACCGCGCCGGTGTCTCAAAACACCGCCAGCGCGGTCGAACACATGAGCCGGGGACGTCAGGTCCCCATCAGGCGTCGTCCGCCGGGCAATACCGTCCGTGTGCGGAAACCCGCCTGAAACAAGGAGTCACGCACGTGATCCAGATGCAGACGAATCTGGACGTTGCCGACAACTCGGGTGCACGCCGTGTGATGTGCATCAAGGTTCTCGGCGGGTCGAAGCGCAAGTATGCCGGCGTGGGCGACGTGATCGTCGTCTCCGTCAAGGAGGCGATCCCGCGCGGTCGCGTCAAGAAGGGCGACGTCATGAAGGCGGTCGTCGTCCGCACGGCCAAGGACGTGAAGCGCGCCGACGGTTCGGTGATCCGCTTCGACAAGAACGCCGCGGTCCTGATCAACAATCAGAAGGAGCCGATCGGCACCCGTATCTTCGGACCGGTGCCGCGCGAGCTCCGCGCCCGCAACCACATGAAGATCATCTCCCTGGCTCCGGAGGTGCTGTAATGGCTGCCAAGATCAAGAAGGGCGACAAGGTCGTCGTGCTCACCGGCCGCGACTCGGGCCGGTCGGGCGAGGTGATCCAGGTTCTGCCGAAGGAAGGCCGGGCCTTCGTGCGCGGCATCAACCTGGTGAAGAAGCACCAGAAGCAGACCCAGAACCAGGAAGGCGGCATCATCTCCAAGGAGGCCGCCATCCAGCTCTCGAACATCGCGGTGGCGGACGCCAACGGCAAGCCGACCCGCGTGGGTTTCCGCATCCTCGAAGACGGGCGCAAGGTCCGGTTCGCCAAGACCACGGGGGATCAGATCGATGGCTGAGGCCGACAAGAACGCCTACACCCCGCGCCTGCGCAAGCACTACGACGAGGTGGTTCGCCAGAAGCTGATCGAAGAGTTCGGCTACAAGAACCCGATGGAAGTGCCGCAGATCACGAAGATCGTGATCAACATGGGCGTCGGCGAGTCCACCGCGGACTCGAAGAAGGCCTCGGTGGCGGCGGCCGATCTGGCCCTGATCGCCGGCCAGAAGCCGGTCATCACGAAGGCCCGCAAGGCCATCGCGACCTTCAAGGTGCGCGAGGGCATGCCGATCGGCTGCAAGGTGACCCTGCGCAAGCAGCGCATGTACGAGTTCATGGACCGGCTGATCACCATCGCGCTGCCGCGCGTGCGTGACTTCCGCGGCCTGAATCCGCGCTCGTTCGACGGCCGCGGCAACTACGCCCTGGGTCTCAAGGAGCACCTCGTGTTCCCGGAGATCTCCTACGACAAGGCCGAGCAGATGTGGGGCATGGACATCGTCGTGGCGACCACCGCCAAGACCGATGCCGAGGCCAAGGCGCTGCTCGCCGCCTTCAAGTTCCCGTTCCGGCAGTGAGGCCCTCGGGTCTCAGACGCGGACACCGGAGATAGACGACATGTCGAAGAAAAGCTCAGTCGAGAAGAACGAGGCCCGCAAGGCGCTGGTGAAGCGCTTCGCGGCCAAGCGGAAGGCGCTCCTGGAGATCGCCAACAACGACGCCCTCGAGATGGAGGAGCGCTTCGAGGCGCGCCTCAAGCTCGCGGAACTGCCGCGCAACTCGTCGGCCACGCGCATCCGCAACCGTTGCGGCATGACCGGCCGTCCGCGCGCCTACTACCGCAAGATGGGCATCTCGCGCGTGGCGCTGCGCGAGCTTGGCAACCGGGGCCTGATCCCCGGCCTGGTCAAGTCGAGCTGGTAAGGAGGTCCCCATGGTCAACGATCCCGTGGGCGACATGCTCACCCGCATCCGCAACGGCCAGCTGCGCCGTCGCAACGTCGTCCAGACGCCCGGCTCGCGCCTGCGCGCCAGCGTCCTCGACGTCCTGAAGGCCGAGGGCTACATCCGCGACTACGCGGCGACGGACCTCGGCAACGGCCGCACCGAGTTCGCCATCGAGCTCAAGTACTACGACGGGCGCCCGGTGATCCGCGAGATCAAGCGCGTGTCGAAGCCGGGCCGCCGGGTCTACTCGTCGGTCGGCGAGCTGCCGCACGTGGCCGACGGCCTCGGCGTCACCATCGTCTCCACCCCGCAGGGCGTCATGGCCGACCACGAGGCGCGCGAGCGCAACGTCGGCGGTGAAGTGCTCTGCACCGTGTTCTGATCGGGACGGAGGAGGTTATCCCATGTCTCGCGTAGGCAAGAAGCCGGTCCCCGTGCCGGCCGGCGTTACCGCCACGGTCACCGGTCAGACGGTGAAGATGAAGGGTTCGAAGGGCGAGCTGTCGTTCGTCGTTCCCGCCCTCGTCAACGTGGCGATGAAGGACGGCGCCATCGAGGTGCAGCCCGTCAACCAGTCCAAGCCGGCGCGCTCCCTGTGGGGCACGTCGCGGGCGCAGATCGCCAACATCGCCGAGGGCGTCTCGAAGGGCTTCGAGAAGAAGCTCGAGATCACCGGCGTCGGCTATCGCGCCGCGATGGCCGGCAAGGCGCTCAAGCTGTCGCTCGGCTACAGCCACGACATCGAGTACGCGATCCCCGCCGGGATCACGATCGCGACCCCGAAGCCCACCGAGATCACGATCTCCGGGATCAACCGCCAGCAGGTCGGTCAGGTCGCCGCCGAGATCCGCGAATACCGCGGACCCGAGCCATACAAGGGCAAGGGCGTGAAGTACGCGGGCGAGTTCATCTTCCGCAAGGAAGGCAAGAAGAAGTAAGGAGGGCATCATGTCTCGCAAGCTCGAAGCCCTCGATCGCCGCAAGGCGCGCGTCCGCCGCGCGCTGCGGGCCGCCGCCAACGGCCGCCCGCGGCTCTCGGTGTTCCGCTCGTCGAAGCAGATCTACGTGCAGGTCATCGACGACGTCGCCGGCAAGACGCTGGCCTCGGCCTCGTCGATCGACAAGGCCCTCAAGGGCGAACTCAAGACCGGCGCCGACGTCGCCGCCGCCACCGCGGTGGGCAAGCTCGTCGCCGAGCGCGCCAAGGCCGCGGGCGTCACGAAGGTGATCTTCGACCGCTCCGGCTACATCTATCACGGCCGCGTCAAGGCCGTGGCCGAGGCCGCCCGCGAGGGTGGCCTGGAGTTCTGAGTCACGACGGCGGGCCGGGCGGATCCTCTTCGCCCGGCAGATCCGAAACCCGATCGAGCGAGCGGCCCCGCCGGCCGCGTCAGTGAGATGGACAGGTAGACAACATGGCACGTGAACGTGAAGGCGGGGGCCGCGGCCGCCGCGAAGACCGCGAGGAGCGCGACAGCGAGTTCGTGGACAAGCTCGTCCACATCAACCGCGTCGCGAAGGTGGTGAAGGGCGGCCGGCGCTTCGGCTTCGCCGCCCTCGTCGTCGTCGGCGACCAGAAGGGCCGCGTCGGCTTCGGCCACGGCAAGGCCCGCGAGGTGCCGGAGGCGATCCGCAAGGCGACCGAGGCTGCCAAGCGCGGTCTGATCCGCGTCTCGCTCCGCGAGGGCCGGACCCTGCACCACGACGTCAACGGCCGCCACGGCGCCGGCAAGGTGATCCTCCGCGCGGCCCCGCAGGGCACCGGCATCATCGCCGGCGGCCCGATGCGCGCCGTGTTCGAGACGCTCGGCATGCAGGACGTCGTCGCCAAGTCGCTGGGGTCCTCGAACCCCTACAACCTCGTGCGCGCCACCTTCGAGGCGCTCAAGAACGAGGACAGCCCGCGCTCCGTGGCGGCCCGCCGCGGCATCAAGGTGTCGAGCCTCCAGGCCCGTCGCCGCGACGCCGACCCGGCCGACCAGTCCGAAGCCGCGGTCGCGTAAGGGGAGGGTCCGATGGCACAGAAGACTCTCCGCGTCGAGCAGATCGGCTCGCCGATCCGCCGCGAGGCCAGCCAGCGCCAGACGCTGATCGGCCTCAAGCTCAACAAGCTCCACCGCGTGTCCGAGCTGGAGGACACGCCCTCCGTGCGCGGCATGATCCGCAAGGTTGCGCACCTCGTGCGCGTCCACGGCGACGTGGCGTGAGGAGGTCCCGATGAAGCTCAACCAGATCAGCGACAATCCCGGCGCCACCAAGGACCGGATGCGCGTGGGCCGGGGCATCGGCTCCGGCAAGGGCAAGACCGCGGGTCGCGGCGTGAAGGGTCAGAAGGCCCGGACCGGCGTGGCCATCAAGGGCTTCGAGGGCGGTCAGATGCCGCTGCATCGTCGCCTGCCGAAGCGCGGCTTCAACAACCTCTACGCCCAGGACCTGAACGAGGTGAACCTCGGCCGGATCCAGGAGGCCGTCGACGCGGGCAAGCTCGACAAGGCCGCCACCGTCACGGTGGAGAGCCTGGTCGCCGCCGGCATCATCGCCCGTCCCCGCGACGGCGTGAAGCTGCTCGGTGTCGGCGAGCTCACCGCGAAGCTCAGCTTCGAGGTCACCCGCGCCTCCAAGTCCGCCGTCGAGGCGGTCGAGAAGGCCGGTGGCTCGGTCAGCGTCGTCTACGCCCAGGGTGCCTCCACCCGCGGCGGCAGCGAGGCGGCCACGGCCTGACGGACGCGACGGGGCGACCGCGGGACCCGTTGCACGGGCTCCGCGCACCCTTTAAGCCGATCCTTCGAGCGGCGGCCCTGCGACCACGCGGGCCGCCGTTTTCATTTCATCCGGGCCGGTCGCCCGGCGACACTTCCAGGACGCGACGCTTATGGCCTCAGCCGCCGAGCAGCTTGCCGCCAATCTCAATTTCGGTGCGATCGCCAAGGCCGATGAGCTGAAGAAGCGCATCTGGTTCACGCTCGGCGCGCTCGTGGTGTTCCGGCTGGGCACGTACATCCCGATCCCCGGCATCGACCCGGAGCAGTTCGCCCGGAACTTCCAGCAGCAGGCGGGCGGCGTGCTGGGCCTGTTCAACATGTTCTCGGGCGGCGCCGTGGAGCGCATGGCGATCTTCGCCCTGAACATCATGCCCTACATCTCAGCCTCGATCATCGTGCAGCTCCTGACCTCGGTGATCCCGAGCCTGGAAGCGCTGAAGAAGGAGGGCGAGTCGGGCCGCAAGGTCATCAACCAGTACACCCGCTACCTGACGGTGGTGCTGGCGCTGGTTCAGTCCTGGGGCATCGCGATCGGTCTCCAGGGCTCCTCGGCCGCGATCGATCCGGGCCCGTTCTTCCTGGCCTCGACGGTGATCACGCTGACGGGCGGGACTCTGTTCCTGATGTGGCTCGGCGAGCAGATCACCTCGCGCGGCATCGGCAACGGCTCGTCGCTGATCATCTTCGCCGGCATCGTGGCCCACCTGCCGGTGGCGATCGCGGGCGCGCTCGAACTCGGCCGGACCGGCGCCCTGTCGCCGGCGATCATCCTGGGCGTGGGCGTCGCCGCCGTGGCGCTCGTCTACTTCATCGTGTTCATGGAGCGCGCCCAGCGCCGGCTGCTCATCAACTACCCGAAGCGCCAGGTCGGCAACCGCATGTACGAGGGCCAGACCTCGTTCCTGCCGCTCAAGCTCAACACCTCGGGCGTGATCCCGCCGATCTTCGCTTCGTCGCTGCTGCTGCTGCCGGCCACCGCCGCGAGCTTCTCGGCCAACGGTGGCGCCACCGGCTGGCTCGGCACGGTCACCGCCTATCTCGGCCACGGCACGCCGCTGTTCATGGTGCTCTACGCGGCGCTGATCATCTTCTTCACGTTCTTCTACACGGCGGTGGTGTTCAATCCGCAGGAGACGGCCGACAACCTGAAGAAGCATGGCGGCTTCATCCCGGGTATCCGCCCGGGTGAGCGCACCGCGGCTTTCATCGACAAGGTGCTGACCCGCATCACGGTGATCGGCGCCCTGTACCTGACCTTCGTGTGCCTCTGCCCGGAGATCCTGTCGTCCTACGCGGCGGCCAGCCTCGGCTTCGGCGGCACCTCGCTGCTGATCGTGGTCTCGGTCACGATGGACACGGTGGCGCAGATCCACGGGCACCTGATGGCCCATCAGTACGAGGGCCTCGTGAAGAAGGCCAAGCTGCGTGGCGCCTCGACCACGCAACGGCGGCGCTGAGCCTGCTACAGAGGCGGGCCGATCCCGAGGACTCTTCCGCCTCTGGCCCAAAGGTCTGGATGCCTCACCGGCCCGGACAGGCTAGAAAATCCCGAACCCGGCGATGCCAGGGAGGCTTCGCCACCACGGCTTGTGCCCACTGAGAGAGTGGGCCGAACGAGGACAACGCCATGCGTATCATTCTGCTCGGGCCGCCCGGTGCGGGGAAGGGGACGCAATCCGAGCGGATCGTACAGCGCTTCGGCATCCCGCAGCTCTCCACCGGCGACATGCTCCGCGCCGCGGTGGCCGCCGGCACGCCGGTCGGCCTCGAGGCCAAGGCCGTGATGGAATCCGGCGGCCTCGTCTCCGACCGGATCGTCGTCGGCATCGTCGCCGACCGGATCGAGGAGCCGGACGCCCGCCGCGGCTTCATCCTCGACGGCTTCCCGCGCACGGTCGCGCAGGCCGAGGCGCTCGGCGAGATGCTCGCCAGCAAGGGTCTGAGCCTCTCCGCGGTCGTCGAGCTGAAGGTCGACGAGAACGCCCTGGTCGGCCGCATCGAGAAGCGCGCCGCCGAGACCCTGGCCCGCGGCCAGGCCGTGCGGAAGGACGACACGCCGGAGGTGTTCAAGCAGCGGCTCGAGGCCTACCGCGCCCAGACGGCGCCCCTCTCCGCCTACTACGCGCAGAAGGGCACGCTGGAGACCGTCGACGGCATGCAGCCGATCGACAAGGTCACCGCCGACCTGATGGCGGTGCTGGAGCCCCACGAGGAGCGCGTCGCTTCCTGAAGCGATCGCGGCGCGCTGACCGATAAGTGAAGCGCGCCCGTGAACCCGGCGCGATCGCGGAGGGTTATGGGGCGGATCCACGATCGGAAACGCCATGACCATCCGCCTCTTCGCCACCGCCTCGCTCCTGCTCGCGGTGGCCCTCCCGCCGCTGCCGGCCTTCGCGCAGAGCCCGGCCCAGTCCTTCGTGTACGGCCAGAAGCGGTTCCGCCACGCCTGCCGGCCGCCGCTCAAGTACGCGGCGGGGACCTGCGTTCGACGCTGCCCGGCGGGCTACCAGAACATGGGCGGCTACTGCCGGCTACGGAACCAGGGCTTCCGCTGAGACGCGGTCCGCGCGCAGGGGGCGCTGTCCCGAGATCCGGCGATCGCCCCCGGCTCCGTCGTTCAGATCCGCCCCTCGCGGCGGAGGCTCCCGAAGAAGTTGACGATGTCCATCTGCAGCGACCGGTGGCCGAACAGGCGGAACGGGTAGCCTTCGGCCGTTCCGTCGCGCAGCTCGATCATCGCCGTCATCGTGTTGTAGCGGAACACCATGCGGCGACCGGCGAGGGTCGCCCAGAGCAGCGGCGGCCCGCCGTCCCCGTCCTGGAGCGCGACCGAGCCGGGCTCCGCCTCGGCGAGCACGCCGCCGATCACCGCCAGCGTCACCGGCATGACCTCTTCCAGGGTCTCTTCCGCGGCGCGCAGCACCGAATCGGCGAAGGCCCGCAGGGTCGCGCCGTCGCTCGTCAGGACCGCCATCTCCGCTCCTCGATCACACATTGTGGGCGCGCACCGTGCGCTTGGGGGGACAGAACGATGGCGACCCGTCGTTGACATCGGGCCGCCCGCGCGCTAGCAGGCCCTCCTTCGTCCAACCGAACGATGGTCCGAGGTGCCCTGTCCGGGGCCGCCCGCGGGCCGCGTCGTCGTTTCACGCGCGCAGGGGCCGGCCTCCACCGGACGCGCGCGACACCGGCCCGGATCATCGGGCCCCAGATGGAGAGTGATCGTGGCCCGTATCGCAGGCGTCAACATCCCGACCAACAAGCGCGTCGTCATCGCGCTCCAGTACATCCACGGCATCGGCGCCAAGAAGGCCGAGGAGATCACCCAGAAGGTGAACATCCCCGCCGAGCGTCGCGTCAACCAGCTGACCGACGCCGAGGTTCTGCAGATCCGCGAGACGATCGACCGCGACTACCTCGTCGAGGGCGACCTGCGCCGCGAGGTCTCGATGAACATCAAGCGCCTGATGGATCTCGGCGCCTACCGCGGCCTGCGCCACCGCAAGCAGCTGCCGGTTCGCGGCCAGCGCACCCACACCAACGCCCGCACCCGCAAGGGCAAGGCGAAGCCGATCGCCGGCAAGAAGAAGTAAGTTTTGGGATCGGGAGGCTGCGCTTCGCTCGGCCTCCTTCCCGTCACGCCGGGTGTCCCGCGGGGCGCCCGGCTTTGGCACGGCGATCCTGCACGGACGCGCCGGCCAAGTCCCAAAAACAATCCCGAGCGCCTGGTGTTACGGGCGTGCCTGAAGGAAGAGTGAGACGAGAATGGCCAAGGAACCGCAACGCGTCCGCCGCCGCGAGCGCAAGAACATCGTGTCGGGCGTCGCCCACGTGAACGCCTCGTTCAACAACACGATGATCACCATCACGGACGCGCAGGGCAACACGATCTCGTGGTCGTCGGCCGGCGCGATGGGCTTCAAGGGTTCGCGCAAGTCGACCCCGTACGCCGCCCAGGTCGCCGCCGAGGATGCCGGCCGCAAGGCCGCCGAGCACGGCATGCGCACCCTCGAGGTCGAGGTGTCGGGTCCGGGTTCGGGCCGTGAGTCCGCGCTCCGCGCCCTCCAGGCGGCGGGCTTCACGGTGACCTCGATCCGCGACGTCACCTCGATCCCGCACAACGGCTGCCGGCCGCGCAAGCGCCGCCGCGTCTGATCCGAGCCCACGAAGCCTTTTGACGGAGAAGCTCATGACGGGATCGAAGCCGCTTCCGGGCGTGCTGCGTTGGAAACTCGGCGACCTCACGGTCACCGCGCTCAACGACGGCTGGTTTCAGGCCAGCCTCGATCTCGTCACCGGCATCTCCAAGGAGGAGGCGGGGCGGCTGCAGGTGGCGGGCTTCCGCACCGAGCAGCCGAAGATCACGCTGAACGCCTTCCTGATCACCGGGCCCGGCCTCAAGCCGACCCTGATCGACACAGGCTACGGCGATCTGGCGCCAGCGCCGACCCTCGGCCGGGCCGGCGCAGCGCTCGCGGTCACCGGCGTGACGCCGGAGGAGATCGGCACGGTGCTCGTCAGCCACCTGCACCCCGACCATGTCGGCGGTCTCGTGAAGGACGGCGCGGCGCGTTACCCGAACGCCGAGATCGTGCTGCACGCCGACGAGGCGGCGCACTGGCTTCCCGACGCGGCCCTGGCCCAGGCGCCCGAGGCCGCGAAGCCCTATTTCGAGGGCGCCCGGAAGTCCCTGGCGCCCTACGCCGGCAAGGTGCGCGAGCACCGCGGCGGCGAGGTCCTCCCGGGGATCACGGCGGTCCATCTGCCCGGACACACGCCGGGCCATTGCGGTTTCCGCATCGTCTCCGGTGGACAGTCGCTGATGATGTGGACCGACGTGGTGCACCTGCCGGCGATCCAGTTCAAGAACCCGGAGGCTGGCGTCGGCTTCGACGTCGACGGCGACCAGGCCCGGGAGACGCGCAAGCGGATCCTGGACGAGGTGGCCAGCGAGCGGACGCTCATCGCCGGCGGCCACCTCGAATTCCCGGCGCTCGGCTACGTGGACCGGGACGGGACTGGCTACAGCTTCGTGCCGGTGCTGTGGGTCGGCGGCGAGTAACGGCGGACAGACATTCAGGGACCGTTCGGGGCGCCAGGGGGCGGCACCGAGCGGCCGAAGCGCGGGGACGGGCGTCGCGGATCCCGGGCAAGGACGAGAGGTAGGATCGTGGTCATTCAGAAGAATTGGCAGGAACTGATCAAGCCGAACAAGCTGCAGGTCACGACCGGCGACGACCCCAAGCGGGTCGCCACGGTCGTCGCCGAGCCGCTCGAGCGCGGCTTCGGCACGACGCTGGGCAACGCCCTGCGCCGCGTGCTCCTGTCGTCGCTCCAGGGCGCGGCCGTGACCTCGGTGCAGATCGACGGCGTGCTGCACGAGTTCTCGTCGATCCCGGGCGTGCGCGAGGACGTCACCGACATCGTCCTCAACATCAAGACCATCGCGATCCGCTCGCAGACCGACGCGCCCAAGCGCATGACCCTGCGCAAGACCGGCCCGGGCCTCGTCACCGCCGGTGACATCGGCACGGTCGGCGACATCCAGATCCTGAACCCCGACCTCGTGATCTGCACGCTCGACGACGGCGCCGAGATCCGCATGGAGTTCACGGTCGCCACCGGCAAGGGCTACGTCCCGGCCGAGCGCAACCGCCCCGAGGACGCGCCGATCGGCCTGATCCCGGTGGATTCGCTGTTCTCGCCGGTCACCAAGGTCAGCTACCGCGTCGAGACCACCCGCGAGGGCCAGGATCTCGACAAGGACAAGCTGACCATGACGGTCGAGACCAACGGCGCGGTCTCGCCGGAGGATGCCCTGGCCTACGCCGCGCGCATCATCCAGGACCAGCTGCAGGTCTTCGTGAACTTCGAGGATCCGCGCAAGGAAGAGGCCGCGCCGCTCGCGCCGCAGCTGCCCTTCAACCCTGCGCTGCTCAAGAAGGTCGACGAGCTGGAGCTGTCGGTCCGCTCGGCGAACTGCCTGAAGAACGACAACATCGTCTACATCGGAGACCTGATCCAGAAGTCCGAGGGCGAGATGCTGCGGACCCCGAACTTCGGCCGCAAGTCGCTCAACGAGATCAAGGAAGTGCTCGCCGGCATGGGCCTGCACCTCGGCATGGACATCCCCGGCTGGCCGCCGGAGAACATCGAGGATCTCGCCAAGCGCTTCGAAGAACACTACTGAGAGGCGCAGCCGCCTCGGGCCGAACTGGGCGGCGCTAGGCGGCGCCGCTCGTTGGGCCGATCGAGACCCGGGACCTCGCCGAGCCGACGCGAAGTCCCGCAAAATCCCGCCGCGGGGTCAAGCGGAGAGCAACAGCCTCAACGGGGCACCCGGCCGTACCGTGGCACGGCGGCCGAGACCAGAAGGAAGCCAGCACCATGCGTCACGCCTATCGCGGCCGCCGTTTCAACCGCACCGCCGAGCATCGCAAGGCGATGTTCGCCAACATGTCCGCCGCGCTGATCAAGCACGAGCAGATCATCACCACCCTGCCGAAGGCGAAGGACCTGCGTCCGGTCGTCGAGAAGCTGATCACGCTGGGCCGCATCGACAGCGTGCACACCCGCCGCCTCGCCATGGCGCAGCTGCGCGACGCCGACATGGTCAAGAAGCTCTTCACCGTGCTCGGGCCGCGCTACAAGGGCCGGCCGGGCGGCTACTGCCGGATCATGAAGGCGGGCTTCCGTCAGGGCGACAACGCCCCGCTCGCGGTGATCGAGTTCGTCGACCGCGACGTCGACGCCCGTGGCAAGGATTCCGGTCCGAGCCAGGTCGCCGACGCCGCCTGATCGGCACCGGGCGTCCCGACGCTCCCGGTCCCTGAGAAGCCGTCCCGGATCCTCCGGGGCGGCTTCTCGCGTTTCGGCGCGCTCGGTCTCGCAGCCGGCGTGGAGCGATCGAGGGCGCATGAAAAAACCCGCCGGCTCGCGCCGACGGGTCTGTAGCAGGGTCCACGTCTCGGATGGTCGCGGGAGCTCGCCCTGGCGGCCCGTCTCAGACAGGCCGGGAACTCGACCGCGCCGCGCTCCGAAAACCCCTATCCCTGCCGGGACTCGTCCGGTGGACCGTCCTGGTCCAAGTCGTTGTCACGCCTGCGGCGCGGGAAGATGCCGTGATTGCTCATGGTCCACCTCCTCTTCGTAACCCGGGGGCCTGCGAGCCCCACGGAGAGAGAATGAGCCGGCAATCGATTGGTTGCAAGCCCCCCGTCAGGTGGCGGGCTCGGCCCCGCCGTCGAGCAGCGTCGCGACCCGAGCGGCGAGATCGGCGGAGCGGAACGGCTTCGTGAGGACCGGCAGGTCGTCGGGGATCTGCATCGCCTCGGCATGGCCGGTGAGGATCAGGACCGGCAGGCCCGGATCCCGGTCGCGGATCTCGGCGGCCAGGTCGATGCCGCTCATGCCGGGCATGGCCAGGTCGGCCACGACGATGTCGTAGCGGCCGTCCTGGAGGAGACGGAGGGCGGCCTCGCCGTCGCCGGCCTCCGTGGTGCTGTGGCCGAAGGCGGTGAGGAACGAGGCGGTCACGTGGCGGACCTGCGGATCGTCGTCGACGATCAGGACGCGGGCGCGCCGTCCGGCGACCGGGACGGCACCGGAAGCCTCCGCGGCCTGCTCGGGCGCCTGATCGGCGAAGGGGAGGGCGAGTTCGACGCGGGTGCCACGACCGACCACGCTGTCGATCACCAGCCGCCCCTTGGATTGCTGCGCGAGGCCGAACACCATGGCGAGGCCGAGCCCCGTACCCTGGCCGACAGCCTTGGTGGTGAAGAACGGCTCGCAGACCCGGCGCAGGATCTCCTCCGGAATGCCGGTGCCCTCGTCGGTGACGCTGATGCCGAGATAGGGACCGTCGGCGATCTCGGGATCGCCGCTGATGGCGAGCCGGCGCGTCGCCACCGTGATCGCGCCCCCGTCCGGCATCGCGTCCCGGGCGTTGATGCACAGGTTGAGCACGGCGAGCTCGAGCTGGTCCGGATCGACCTGGACCGCCGGCAGACCGTCCTCGAGGTCAGTCCGGACCGTGACGAGGCCGCCGAGGCTCCGGCCGAACAGGTCGCTCATGCCGGTGATCAGGGTGTTCACGTCGACGGGGCGCGCCTGGAGGTCGTGGGCGCGGCTGAAGCTCAAGAGACGCTTGGTCAGGGACGCCCCGCGCTCGGCGGCGCCGCGGGCGTTCTCGATCAGGCGCTGGACCCGCGGCTGGTCGGCGACCTTCGGGCCGGCGAGCTCGAGGCTGCCGAGGATCGCGGTCAGCAGGTTGTTGAAGTCGTGCGCGATGCCACCCGCGAGGGTGCCCAGCGCCTGCATCTTGTCCGACTGGCGCAGGCGCGCCTCCAGGGTCCGCTGCTCGGTCACGTCGCGCTCGATCATCGCGAGGTGACTGATCGCCCCGCTCGCGTCGCGGATCGGCACCCGCGTCACGTGGCTCCACTGCTCGGCGCCGGTCGGGCCGTCGCTGATGAGGCTCTCGGCCACCGCGCCGGACCGGACCGCCGCCGCGTCCGCCGCCGTCACGGCCTCGGCCTTCGGTCCAAGAAGTTCGTCCTCGCGCCGCCCGAGGCTGGCGGCGACGTCGTGGCCCAGGAGGGCGGCCTTGCGGCCGTTCAGCCGCACGAAGCGGCCCGCCGCGTCCTTGAAGCTGATCGCGTCCTGGGCGTGGTCGAGGAGTCCGCGCAGGAGCGCCCGCTCGGTGGCGAGGTCCCGGCCGAGGCGGTGGCGCTCGAAGGCCTGCCGGACGGTGGAGCGGAGCAATCCGGCATCCCAGGGCTTGGTGACGTAGCCGACGATGCCGCCCCGGTTGAGGGCGGCGATCACCGCGGTGATGTCGGCGTAGCCGGTCAGCAGGATCGCCTGCGCGTCGTGGAAGGTGCGGGCCTCGGCGAGGAGCGCGTCGCCCGTGAGGCCCGGCATCCGCTGGTCCGAGAGCACGACGGCGATGTCGGGCTCGGCGCGCAGGATCTCCAGCGCCTCGGCCGGGCGCGAGGTCGTCAGAACCCGGTAGGACTCCTCGAACAGGTCCTCCAGGGCGATCAGGATGTCCGGCTCGTCGTCGACGGCCAGGATCGTCCCTACACCTGCCGTACCGTCACTCATGCACTGGCCGCCTGCCGCGGAATCCCGATCACGAAGCAGGCTCCCCCACCCGGGGCCGTCTCCACGGTGAGCGAGCCGCTATGCGCTTGAACGACGCTGTAGGCAATCGCAAGACCCAGGCCCGTACCGGATCCGACCGGTTTCGTCGTGAAGAACGGCTCGAAGATCTTCTCGCGCAGCGTATCCGGAATGCCGGGACCGGTATCGCTGATGCGAATCTCGTCGAGTTCGGGGTTCGACTGCGTC
Source organism: Methylobacterium sp. 22177 (assembly GCF_052045615.1). Lineage (NCBI taxonomy): Bacteria > Pseudomonadati > Pseudomonadota > Alphaproteobacteria > Hyphomicrobiales > Methylobacteriaceae > Methylobacterium > Methylobacterium sp. 22177. The sequence goes on along the minus strand of NZ_JBQEPK010000059.1, from coordinate 5,707 downwards.
GTGATCCGGATCGTGCCGCCCTGCGGCATGGCGTCGGCGGCGTTGCCCAGGATGTTCATCACCACCTGGTTGAGCAGCGCCGGGGTGCAGTGGATCTCGGCACGCCCCGCGAAGCTGCGCTCCACGGCGATGCGCTCGCCGAGCTTGTGCTGGATCAGCGCGAGGACCGTCTCGATCGCCTCCGGCACGTTGACCAGTGCGCGCTCGCCCTCGTCGAGGCGCGAGAACTTCCGCAGGTTCAGCACGAGATCCTGGATCCGGGTCAGCCCCATCCGCATCGAGCCGACCCGCTGCCGGGCCTTGTCGATGGCGCGTGCGGCCGCCTCCGGGGCGGCGTCCGGCAACTCGCCGAGCAGGCGCTCGACCGTGCCCTGGTGGGCCAGGATGAAGGCCAGGGGATTGTTGATCTCGTGGGCGATCCCGGCCACCAGCTCGCCCAGCGAGGCCATCTTGGCGGCCTGGACGAGCTTGGACTGGGCCTCGGTGAGCTGGCGGTTGGCGTCGGCGAGATCGCGATTGGCCCGTTCCAGGGCGTCGGCGAGGCGCGCCCGGGCCTCGGCCGCTTCGGCCTCGGCGCGGGCGCGCTCCACAGCCCGCTCGCGCTCGCCGAACTGGCCGGCGATGCGCCGGTCATCCTCCTCCAGGAGGCGCCGCCGCACGAAGCCGCGGACCCGCAGCGCCAGCACCTCGGCGTCGGTCTTCGAGACAACGTCGTCGGCGCCGGCCGCGTAGGCCTCCACGAGGAAGTCCTTGGCCGGATCGCTGCCGGCGATGCCGACGAGGTGGAAGCCCGCGCCGGCCGCCTGGCCGGAGCGCCGCTGGCTGATCGCCCGGCACAGGGCGAGGCCGTCATAGGCGTGGCCCAGGAGATCGACCGTCACGCAGTCGAAGGCCTCGTCGCCGGCCGCCGCGTCCAGGGCGGCCAGCGCCGCCTCCGGCCCGTCGACGCTCGCCACGTGGTGTCCGTCCTGGCCCATCACGCCGGCCAGGAAGGTCCGGTAGGTGGCGCTGCCGTCGATCACCAGGACGCGCCCCCGCCGGAAGGCGGCCGCGCCCGGCCCCTCGCCGTCGGTCGTCGGGCGGCGCTCGCGCAGCAGGGCGCGGATGCGCAGGATCATCAGGTCGCGGTCGGCGGATTTCGGCAGGTAGGCGTCGGCGCCGCTCTCCAGGCCCTGGCGCTCGCCGCCGCTGCCGCCGGTCAGCATCAGGACGGGCAGGGCCCGGGTGCGCAGGGACAGGCGCATCTGCCGGATCAGCTCGTCGCCGTTCATGCCCGGCAGGTGGTAATCGGCCACCACGAGGTCGGGCTGGCTGCGGTTGAGATGATCGAGGGCGGTCTCGGCGGAGGCGCAGCGCTCCACCGCGAAGCCGTGCGCCTCCAGCAGCAGGCGCAGTTCCAGGGCCTGCGTCTCCGAATCCTCGACCAGCAGGATCCGGGCCGGCACCTCGGACGTGCCGGCCTCGCTCACGGCCGCGCCCCCGCATCCACGAGGCGCAGGACGTGGTCGGCGACGCGGTCGAGGGGCAGGACGGCCCGGGCGGCCCCCAGACGCACGGCCGCCGCCGGCATGCCGTAGACGACGGCGGTGCTCTCGTGCTCGGCCACGGTCTGGGCGCCGGCCTTCTGCATGTCGGCGAGCCCGACGGCCCCGTCCTCGCCCATGCCGGTGAGCAGCACGCCGATGCCGGACGCTCCGGATTGCCGGGCCATGGACCGGAACAGCACGGTGGCGGCCGGGCGCTGGCCCGAGACCGGCGCGGAATTGATCACCCGCAGGATCCGGCCGGAGCCGATCTCCAGGTGGCGGTCGCCCGGGGCCACGTAGACCCGGCCGGGTTCGGCGCGCTCGCCGTCCTGGGCGAGGGAGACCGGCAGGGTCACGACGCTGTCGAGCCAGCTGGCGAACCCGTCCATGAAGGCCGCGCCCATGTGCTGGACGACCAGGACCGGCAGCGGGAAGTCCTTGGGCAACGCGCCGATCACCCGCGCCAGCGCCGGCGGACCGCCTGTGGAGGCGGCGATGCCCAGGAGGCTCGGGGCCTGCCCGGGCAGTTCGGCCGGCGGCGCCTGGGGCGCGGCGGCACCGCGGCCGGCCCACTCGGTGCCGATCGGGCGGCGGCGGATGACCGGAACCTGGGCCATGATCCGCAGCTGCGTGCAGATCTCGCCGGCCACACCCTCGTAGCCGGCATGGGTCGTGGCCACGGGCTTCTCGACCACCGACAGGGCCCCGGCCCGGAGCGCGTTCATCGAGATGCGCAGGGAGGAATCCTCGACCGAATCCGCCACCACGACGATCGGGGTCGGGAGCTCGGCCATGATCCGGCGGGTCGTCTCCAGGCCGTCGATGCCGGGCAGGCGGATATCCATCGAGATCACGTCCGGTCGCACGGTCCGGAGCTTGTCGAGGGCCTCCTCGCCGGAGGCGACCGCGGCCACGAGCTCGAGGCGGGGGTCGCGGGAGACGATGTGGCGCAGCAGCTCGCGCACCACGAGACTGTCCTCCACGAGCATCACGCGGACGGGGGTCATAGGAGCTGCCCGATCGTATCCAGCAGCTGGCGCTGGTCGAACTTCTGCTTGGTCAGGTAGGCGTCGGCGCCGAGATCCAGGCCCCGGGCGACGTCGGCGGCGTCCCCGCGGGAAGTCATCAGGATCGTCGGCAGCCGGGCGAAGCGCTCGTCGGCCCGCAGGGCCTTCAGGAGGCCGAACCCGTCGAGGCGCGGCATCTCCACGTCGGCGAGAACCAGATTCACGGGCTCGATCTCGGCGCGCAGCCGGTCGAGGGCGTCCTGCCCGTCGACGCACACGACCACGCGGTAGCCGGCGGCTTCCAAGATTCCCTTCTCCAAAGTCCGGGTGGTGATCGAATCGTCGACGACCAGGATCGTGGCGCGCGCGGACGCGCCCGGCGTGGCGTGAGTCGTCGAACGTGGAGCCGGCGCCATCGTTCCGAGCGAACTGCCCGAGATTCCGGCCTGGGCGCGCGCCGCGAGCCCCTCGGGGTCGAGGACGAGCACCGGCACGTCCCCGTGCAGCACCGCCGTGCCGGCGATCAGCCCCGGATCGGCGCCGAAATCCGGCGCGGGCAGGACCAGGAACGGGCGGACGTCGTGCAGGCGGTCGACCGCCAGGGCCAGACGGCCGCCGCCGGTCCGCAGCACCACGGCGGTCAGCGTGCCGGGATCGGCCGGATCGGCGACCTGGCCGAGGATCGCGGCGAGATCCGTCACCGGGTGGCTCGTCGCGGCCTCCCCGTCGCCGAGGCGGACGATCGTCCGGCCCATGGCGACGGGCAGCTCGCCGCGCTTCAGGCGCAGGAGGCGCTCCACGGCGCCCCCGGGGAGCGCGTAGCTGCGCCCGGCCGCCTCGACCAGCAGCAGGCTGCGCCGGGCCGCCGAGAGCGGCAGGCTGAAGATCAGGGCGGTGCCGGCCGGGTCGCGCGGCTCCAGGCGGACACTGCCCATGAGCTGGCGGGCGGCGTCGGCGGCCACCGAGAGGCCGTAGCCGCGCCCCGACAGGGTGTCGACCGCCTCGGCGGTGGAGAAGCCGGGCTCGAACACGAGGCGCAGCAGGGTGTCGGGTTCCGCGGCGGAACCGGGGGCGAGGAGGCCGCGCTCGCGGGCCGCCGCCTCGATCCGGGCGAGGTCCGGGCCGGGCCCGTCATCGAACACGGTGACCTGGAGGCGGGAGCCGCGCACCGCGACCTCCAGGCCGAGGCCCAGGGCCTCCGGCTTGCCGGCCGCGCGCCGCACCTCCGGCGCCTGCCAGCCGTGGCTGAGGGCGTTGCGCAGGGCGTGGAGCAGCGGATCCTTCAGGGCCTGCAGCGTGCCGCGCTCCACCGGCAGATCGAGGCCCCGCAGGTCGAGATCGACCTCGCGGCCCTGCTCCCGGGCGGTCTCGCGCAGCGACCGGGCGAGGGGGGCCAGGACGGTCTCGGCCGGGACCAGGGCGAGGCGCTCGGCCGCGGCGCGGACGCGGGTCGCGGCACCCTCGACCGCGCTGGTCGCGGAGGCCTGGCGCCGCGACAGGTCCGCGGCCTCCCGGGCGAAGGCGCCGGCGCGCGCCGCGAGGGCGCGCCACTCGGGACGCTCCGCGCCGGCCCCGGCCGCGAGCGCCTCGGCACCGACGCGCAGGTCGCGGGCGAGGCGGGCGAGCCGGGCGAGACCGTCGGCCGCGGGCGCCTGGCCCGCCAGGGTGCTGGCGAGATCGTGGCTCGCCCGGGCCAGCGCCTCGACGGCGTCGGCCGGCACCCGCAGGATCGCCGCGGAAGCCTCCGCCGGCTCGGGGCCGGGCTTCGGCGCGGGGGCGGCCGGCGCCGGCGGCGCGGTCGCGGCCGGCGGGGATGACGGCGCGGCGGGCGGACGCGGTGCCGGGCTCGGCGTCGGATCCGGCGACGGAGCGGCCTGTGGTGCTGGCGGTGGAGCGGGTGATGGAGCTGGCGAGGGCGCCGGCTGCGCCTCGCCCGGGAGCCGGAGGACACGGCCGAGGGCCGCCAGGGCGTCGGACGGCATGTCCGGACCGGCGCCATCGGTGAGGCCGGCGACGTACGACTCGATCCGGTCGAGGGCGAGGTGGACGGCGTTGGCCGCCTCGCGATCGAGGGCGGTGGCGCCGGTCCGCACGCCCTCGAACAGAGTCTCGAGACGGTGGGCCACCGCCTCGACTGCCGGAAGGTCGACGGCGCGGGAGGCTCCCTTCAGGCTGTGGGCGCGGCGGAAGACGTCGTTCCAGTCCGGCGTGGCGCTGCCGAGCGCCCCGCGGATCGCCGCCACGTGCTCCCGGTGCTCGACGTCGAAGGCGGCGAGCAGGAGCTTGCGGATATCCTCGGCCAACGGGGTGCCCGCCTCAGTGCCGGTAGCGTTCGGCCAGGGCCATGAGGGCCTGGGCGAGTTCGGTGAGGTTGGCGGACGCGGCCTCGACCTGCCGGGTGCCGGCGGCCGTCTGCTGGCTGGCCTGGCGGATGTTCTGCAACGCCCCCATCACCTGCTCGATGCCCAGCTGCTGCTGGTTGGTCGAGGCCACGATCTGCTGGAACGTCTGCACGTTCTCCTCCACCCGCGCGGTGATCTCCTCGATCGTGCGCTGCGTCGTGTCCGAGCGCGTCTTGCCCGCCGCCGCGCGCTTGACCGCCTCCTCGGTCAGCATCACCGACGTGTTGATGCCCCGCTGGATCTCGCCCAGGATCGCCCGCACCTGACCGGTCGCCGCCTTGGCCTGGTCGGCCAGGAGCTTCATCTCCGCGGCCACCACCGCGAAGCTGCGCCCGCTCTCGCCGGCCGCGGCCGCCTCGATGGCGGCGTTGAGCGCCAGCAGGTGCGTGCGCTCCGAGATGTCGTTGACCGTCTCGATGATGTCGCCGATCGTCTGGGTCTTCTCCGACAGGCTGACGATGTTGCCCGCCACGGCTTCCGCCTGCTCGCGGATCGCGTCCATGGCCTTGGCGGTGTCCGACACCGCGCGCAGGCCCTGGCGCGAGGTCTGCGCGGTCGCCTGGGCGGTGGCGATCACCTCCGTGGCGCGCTTGGAGATCTGCGCGCCCGAGTGGGTGATCTCGTCGACCGTGGCGGCCGTCTCCTGAACCGCGGCGAACTGCTGCTCGACCGAGGCGGCCTGCTCCTGCGCCGAGGCCCGGATCTCCGCCGCCGCCGCGTTCAGGTCCGCCGTCGCCGCGCGGTTCGTCCGTGCCAGGTCCGACAGCCCCGC
>NZ_JBQEPK010000058.1:0-27851 GCF_052045615.1 Methylobacterium sp. 22177 | reverse complement strand
GGCCGCAAGGACAAACGCCGCCCGCGTCTCCCTTCCTCAATCCAACTTGTCAAAGAGCGCCCCGGAACCCGGGGCTCATCAGAGGCAAACAGAAGACCGCCCGGCAATCCCGCCGGCCAGTCCCGCCGCTTGTCAGAAGATGGCTCAGCGCCCGGTCCACTTCCGCGGCCGGCGCCGATGAGCCGGGGTATAGATCCACGGTTCCCGGCCGTCAACAGCCCTGTTCCGTGCCTGAGCTCTTTTTTTCGCGCAGCCCGCGCCCCCGCCGCTGCGCGGCCTCCCTGCCCCCGCAGGAGAGCAGAGAAGCCCGGGGTCAGGTCAGTACCCTTTCTTCACCTGCGCCAGCGCCGCGCTGAGGCCCTGCGCGACCCGCGCCCGCTCGTCCGGCCCGGCATCGCGCGCCACCAGCGCCTGCTGTCGACGCGAGACCAGGGTCAGACGCTGGAGACCGTACTCGTCGTCCTCGACCGTCTCGAGCTTTGTCCAGAGCGGGTTGAACCGCCACTCGCGCCGCTCGCCGCGGTGGCTGACCCGGGCCAGCAGGATCTCGATCTGCGAGATCATCACCTCCTCGAAGGAACGCCCGCGTCGGAAGCTCACCTTGAGCGCGGCGTAGATCGCCAGCATGTCGAGGCCGAAGAAGCCGGCCACGGGCCAGAAGCCCATGCGCCAAGCCCAGACCGATACGGCGAGGGAGACCGCGCAACACCCACCCATGACCACCCGGAAGCCGCGCCGGCTCAAAGACTGGTGCGGCCGGATCGTCGCGGTGAAGACGGGCCGGTCGATCGTGTCCGGATCGAGCCCGTAGGGGTGGACGGAAGGATTGCCGCTCGCCATGCGATCCATATAACGCGCCGATGCCCGCCAGAAAGACTCCCCCTCCCGTGACGGATCGCGCCGGTCGGCGCGTCGCGGGACCGGCCGAGGCCGCGCCCGGGGCCGTGACCGAGACGTCGCGAACGAAGCGGCGCGAGGACGCGGCGGAGAACGTGGCCAGAGGCCCGTCCCGGAGCGCCGCCCCGGCGCGGCTCGCGGGTCCGATCGGGCGCGCCGTCACCGCGCAGGTGGACACGGCTCCCGAGGCCGTCGACCCGGCGACGCTCGCCGAGATCTTCCGCCGCTTCCAGGCGGCGGAACCGGAGCCCAAGGGTGAGCTCCACTACGTGAATCCGTTCACGCTGCTCGTTGCCGTGGTGCTGTCGGCCCAGGCGACCGACCGCGGCGTCAATCTCGCCACCGGCCCGCTCTTCGCGGTCGCCGACACGCCCGAGAAGATGCTGGCCCTCGGCGAGGACAGGGTCCGCGATTTCGTGCGCACGATCGGGCTGTTCAACACCAAGGCGAAGAACGTCGTCGCCCTCTCGCGGATCCTCGTGGACGAGCACGGCGGCACGGTGCCGGCGAGCCTGGAAGCCCTCCAGGTTCTGCCCGGTGTCGGCGCCAAGACCGCGAGCGTGGTGCTCAACATCGCCTTCGGGGTTCCGCGGATCGCCGTGGACACCCATATCTTCCGGGTCTCGAACCGGATCCCGCTCTTCGTCGGCGCGACCACCGACAAGGTGCAGGCCGGTCTCGAGGCGATCGTGCCGGATTCCTACCGGCTCCACGCCCATCACTGGCTGATCCTGCACGGCCGCTACACCTGCAAGGCGCGCAAGCCCGAATGCTCGCGCTGCCTCATCGCCGACCTCTGCCGCTACCCGTCCAAGACGACCGCGTGATGGCGGCGTGACGGCGGCGTGACGGGCTGCCGAGGTCGTTCCGGGCACGTCCCGGCCGGCCTCCGCAATCCCGCCCTGCGGGCTAACGCGTTGTGCTGGAAGCCCGCATCCGCTAGTTTGGCGGCCGGTCGCCGGGGCCCTCGGGCAGAGGCCGTCCGGCGGCCCGACCTCGCGTCCGGTCGCCGCGCCGCGGATTCCTCCCAATCGTCGCGCATCAGGAGCCTCGGCCCATGGACTTCCTCAAACCACGGTACACGCCTATGAATCGCCGCCGTCGCATCTACGAGGGCAAGGCGAAGGTCCTCTACGAGGGGCCGGAGCCCGGCACGCTCATCCAGCACTTCAAGGATGACGCGACGGCCTTCAACGCGAAGAAGCACGAGGTCATCGACGGCAAGGGTGTGCTGAACAACCGGATCTCGGAGTTCGTCTTCCAGCACCTCAACGACATCGGCGTGCCGACGCACTTCATCCGCCGGCTGAACATGCGCGAGCAGCTGATCCGCGAGGTCGAGATCATCCCCCTCGAGGTCGTTGTGCGCAACGTCGCGGCCGGCTCGCTGGCGACGCGGCTCGGTCTTGAGGAAGGCACCCAGCTGCCGCGCTCGATCATCGAGTTCTACTACAAGAACGACGCGCTGAACGACCCGATGGTCTCGGAGGAGCACATCACGGCTTTCGGCTGGGCGACGCCCCAGGAGATCGACGACATCATGGCGCTGGCGATCCGCGTCAACGACTTCCTGTCCGGCCTCTTCCTCGGCGTCGGCATCCGGCTCGTCGATTTCAAGATGGAGACCGGCCGCCTGTGGGAAGGCGACATGATGCGCATCGTGGTGGCGGACGAGATCTCCCCGGATTCCTGTCGGCTCTGGGACATCAAGTCCTCCGACAAGCTCGACAAGGACCGGTTCCGCAAGGATCTCGGCGGCCTGATCGAGGCCTATACCGAGGTCGCCAAGCGGCTCGGCATCATGTCGGAGAACGAGAAGGTCCAGGGCGGCGGCCCGCGCCTCGTGCAGTAGGCCCGGTCAGGCTGTCGGCCGGCGCAGGGGCGCCGGTCCGGCCTCGGGAAAACCTGCGCGCAGTCGCGCGTGGGTCGAGAGCGCCGGGTCGAAACCCGGATGGTAATGGGGGTCCTGCACCAGCAGCGACCCCCATCGCGTTCTCAGCGCGGCGATCTCGCGCGCGTGGCGGGCGCGGGCCTCGGGGGTCCAGCGGCGGCTCGCGGCCTCGCGGTGATGCAGGACCGCCCCGGGGACCAGGAGCGTGCGGTAGCCGGCCGCGTTCAGGCGCAGGCAGAGATCGACATCGTTGAAGTCGACCGCGAAGACCGCCTCGTCGAAGCCGCCGACCGCGCGGAACTTCTCCGCCTCGACGACCAGGCACGCGGCGGTCACCGCGGAGACCGTCTGCGTGACGCGCAGAGCGCCGAGATAGCCGGGGGCGTCCCCCGGAAAGTGCCGGTGGCCGTGAGTGACGAGGCCGCCGGTTCCGAGCACGATGCCGCCGTGCTGGATCCGGCCCTCGCCGTCGAGGAGCTTGGCACCGACGGCCCCCACATCCGGGCGGAGGGCCTCCCGGGCCATGCGCGAGAGCCAGTCGGGCCGGAAGGCCTCGACGTCGTTGTTGATGAAGACCAGCAGCCTGCCGCGGGCGCGGGATGCGGCGGCGTTGTTCATGGCGGCGAAGTTGAACGGCCCGGGCCAGGGCACGACGTGCCCCCTCCCCTCCCCCTCCAGGGCCCGCAGGTAGGCGAGCGTCTCGGGCTCGCGACTGTCGTTGTCGCAGACGATGATCTCGGTCGACGGCCAGTCCGTGCAGCTGCGCAGGCTCTCGAGACAGGGGCGCAGGAGATCCAGGCGGTCGCGGGTCGGAACGATCAGGCTGGCCAGGGGCCGCGTTTCGGGCAGGGGATGCTCGACTGCGACGAGGCCGTCCGTTCCCACGGCCACGCGCAGGCCGGCGCCGCCCGCCCGGTCGAGGTGGGCGCGTACGGTGGCGTGATGGGGCGCGTGTCGCGCTTCACGATCCGTCGCGGCGATCGCCTCGCCGCGCCGGACGGACAGGATCTCCGGCAGGTGGCCGATCGCGCCGGGGCCGAAGCGCTCCGCGATCCGAAAGGCGGCCTCGGCGGGACTCCCGGGATCGACGCCGGGGTCGAGGGCGCTGCATCGGCAGGCCAGGACGGGCCCGAGATAATCGAAGGCCGCGAGCCGGTCAGGGTCGAAAACCGGCGGCAGCAGCGGCAGCACCGCGCCGCCGGGTCGCTCCTGCACCAAGGCGTCGCCGTACAGGGCCTGAAGGTCGGGCTCGCTCGCGAACAGGGCCGCGATCCGTCCGGGCGCACCGGCGACGAGGACCCCGTCGCCGATCAGGCGGATCGCGCCGCCCGGACCGGCCGGTGCCGGCGGGAAGCGGTCGAGGATCCCCGGCGGCAGGGTGAGCCGATGGTCGATCCCGATCAGGGCCGCGAGCGCCTGCCGGGCGCGCAGCCGCTTCCCCGTCAGGCGCGCGCCCACGATCGCGGCCGCCGTTCGCGGATGCGCGAGCGCGTGGCGCGCCGCGCCCACCAGCGCGCGCCAGGAGCGGCGCGACGCTCCGAGAAACGGCGCCGCTCGGCGGCCCGACGCGCCGTCCGGCGGCGTCATTCCAGATCCTCGCCGAAGGTCGTGACCGACAGGGCGGGGTGGTAGAACGGATCGTGCCGGATCACGGCGCGCCAGCGCTCGGAGAAGCGGGCGGCCTCCTGCTCGAAGCGGGCGCGCTTGGCCCCGACGGACGGACCGCGGCTGACGGATTCGAGATGGGCCAGCGTCGCGGCCGGCGTCCAGACCGTCTTCCAGCCGGCGGCGCCGAGGCGCAGGCAGAAATCCACGTCGTTGAAATCCACCGGGAAGGCCTCGGCGTCGAATCCGCCCACCGCCAGATACTTCTCCCGCGCGACGGCGAGGCAGGCGGCGGTCACCGCCGAGACCTCGTGCGCGACGCGCAGCCGGCCGAGGTGACCCGGCGTGTCGCCGGGCCGGCGACGCAGGATGTGCCCGGCTCGGCCACCGAGACCGACGACGACGCCGGCGTGCTGCAGGGTACCGTCCCCGTAGAGCAGCTTCGCCCCGACGGCGCCGACCTCCGGCCGGCAGGCCTGCCGGACCATGGCCTCGAGCCAGCCGGGCTCCAGCACGGCGACGTCGTTGTTCAGCAGCACGACGATCGTCCCCGACGCCGCGGCTACGCCGGCGTTGACCATCGCGGCGAAGTTGAAGGGCTGCGGATCCATGAGGATCTGGACGCGCGGATCGCCGCGCAGGGTCGCGTAATGGTCGAGGACCGCCGGATCGGTCGAGCCGTTGTCGACGATGATCAGCTCGATCGGCGCGTAGGCGGTCTCGGCGAGCACCCCGAGGCAGACGCGGGTGATCAGGTCGAGGCGGTCGCGCGAGGGGATCACGATGCTGACCAGCGGCACCGGATCCGGCAAGGGCCATTCCAGGCGAACGGCACCGTCTTGGATCCCGGCGCGGACCTGAGGCCCTCCGGCCGGGAGCGCGTGGAGGGCCGCCGCCCGAGCGGACGGGCTCAGGCCATCGCCGGCAGAGCGGGCGAGGATCCGCGGGACGTGCGCCACCCGCGCGGCGCTGGTCATCGCGGCGGCCATGATGGCCGGCGCGACCTCGGCCATCCGGCCGGCGGGGCGCGCCAGGGCCGCGGCGAGCCAGGTTCTCGACAGGAGGAGGGGAAACCCCGGATACCCCGTCGCCAGGGCGAGGTCCGGGCTCCAGTCCGGCTTCAGCCGCGGTTGGCCGTCGGGATCGATCGCGTCGCCGTAGGCGATGTCCGCGCCCGACAGGGCGTGGGCGAGCAGCGCTAGGGCCTCCGGCTCCGGGACGTCGCCGGGGCGCAGCAGGCACAGGGCCTCCGCCTCGCCGGAAAGTTCGTCGAAGCGGGCAGCCTCGTCCCAGGCCTGGTGGGACATCGGCCCGCTGGCCGTCGCGGGCGGCGCCCCCGCCCAGGCGACCCGGATCGACTCGGGGCGGTGCGTCTGCGCGTTCAGCGCGTCCCGCGTGACCGACAGCGCCGCCGCGTCCCCGTGCTGCGCGAGCAGGACGCACCGGATCTGCAGGGCGGCGGGCGCGATGCGGGCGGGCCGGGTCCGGGCGGCGGCCCAGGACGGGAACCGGTCCATCGGCGTCACCGCGCAGGCGCCGCGCAGGATGTCGCGGTAGCGCCGCTCCGACCCGCGGGCGCGCTCGTAGAGGGCGGAGACGCAGCGCCAGGGCCGGCGCAGGAGGCACTGCGCGAGCACCTCGACCTCGCGTCGGGCGCCGACCCGCTCCAGGGCGAAATCGGCGCCGGCCGAGAGGCGGATGTCCCGCGCATCCGGGGGGATCAGTCCGAGCCAGTGTGCGAGCCCCTGGGAGGCTCCCGGCAGGACGAAGTCCTGAACGGTCTCGTCAGACCCACGCAGGACGCGCAGGATCGGGCGCCGGGGCGCCGCCGTCGGATCACCGGCATAGCTCAGCACGATCCAGCCGGCGGGATGATCCGGGAGCACGAGGCGGCGATCGAACGCGGGATCGTCCGTGGCCTCCAGCCGAAACCGGACAGGCCGGCCGAGCCAGATCCTGTCGCGACCGGTCTTCGCGATCAGCGGGATCGGATCGCCGAGGCGCGCCGCGGCGTCACTGGGCAGCGTCGCCTCCGCCGGCGGGCGCAGCGGCGACAGCCGGTTTGCGCCGGCGCGATTTCGCGGCGGGCTTGCCCGCCCCCTTGCCGGTGCCGACGCCCACCGCGATGTCGTAATCGGCCGTCATGGCGGCCGGAACCTGCAGTTCGTCGGCGACGACCGTGGCGAAGCCCTGCGCCTCGCCGGCCCCGACGACGACGCTGGCCCGCTCAGTGCGGCTCGAGACGGTCTTGCCGTCGTGGCGGATCTGGAACGTGACCGGCACATCGAACCGGCCCGGCGCGCCCGCCGGCCCGAGCAGGACGTTGATCTCGGCGCCCACCTTGACGGTGATCGAGCCGTCCTGACGCCGCGCGCATTCGCGGGCGAGGCGGCCGAGGGAGAACTGGGTGCGCACCGCGTCGCCCGCGAGCGTGCGCGAGGCCGCCCCGCCTTCCGCGACCTCGACCGTCGGGCAATAGGCCGGGTCGAGGGCTTCGGGCTGCGACGGCGGGACCGTCGTGCCGCCGTACTTGAACAGGTTGGAGAAGATGTTGCCCTCCTCGGCCCGGCCCGGGGCCGTGGCGGCGAGCGACGCGGCGAGCACCGAGGCGCCGAGCCGGAGAGCGACGGTCCGGCGCCGGGCCATGTCCGGGGACCGCGTGAGGCTCCTGTTCCGATGTCCGATCATCGCACGGCTCCCGAACGGCACCGTCATTTCAGGCTGTCGAACCCGGCCGCGAAGCCCTTCATCGACAGCGGGATGCCGACGCCCTCCTCGGGCGTCTGGAACACGATGAAGGTGGCCTGCGTGCCGTTCTTGAACTGGCGGATCAGCCCGTCATCCATGACGACCTCGGCCACGCAGCCGGTGGTGAGGCAGCGGACGAAGCCGGCGCGGCCGATATCCGTCTGATCGATCTTCAGGCCGAGCCCGGAAGGCAGGAGAACGCCCAGCGGCGCCACCACCCGGAGCAGGTAACCGCGATTGTCGGCGGTCTTGAGGACGATGACCACCAGGGTCAGGTTCGGGCGATCCTCGGCGGCGAGATACTGGACGAGGGCGCACTGCTCGGCCTTCGCGCCGGCCGGCGTCTCGCAGCGCAGCTGCCAATCGTCGAAGGTCTTGCGCACCATGCCCTGAGCCGCGGCCGGCCCGGCGGGCGCGAGTGCCGCCGCGACGAGGGCGAGGAGAACCGGCAGCGCGGCGCGCCGGAAACGAACGAGCCTCGCGTGAAGCGGCACCACCGATCCCTTCGGAACGCTCCGGCCGAGGACCGGCGGGAGCCGTACAATCGGGCGTGTTCCGACCATGGTCGGCCCCGCGCTGTCAAGCGATGCGGGCGCGGTGTTGCGCGTCGGCGCTACCCGTGACGGTTTCAGCGGCCTAGATTGTGTTCGAACACTCCTCCAGCGCCGGATCTTGACGCCGTGATGCGCCCGCTCACTCTCTCGGCCGCCTGTCTGGTGGCCACCCTCGCGCAGGCGGGAGCCCAGTCCCTGCCGGTCGGAGAGACCACCTACATCGAACGCTCGCTGAACCACTCCGACACGCTGGTGATCGAGCATCCGCCCGTGGCGGCGAACCCGTACGGCCGCCGCAACGGGCAGGCGGCGATCGCCGGCTACTGCCGCGACGGCGGCCTGATCCGGCGCCGGGACGAGTTCGGCAACCCGGTGATCATCCGCCAGCGGGAGATCTGCGACAGCGTCGCCCCACGCACCCTCAGCCCGGGCCAGGTCGACCCCCGCCCGAGCTGGCCGGCGGATGCGGTGGCGCGCCAGCGGGTCCTTCGCGCCAAGGGCTGATGCAGGGCCTGACGACGACGGCTCAGCCGTAGCGATGCAGGCCGGTGCCGTGGCGCTTGAGCCACGCCTCGGCGGCATCGGTGTGCGGGCAGAGCGCGTGCACCAGGGCCCAGAAGCGCGGCGAGTGGTTCATCTCGCGCAGATGCGCCATCTCGTGGGCGACCAGATAGTCGAGCACCGTCGGCGGCGCGAGGATCAGGCGCCATGAGAAGTTGAGCTCGCCGCGGGCCGTGCAGGAACCCCAGCGGCTGCGGGTGTCGCGCAGCGTGACGCGCACCGGCCGCTGCCCGAGCTGCGCCGCGTAGCGCTCGATCGCTTCGGTCAGGTCGCGCCTGGCCTCGCGGGCCAGGAAATCCCGGACCCGGCGCGCCACGTGGGCGGCGTCGCACGAGACCGAGAGCACGCGCTCTCCCTCCACGCACTCGACGCGAACGGGGCCGCTCCGGGTGCCGCGCTGGCTGATCCGGTGAAGCTCACCGCGGACCGGCAGGCTGGCGCCGACCTCGAACAGCACGCGGACCGGCACGCGGGCGAGACGCGCCGCGATCCAGCCCGCGTGGCTCGCCGCGAAGCGCTGCGCCGTGTTGATGGCGGTCCGGCTCGGCAGGGTGATCACCGCCTCGCCGGTGGCGGCCGAGACGCGGAGCGTGATGCGGCGCGCGGTCGGTCGCCGACGGAGGGCGATGCGAAGGCTGGCGCCCTCGTGCTGGACCTCAAGATGATCGGGATCGGGGCGACGCAGCAGCGCGAGGGGCATGCGCGACTTTTAGCTAAGCCGAGCTCGGGGCTCCAGATCCTGCGCGTCTGAATCCCCGCGGCGGACTCAGCCGGCGAGGGCCCGGGTCCAGACCTCGGTCTCGGGGAGGACGAGGAGCGCCGCCGCGGCCAGGGCGATCCCGTACGGGATCCCGGTCTTGGCGTCGTGCAGGTGCAGGGCGAACGGCATGCGCGCGATCCGGACGGGCAATGGGTGCGTCCGCGCCAACAGGATCGCCAGCGTCAGGGCGCCGCCGAACACCGAGGCCACCAGCAGGTAGTCGCCGAGGCCGTCGAAGCCGAGCCACAGGGCCGTGGCGGCCGCGAGCTTCGCGTCGCCGCCTCCGATGATGCCGAAAGCGAACAGCGTGAACGTGACGAGGAGGACGACCGCTCCGGCCGCGCAGTGGAAGCCGATCTCGGTCCAGCTCATCGCGCTCGTCAGGGCCAGCAACGCGAACCCCGCCAGGAGGGCCAGGGAGATCCGGTTCGGGATCAGCATGGTGAGCAGGTCGCTGGCGGCCGCGTAGGCCATCAGGAAGGGGAACAGGATCAGGAGGCCGAAACCGGCCGGGCCCAGACCGGTCAGTCCCAGGCTTGCCGTCGCTGAACCGACCATCTCGGCGCCCATCTCGTCGAAGCCTGTCGCGTCACGGGATTCGACCCGACCCAGCGGTCTCGCTGCCGGTCCGGATCTCGGATGTGCCGGGCGGCCACCGCCGCCGCGAAGAACGACGATCCCGGCAGGCCGGGATCCCCCGCCTCTCTCCGGGTCTCGGGGAGAGGCGGGCTGTCTCGAACCTGCCGCAGATCGGACGGGTCTCGATCAGTTCAGGTTGCCGGAGATCTGGCTGAACTTGCTGGTCAGGCTGGTGCCGACGGTCTTCAGCGCGGTGATGATGGCCACGGCGATGAGGGCCGCGATCATGCCGTACTCGATCGCGGTGGCGCCGGACTCGTCCGAAGCGAAACGCGTGAACAGGGTCTTCATAGAGGGTGATCCTTCGACCAACACAGAGCGAGATAAAACTTGCGCGATGCCCGATGAAGAATTTTCAGGTCTCGATCGGCGGCCTGCACAGACTGCCGATTACGCCTTGAAAATCGGTTAAATCGATCCCGCACCGACGTAAAACGCCGTCTCGCTGCGAGTTTGGTGAAGGTTGGGTTTCCCCGATACGGCACAGTGCCGCGACTTGGTCTTGCTTAGCGCTTCCTTCACGGGTTCCGCGCTAGCCTGAGGCATCGGGCCGGATCGCGTGGACCGCCCGCCGTCTTGAGGAACCCCGATGCGTCGCACCCTGTCGATCGCGGGCCGAGCCGGCCTCGTCGTCCTGCTGACGGGCGCCGCGGCCGCGGCCGGGCAGCCCGATCTCCTGCCCGTCGTGACCGTTCTCGTGGACAACGCCAAGGTGCTCCGCCTGCCGGAGAAGACGTCGACCGTGATCGTCGGGAACCCGATCATCGCCGAGGTGACGCCTCAGAAGAACGGCGTGCTCGTGCTCACCGGCAAGAGCTTCGGCTCCACCAACCTGATCGCCCTCGACAACGGCGGCGCCATGATCGCCGAGACGACCATCCGGGTCGAGGCGTCGCGGGACTCGACCATCACGGTGCAGCGCGGCCTCGATCGGGAATCCCTGTCGTGCACGCCGGGCTGCCAGCCGTCGGTGCAGCTCGGCGACTCGGCCAGCTATTTCGGTGCGACGAGCGGTCAGGCCGACGCCCGTCGCAAGCTCGCGACCGGCGGCGGCGGCGGCGCGGTTCCGGCGGCCGATCACTGATCGCGGCGGGGTTCCGCCGCGACACCGGCCGCGGCCTGGGGCAGGATCCCCCAGGCCCCCGCCGATACGCCGCGATGCCGCGGGAGCGATGACGCCAGGGAGACGCAGAGGCCGATGTCCGCCATCACCCGCCATCCGCCGCCGCCCGCCGTCGACCCGGCTGTGCTGGCGGCTTTCCGAGACGTCTCGACGGCCACGATCAGCGACTGCCTGGCGCGGATGCCGGTCCTGGCCGGCCTGCGCCCGTTCCACCGCGGCGGACCACTCGTCGGCACGGCCTTCACGGTTCGCGTCCGGAGCGGCGACAACCTCGCCATCCATCAGGCTCTGGAAGAGGTCCGTCCCGGCGACGTGATCGTGGTCGACGGCGGCGGCGACACGAGCCGCGCGCTGGTGGGCGACATCATGAAGGCGATCGCCGAGAGCCGGGGCGTGGCCGGTTTCGTGATCGACGGCGCCGTGCGCGACACGGCGGCCTTCGCGGGCTCGGACTTTCCCTGCTACGCCCGCGACGCGACGCCGCGGGGCCCGTTCAAGACCGGCCCCGGCGCGATCAACGGGCCGGTCTGCGTCGGCGGCTGGACGGTGAATCCCGGGGACGTGGTGGTCGGCGACGCCGACGGCGTCGTCTCCTTCCCGCCCGGCGACGCGGCGGCCCTGCTCGACGCTGTGCGTGCGCAGGCGGCCCGCGAGGCGGAGGTTCTGGAGCAGATCCGGGCCGGCCGCTACGACGGCCGCTACGCCCGGGTGGCGACGGGCTGATCGGGCCGGTCACGTCCGGGCGCGTGCAGGCGCTGCCACAGGGCCTCGGCCGCGCCGCCGCGGCTCCCCCGCGCCCGGAACAGCCGGATCTCCACCGGAACGTCCAGCTCCTGGGAACCTGCCCGAACGAGCAGGCCGCGCGCGATCGCCGCCTCCGCGAGCGTCGCCGGGAGCCACGCGACACCGTCGCCTCCCTGCGCCATGGTCATCAGCGTCGCCGCCAGGTGCGACGTGAAGGCCGGCTCGTGGCCGGCCGCCACCCCGCTCGCCGCGAGGATCCGCCCGAGCCCGGAGGCCTCGCCGTAGGCGAGGTAGCGGACCGGCCTGCTTAGCGGCCAGAGCGGCGCCCCGCCGGATATCGGAGCGCAGAGCGGCACCAGGCTGTCCGCGCCGACGCGGACGGACTCGCAGCGGCCATCGTCCAGGCGCGTGGGCAGGTCCGCGCGATGGTGGCACAGGAGCAGCTGCACCTCGCCGGCCAGCAGGATGGCCTCGCAGGCCGCCATGCTGTCCGAGATCAGGTTGAGGGCGCCGAGCGTCTCGAAGGGCGCGTGCTGCCGGATCCAGCTCGGGAAGAACGTGAACGACAGCGCGTGCGTGGCCGCGATCGCGAGGCTCGCGTCCGCGCGCGCACCGGCGGCCCGGGCCTCGCCGCGGGCCCGATCCAGGCCCCGCAGCAGCTCCTCGGCGCCCGGCCGGAAGCGCGCTCCCGCGGCGGTCAGGCCTGCCCCTCGCGCGCTCCGCAGGAACAGCGGCGTCCCGACCCACTCCTCCAGCGCGCGGATCCGTCGGCTGAAGGCCGGCTGCGTCACGTGCCGGGCCTCGGCGGCCCGCGAGAAGGTCCGGTGCTCGGCGAGCGCGAGGAAGTCCCGCACCCAGTCCAGATCCATGGCGCGCCTCTCCGACAGGACGGGCCGATGCCGTTCGCGCATCGCGCGCGCCGGAAACGGCATTGGCTGCCCGGGTGCGGGCGGCGCTACGGCACCGGGACACACCGGGAGGACAGCCATGCGCATCGTCGACGTCCGCGAGGTCACCAAGCCGATCGCCTCGCCGATCCGCAACGCCTACATCGACTTCTCGAAGATGACCACGAGCCTCGTCGCTGTGGTCACCGACGCGGTGCGCGACGGCCGGCGGGTCGTCGGCTACGGCTTCAACTCGAACGGCCGCTGCGGCCAGGGCGGCCTGATCCGCGAGCGCTTCCGCGACCGGATCCTGGAGGCCGATCCGGCGAGCCTCCTGACGGAGGCGGGCGACAACCTCGATCCGCACCGGGTCTGGGCCGCGATGATGCGCAACGAGAAGCCGGGCGGCCACGGCGAGCGCTCGGTGGCGGTGGGCACCCTCGACATGGCGATCTGGGATGCGGCGGCGAAGATCGCCGGGAAGCCGCTGTTCCGGATGCTCGCCGAGCGGAAGGGCGTCGCCGCCGACCCGCGGGTCTTCGTCTACGCGGCGGGCGGCTACTACTATCCCGGAAAGGACGATTCCGCCCTCCGCGCCGAGATGCGCGGCTATCTCGACCGCGGCTACACGGTCGTGAAGATGAAGATCGGTGGCGCGCCGATCGACGCGGACCGGCGCCGGATCGAGGCCGTGCTCGCCGAGATCGGCGGACGGGGACGTCTCGCGGTCGACGCCAACGGCCGCTTCGATCTCGAGACCGCCATCGCGTACGCACGGATGCTGCGGCAGTACCCGCTGTTCTGGTACGAGGAGGCGGGCGACCCGCTCGACTACGCGCTCCAGGCGGCGCTCGCGCCCTACTATCCCGGGCCGATGGCCACCGGCGAGAACCTGTTCTCGCACCAGGATGCGCGCAATCTCCTGCGCTACGGCAACATGCGGCCCGACCGCGACTGGCTGCAGTTCGACTGCGCCCTGTCGTACGGGCTGGTGGAGTACCTGCGCACCCTCGACGTGCTGGCCGAGTTCGGCTGGTCGGCCTCTCGCTGCATCCCGCATGGCGGGCACCAGATGTCGCTCAACATCGCGGCCGGCCTCGGCCTCGGCGGCAACGAGAGCTACCCGGATCTCTTCCAGCCCTACGGCGGCTTTCCCGACGGGGTGCGGGTCGAGGACGGCCACATCACCATGCCGGACCTGCCGGGCATCGGCTTCGAGGGCAAGTCGGACCTGATCGCGGAGATGCGCGCCCTCGCGGCGTAGCGCGCCCACCCGGGTGGCCTTGCGGAGCGCGACGCCGCGGTGGACGATGGCGCGATGGATTCGGGCCCCCTCACCTACGCGATCGGCGACGTCCACGGCTGCGCCGCCCTGCTCGACGCGCTGCTGGAGCGGATCGCCGGCCATGCCGGCGACCGTCCCCACCGGCTGGTCTTCCTCGGGGACTACATCGACCGCGGTCCGGACAGCGCCGCGGTGCTCCGCACCGTGAGCCGCCTGAACTGGGCCGAGCCCGAGCGCGTCGTCTGCCTGATGGGCAATCACGAGCGGATGCTGCTCGACGCGCTCCAGACGGGAAGCGCGGCCGCGCACTGGATGTACAACGGCGGCGAGGCGACGCTCGACGCGTTCGGCGCGCGGGACCCCGCCGGCCTTCCCCGGGACACCCTCGACTGGATCGAGGCGCTCCCGACGCTGCACGGTGACGGCGCCCACTGGTACGTGCATGCCGGCCTGCGGCCCGGCGCGGACGCCCGCGATTCGGACGCGCACGATCGCCTGTGGATCCGCGACCCGTTTCTCGAGGGCGACCACGATTTCGGACGGCACGTGGTCCACGGCCACACGCCGCAACGGAGCGGGCGCCCGGAGGTGCGCCGGTTCCGTACCAACCTCGACACCGCGGCCGTCTACGGCGGCGCGCTCACCGCCGGGATCTTCTCGGACGCGCAGGGACCGGCCCTGGACTTCCTGCAGGTGCGGGCGGGCTGAGGCTCGGACGCACCGCCGCGGCGGCCGGCGCGACGCCTCCGGCTTCGTCGAGGCCCGGGACTGATCTCAGGCCGCGCGTCGCGCAGGCACCAGTGCGCAGAGGATCCCCACGAGCCACCCGGCCATCAGGGCGAAGCCGCCCGTCGGCGCAGCCATCGGGAAGAGCGCGTGCTGGAGCCAAGCGCGCACCGAGAGGTCGCCGCAGAACAGGATCAGGCCGGCGACCAGGAGTCCGGCCGCGACGCGCGCGAGACCGGCCCGGGCGAGGCCCGAGGCCCCGAAGCCGACCAGCGCCAGGATCGCGGGGGCGTGGAACAGCAGGAACTGCGCCGCCGTCTTCAGCGAATCCGCCCCGGGGATGTGCGCCGCGGCGGCGCTCAGCGCGACGCCGAGCAGCCCGGCGAGGCCGGCGAGCGCCGCGAGCGCGCGGTCGATCCCCGCGAGTCTCACGCGCCGCGCTCCACCAGGAGCTTGGCGATGGCCGCGCGCAGATCCGGCACGCCGGAATCGTCCCGGCTCGAGGTGAGGATCACCTGCGGGTAGGCGGCCGGACGCTTGGCGAGACCCGCCTCGATCCCGGCGATGCGGCTGGCGACCTCGCCCTTCTTGAGGGAATCGCCCTTGGTCAGAACGACCTGGTAGCTCACCGCGGCCTTGTCGAGGCCGTCGAGCACGTCGGTGTCGATCGACTTGAAGCCGTGCCGGGCGTCGATGAGCATGAAGACCCGGGCCAGGTTGGTGCGGCCCTTGAGGTAGGAATGGATCAGACGGGTCCACGCCTCGACCTTGGCCTTCTCGACGGCGGCGTAGCCGTAGCCGGGCATGTCGACCAGCGACAGGCGCTCGCCGATCCGGAAGAAGTTGAGCTGCTGCGTCCGCCCCGGCGTGTGCGAGGTCCGCGCCAGGGTGTTCCGCCCGGTCAGCGCGTTGATCAGGCTCGACTTGCCGACGTTCGAGCGGCCCGCGAAGGCGATCTCGACGCCCTCCATCGGGGGCAGACGGTCGAGGGTCTGGGCGGCCGCGTAGAAGTCGGCGGCGCCGGCGAAGAGAAGGCGGCCGGCCTCGGCGAGGTCGGCCGCGTCGTCGTTGGTGTCGGTCACGGCGTGTCGCCTGTCAGCTCTTGGTGGCGGCCGCCTTGGTGCCGTTGCCGCGGCGGAACGTCGATCGCAGGTTGTCCCACAACTCCACCTTCACGCCGTTGCGGCGCATGATGACGTACTGCTGGATCACCGACAGGGTGTTGTTCCAGGCCCAGTAGATCACGAGGCCAGCGGGGAACGAGCCTAGCATGAAGGTGAACACGATCGGCATGAAGGTGAAGATCTGCGCCTGGACCGGGTCCGGCGGCGCGGGATTCATCTTCATCTGCACGAACATCGTGATGCCCATGATGATCGGCCAGACGCCCAGGTGCACGAAATCGGGCGCCGGGAACGGCAGCAGGCCGAACAGGTTCACGATGCTCGTCGGATCCGGCGCCGCGAGGTCGCGGATCCAGCCGAAGAACGGCGCGTGGCGCATCTCGATGGTGATGAACAGGACCTTGTAGAGCGCGAAGAAGACCGGGATCTGGATCAGCACCGGCCAGCAGCCGGCGACCGGGTTGATCTTCTCCTTCTTGTACAGCTCCATCGTGGCCTGCTGCTGCTTCATGCGGTCGTCCTTGTACCGCTCGCGGATGGCGGCCATCTCCGGCTGCACGGCCTTCATCTTGGCCATGGAGACGTAGGACCGGTTCGCGATCGGCAGGAACAGCAGCTTCAGGCAGAAGGTCACCACCAGGATCGAGACGCCGAAGTTGCCGAACAGGTGGTAGAAGAAGTCCAGCGCCCGGAACATCGGCTTGGTGATGAAGAAGAACCAGCCCCAGTCGATCATCAGATCGAAGTGCTTGATGCCGAGGTCCTTCTCGTAGTTGTTGATGACGTTGACTTCCTTGGCGCCCGCGAACAGCCGCTGCGTCGCGGTGGCCGAGGCACCCGCCGCGAGGTTCACGGCGTCGCCGCGCACGCTCGCCTGGTAGACGTTGGTGGCACCGTCGGTCCGGTCGGTGAAGGCGCCGGTGTAGGGCGTGTCCTGATCGGGGATCGCGGCCGCCGCCCAGTACTTGTCGGTGATGCCGACGAAGCCGCCGGTCACGCCGCTCCAGGCCTTGCCCTTGGTGTTGGCACCGCCGTAGGCGCCCTCCTTGGCGAGCTTGTCGTAGGTGAATTCCTGCAGGCCGTCGTTGCCCAGATAGCCGATCATGCCCTCGTGCAGGACGTAGTAGCCCTGGGTGTGCGGCTTACCCCAGCGGGAGACGAGGCTGTACGGGTACAGCGTGATCGCGCCCGAGCCCTTGTTCTCGACCTCGTCGCGGATCGTGAACATGTACTTGTCGTCGACCGCGATGATCCGCTTGAAGACGAGGCCGGCGCCGTTGTCCCAGGTCAGGGTCACGGGCATGCCGGGCGAGAGCGTCTTGCCGTCGCTGGTCCACAGGGTGTCGTTGGTCGGCAGCGGACCGGCATTGGCGCCGACCCAGCCGAACTCGGCGTAGTAGGGCGTCTCGGTCCCGGCCGGCGAGAACAGCACGATCTCGGGGCTCTTGGGGTCGATGGTCTCGTGGTAGTTCTTGAGCGAGACGTCGTCGACGCGGCCGCCCTTCAGGGCGATCGAGCCCGAGAGCGCCGGGGTCTCGATCCGCACGCGCGGCGAGCGGGCCAGCGCCGCCTCGCGGGAGACCGGGCCGCCCTGGGCGGTCGGCAGCGTGCCGGGCGCGGGCGCGGCCGGGCCGCCCTCCTTCGGGGACGGCGAGGGCACGCCGTCCGGGGTCACGCCCGGGGGCTGCTGCTGCGCGGCCTTGTTCTGCGCCTCGATCTGGCGCTGCTGCTCCATGCGCGGGCCGGCCACGAAGTACTGCCACCCGAGCAGCACCAGCAGCGACAGGCCGATGGCCACGAACATGTTCGTCTTGTCATTGCCCATCAGGGACACCGCCGCACGCGTTCGGAGTGGCAACAGGAGCGTCGCCGGCCCCGGAGGACCTGCGCGCGCCTGTGATTCGGGGATCTCTGTCGCACCCCTGCGACGGGCCGATGTCGGCTCCGCCGGTCGGGGCCGCCTGCGCGGAGGCGCGGCCGGCTTCGTGCGGGAGAGAGGACGTCTGAGATAGGGTCTTGTCGGGGGTCGGCCCGGAGCGCCGGCCACCGGACCGGCCGGAGGGCCTGTCCCCGCGGGCCGCCGCCGGGCGGGTCACCGCGGGAATCGCGCGACGCAGATCCTCGGTGAGGGTCTCGAAGGCGGCTTCCAGGGCGGGACGGCGGGCGATCAGCACGATGTCGGCCGGAAGGCCCGCGAGCTCGCCCGGCAGGTCGGACGCGACCACGCTCAGGGCCGCGCGGAGGCGGCGCCGGATGCGGTTGCGCTCCGTCGCGTGACCGACACGCTTGGTGATGGTGAACCCGAGACGGAGGCCGGGACAAGCGTCCGGGTTCCGAAGACGCCCCTGCGCGGTCATCCGCTCGGTGTGGAAGCGACGTCCCTCGGCCGCCGCCAGGAAGTCGGGTCGTTTCTTGAGCCGCTCGATCGTCGCCATCGATGGTTCGATCCCGGCCGATACCACTTGCCTCGTGGCGCGGATGCCCGGGGCGTCCGCGCCGGCGAGGATCAGGCCTCAGGCCGACAGGCGCTTGCGGCCATGGGCGCGACGGCGCGCGATGACCTTGCGGCCGCCGGCGGTGGCCATGCGCGCACGGAACCCGTGACGGCGCTTACGGACGAGCTTGCTCGGCTGGTAGGTTCTCTTCATGGCTCAGAGCCTTCAAAGGTCGAGGCGCGCTCGCGGGCAGCTGATGCTGCACCCGACCTCCACGCGTCCTGGTTGTCTGCAAACACGAAGGGCGCCCATGCGGGGCGCCACGTCGCGAGTGGCGGGCTTATGGCGGATGGGCCCCGCGAAGTCAACGTTTCGCGGGCCCTAATGACCCTCGAACTGCATGAGGGTGCGCACCTCGACGCCCAGGTCGCGCAGGCGCTGCGCGCCGCCGATCTCGGGCAGGTCGATGACGAAGCAGGCGGCCACGATCTCGGCGCCGATCTTCTGGAGCAGGTTCACGGCCGCGATCGCCGTGCCGCCGGTGGCGATCAGGTCGTCGACCAGCAGCACCTTGTCGCCCGGCCGGACGGCGTCGACGTGGATCTCGATCTCGTCGGTCCCGTACTCGAGGGCGTAGGCCATCGACACGGTCTTGTGGGGCAGCTTGCCCTTCTTGCGGATCGGCACGAAGCCGCAGGAGAGCTGGTGGGCGATGGCCCCGCCCAGGATGAAGCCCCGCGCCTCGATGCCGGCCACTTGGTGGATCTGTCCGCCGGCGTAGGGGTGCACCAGGGCGTCGACCGCCCGCCGGAAGGCGCGCGGGTCGCTCAGCAGCGTGGTGATGTCGCGGAAGATGATCCCCGGCTTCGGGTAATCGGGAATCGAGCGGACCGATTCCTTCAGCGCGACGTGGCGGCGGGCTTCCATGCGTTCGGCCTTCCGTGGAGAACCGCGGGCTTAAAGCAGAAGCTCGGCGCCCTGACCAGTTCGCGGCGGCTCAGGCCGCCTGGACCTTCTTGAGGATGGCGACGAGGTCCCGGTGCAGCCCCTCGTTGCCGCAGGCCACCGAGCGCGGGGCCAGGGGTTCGGCCGCGCCGTCCGCCGAGGTCACGAAGCCGCCCGCCTCGCGCACCAGGATCACGCCGGCGGCGAAGTCGTAGGTCTGGAGATCGCGCTCCCAGTAGGCGTCGAGGCGGCCGCAGGCGACGTAGGCCATGTCGAGGGCCGCCGAGCCCATCCGGCGGGTGCCGCCGGCCACCGCCATCACGGCGCCGAGTTCGCGCAGGAGGCGCGGATGGCTGCCGCGACCGAGATAGGGCGTGCCGTAGCCCACCAGCGCGTCCGCCATGTCCTGGCGGCCGGAGACGCGCAGGCGCCGGTTGTTGAGATAGGCGCCCTTGCCGCGCTCGGCGACGAACAGCTCGTCCTTGATCGGGTCGAAGATCGCGCCGGCCACGATCTGGCCCTCGCGCTCGAGACCGACCGAGACCGCGAAATGCGGCACGCCGTGCAGGAAGTTCGACGTGCCGTCGAGAGGGTCGATGTGCCACGTGTGGCTCTTGTCGGTCCCCTCGATGATCCCGTTCTCCTCCAGCACGAGGCCGTAGCCCGGACGCGCCTTCATGAGGGCGTCGCGCAGCACCTCCTCGGCCTTGCGGTCGGCCGCGGAGACGAAGTCGCCCGGACCTTTGCGCGAGACCTGCAGGTTCTCGACCTCGCCGAAGTCGCGGCGCAGGCCGCGCGCGGCCTTGCGCACGGCATCGACCATCACGGTCATGAGCGGGGAGGAGATCATGGGCGGACTTTTCGCGGGTGAGGATCGAGGCCGTCGTTACAGGTCGGCGCCGGAAAAGACGAGATGGGGTCGGGACATGGGAGCGGTGCGGGCGGCCGCCTCAGCGCCGAGCCGCGGGGTCGAGGCCGGTGTCAGAACGCCGTCGCGCCCGTCTCCGCGGGCGGAGCGACGCAATCCAGGGCAGCAGGCCGTCGGTGAACGGGCCCCCCGGGTTGCTTCGCCCCCTTCGCGGAAGCGGGCGCCCGCAGCACCGCCTCTCGGGGAGAGGCGGCGCGGATCCTACTCCGCCGCCTCGACGAACACCGTGCCGGCGCGGGGCAGGTCCAGCGCCTCCCAGGTCTCCGTCAGCGCCGCAGCCAGGCGCTCGATATGCGCCGCGTCGTGGAAGGGCGACGGCGTGATCCGCAGGCGCTCGGTCCCGCGCGGCACCGTCGGGTAGTTGATCGGCTGGATGTAGATCGCGTGGTGCTCCAGAAGATGGTCGGCCGCCGCCTTGCACAGCTCGGCATCGCCCACCATCACCGGCACGATGTGCGTCTCCGTCTCCAGGACCGGCAGGCCCGCCGCGCGCAGCGCCGCCTTGGTGGCCGCCGCCTGGCGCTGGTGCGCCTCCCGCTCCGCGCCCGAGCGCTTGAGATACCGCACCGACGCCCGCGCCGCCGCCGCCACGGCAGGCGGCAGCGCCGTCGTGAAGATGAAGCCCGGCGCGAAGCTGCGCACCGCGTCGCAGATCGCCGCCGAAGCCGTGATGTAGCCGCCCACGCAGCCGAAGCCCTTGGCCAGCGTCCCCTCGATCACGTCGACCCGGTGCATGACGCCGTCGCGCTCGGCGATGCCGCCGCCGCGCGGGCCGTAGAGGCCGACGGCGTGGACCTCGTCGAGGTAGGTCATCGCCCCGTAGCGGTCGGCGAGGTCGCAGATCTCGCCGATCGGCGCCACGTCGCCGTCCATCGAGTAGACCGACTCGAACACGATCAGCTTGGGCCGGTCGCCGGCCTCCCGGAGCAGCTCCTCCAGGTGCTGGAGATCGTTGTGGCGGAAGATCCTCTTCGCGCAGCCGGAATGGCGCACGCCCTCGATCATCGAGTTGTGGTTGAAGGCGTCCGACAGGATCAGGCAGTCGGGGATCAGCTTGGCGATGGTCGAGATGCCGGCCTGGTTCGAGACGTAGCCGGAGGTGAAGACGAGGCCGGCCTCCTTGCCGTGCAGGTCGGCGAGCTCGCGCTCCAGATCGACCAGCGGCGAGGTGTTGCCGGCGATGTTGCGGGTGCCGCCGGCGCCGACGCCGCAGCGGGCGGCGGTCTCGGTCATGGCCGCCACGACCTCCTTGTGCTGGCCCATGCCGAGGTAGTCGTTGGAGCACCACACCGTGATCTCGGTGGTCTTGCCCTCGGGCTGGCGCCACTTGGCCGTCGGGAAACGGCCCGAAATCCGCTCGATGTCGGCGAAGACCCGGTAGCGCCGCTCGCCGTGCAGCTGATCCAGGGCCCCGCGGAAGTAGCGCTCGTAGCCGGATCCGGCGCGCGTCGATCCCGCTTGGGCGAGCATCGTGCTGGGCATCCGGGTGACGGTCATCGAGCGTCCTTCGCGTATTCGGCCGCGCGGGCGACACCGCCGAGGCGGCATCTCAGGCCCGCGATCGAGGTCCGGCCTCGGTCCAGTCCTTCGCGTGAGGGCCGCAAGATACGCGCGGATCTGGAACTGGTTCAAGGTAAGGTTCCGACATCGCAGCGTTGCATCCGTTGAGAGGCCCGCGTGAACCCGCTAGCGTCCGGCAGGATCTTCCGATCCGAATTTGGCTCCTGCCCCCTGCAACAGCTCATGTCACCATCCGCAGATGGCTCATCCGGCGGGGGTCGCTCCGCCCCGACCTTGCGGCGACCAAGGGTCGCGCCATGACGGGCTCCAAGGACGAGCGCGCGGAGCGCCTCAAGGCCGCGCTGCGCCAGAACCTGCGCCGCCGCAAGGCGCAGGACCGCGGACGGGCCGAGGCGAGACCGTCACCGGGCGCGGACCAGTCCTGCACGCGCGAATCCGACGGAAGCGGTCCTGATTCCGACAAATCCGGTCTATAGGGCACGGCCAAGCCTGGGCGCTGCCGCGCCCGCGATCAGCACGGTCGGCCGCGCGTCCTCGCGGATGCGCCGCCCGAGGACACACGATGGACCGCATCCACATCACCGGCGGCGCGCCGCTCAACGGCGTGATCCCGATCTCGGGGGCCAAGAACGCGGCGCTGCCGCTGATGATCGCGAGCCTGCTGACCGGCGAGACGCTGGAGCTGATCAACGTGCCGCGGCTCGCCGACATCGCCGCGCTGACGCGGATCCTCGGCAATCACGGCGTGGACCACATGGTCGTGGGCAAGCGCCCCGGTCAGACCACCGAGACGGGCCAGACGATCCGGCTCACCGCCTCGAACGTCATCGACACCACGGCACCCTACGAGCTGGTCTCGACCATGCGGGCGAGCTTCTGGGTGGTCGCGCCGCTGCTCGCCCGGTTCGGCGAGGCCAAGGTGTCGCTGCCGGGCGGCTGCGCCATCGGCACCCGCCCGGTGGACCTGCTGATCATGGCGCTGGAGCGGCTCGGGGCCGAGATCGAGATCGACGCCGGCTACGTCGTCGCCAGGACCAAGAACGGGCTGCGCGGCGCCGAGATCGCCTTCCCGAAGGTGACGGTGGGCGGCACCCACGTGGCGCTGATGGCCGCCGCCCTCGCCTACGGGACCACGGTGCTCGAGAACGCCGCCCGCGAGCCGGAGGTGGTCGACCTCGCGGAGTGTCTGAACAAGATGGGCGCCAAGATCCGCGGCGCCGGCACGCCGCGCATCGAGATCGAGGGCGTGGCCCGCCTGAACGGCGCCCGCCACGAGGTCCTGCCCGACCGGATCGAGACCGGCACCTACGCGATGGCGGTGGCGATGGCCGGCGGCGACGTCGTGCTCAAGGATACGCGGGCCGACCTGCTGCACTCGGCCCTCGACGTCCTGTCGACCACGGGCGCGGAGATCACCCAGGTCGAGGGCGGGATCCGCGTGCGCCGCAACGGCGGCGGCATCGCGGCGGTGGACATCACCACCGACCCGTTCCCGGGCTTCCCCACGGATCTCCAGGCGCAGTTCATGGCGCTGATGACGCTGGCCAAGGGCCAGTCGCACATCCGCGAGACCATCTTCGAGAACCGGTTCATGCACGTGCAGGAGCTGGCCCGCCTCGGCGCGAAGATCCGCCTCGAGGGCGATCTCGCCATCGTCGAGGGCGTGGACCGGCTGAAGGGCGCCCCCGTGATGGCGACCGATCTGCGCGCCTCGGTCTCCCTGGTCATCGCGGGCCTCGCCGCCGAGGGCGAGACCCAGATCAACCGGGTCTACCATCTCGACCGCGGCTTCGAGGCGCTGGAGGCCAAACTCGGCCGCTGCGGCGCGCAGATCGAGCGCGTCCGGGCCTGAACGGCAGCGCTCGGTCCGCACCGGCCGGGGCTGCGCGGCGCCTGCGGCGGCCGCAAGTCCGGCTCAGCACGGAGCCCCGGCGGCGCACCGACCGGGGCTGCGCGGCCTTCGTGAGCGCCGGCGACCGCCCACGAAGCCCGGGCATGGACCACGACCTGCTCGGCGCGGTCGCCCGCGCCGCGAAGGGTGTACCGCCGCTCCTACCCGCCCCGGCAATGCGGCGCGGGGCTGCCGCGGTCCCGCCGCGCGCGGCGTCCGAACGCGGCCGTGGCCGCCCATCGCCGTCGATCGCGCCCGACGGCCGTCGGGCTCAATCCTCGATCTGCCCGCGCTTGTAGCCGAAGCCGGGAATATCGCAGCCGCAGGGCGCATCGGGAGGGGCCGGGCGCACCGTGCAGGTGCCGCGGGCCGTCACGCAGACGCTGTCGTCCCACCGGCGCCCGAAATCGCCGCGCCAGCGCGGGCCGCGCCTGTCATACGCATCGTCGAGTGGCGGCGGCGGGGGTGGACGCCAGCCATACCCGTCATCCGCCGGCGGAGGCGGCGGGCGCCCGCCGGGCGGTGGCGGTGCGTAGACATCCCGATCCGGCGCCGGGCGGCCGTAGATGTAGGGCCGCGCGTCCGGGCCGACCTGCGCGGAGGCGGATCCGACCGCCTGCAGCCCGATGGTCAGCACCGCCAGAACCGCGCGCTCGGTGAGTGCGGCCATATGAGACCCTGCCTCGGCTCGTCCGCCAGCGCGTCTAAACGGCGACGCTGGGCCGAGCCTGTGCTCGACCGGGATCGCGATCCCCAGACCAGCCGTTGCCCGATCGGGGCCGCGCCGCTACCTACGCCGTGCCGCGGACCGGCCCGCGCCGCCCGATCCGCGCCCCGTATCCCCCGAGGACCATCTGCATGGAGCTGCTCAGGCTCGCCGCCCTCGACACCGAGGACCTGACCGTG
Organism: Methylobacterium sp. 22177; assembly: GCF_052045615.1. Lineage (NCBI taxonomy): Bacteria > Pseudomonadati > Pseudomonadota > Alphaproteobacteria > Hyphomicrobiales > Methylobacteriaceae > Methylobacterium > Methylobacterium sp. 22177. The sequence goes on along the minus strand of NZ_JBQEPK010000058.1, from coordinate 3,681 downwards.
ATCTCGGCCCATCTGCAGGACGCGATCCTGCGGCCGCAGGACCTGACCTACCTCGCGGGCGAGCAGCGCTTCCTCATGGCCGTGCGCCGCTTCGACTGGACGCCGAACGTCCCGCCGCGCCGCCGCCTCGCCGGCCTGCATGTCGAGCGCGTGCTGGGCGTGAAGAGTCGCGGCCTGAAGCCGGACGACGCCACGCCCATGAGCCTGCTCGCCCTCACCTTCGAGCCGACGGACGCGCCTTCCGGGCATATCGACCTCGTCTTCTCCGGCGGCGCGGCCCTGCGGCTGGAGGTCGAGTGCATCGAGGTCCGGATGAAGGATCTCGGCCCGGTCTGGGAATCGGCCACCCGTCCCGGACACGACATCGACACCGATACGGCCGCCGGCCCGGCGGCCTGACGCGAGACAGAAGGCTTCCCGATGGTCCGGCTCGACAGCAGCGATCCGAATTTTGCCGCCGCCTTCGCGCACCTCCTGACGGTGAAGCGCGAGATCGCCGAGGACGTGGACGAGGCCGTGCGCGGCATCATCGCCGACGTCGTCACCCGGGGCGACGACGCGCTGGTCGATTTCACCCGGCGCTTCGACCGGCTCGGCGCCGATTTCTCGGCGGCGCAGCTGCGGGTCACGGACGCGGAGATGGCCGCGGCGGTCGCGGCCTGCCCGCCGGATTCCCTGGAGGCGCTGCGCCTCGCCGCCGAGCGGATCGAGAGCTTCCACCGGGCCCAGCGGCCCGAAGATCACCGGGCCACGGACGCCCTCGGCGTCACGGCCGGATGGCGCTGGACCGCGCTGGAATCGGTCGGCCTCTACGTACCGGGCGGCACCGCGAGCTATCCCTCCTCGGTGCTGATGAACGCGCTGCCGGCGCGCGTCGCGGGCGTGCCGCGGCTCGTCATGGTGGTGCCCACACCGGACGGCCAGATGAACCCGCTGGTCCTGGCCGCCGCGCAGCTCGCCGGCGTCCACGAGGTCTACCGGGTGGGCGGTGCCCAGGCGGTCGCGGCCCTCGCCTACGGGACCGCCACCATCGCCCCCGTGGCCAAGGTCGTCGGACCGGGCAATGCCTGGGTGGCGGCGGCCAAGCGCCGGGTCTTCGGCCAGGTCGGGATCGACATGATCGCCGGCCCCTCCGAGGTGCTGATCCTGGCGGACGGCCACGCCAACCCCGACTGGATCGCCGCCGACCTGCTGGCCCAGGCCGAGCACGACGTGGCCGCCCAGGCGATCCTGATCACCGACAGCGCCGAACTCGCCGGGGCCGTCGAGGAGGCGGTCGAGCGCGCGCTGACCACCCTGCCCCGCCAGGAGATCGCCCGGGCGAGCTGGCGCGATTACGGCGCGATCATCCGGGTCCGCACCTTCGACGAGGCCGTGCCGCTGGTGGACCGCCTCGCACCCGAGCACCTGGAGATCGAGACGCAGGACGCGGAGGCGCTCGCCGCCAAGGTCCGCAATGCCGGCGCGATCTTCCTCGGCTCGCACACGCCGGAGGCGATCGGCGACTATGTCGGCGGCCCCAACCACGTCCTGCCGACGGCCCGCTCGGCCCGGTTCTCGTCCGGGCTGGGCGTGCTCGACTTCATGAAGCGGACGACGATCCTCGCCTGCACGCCGGAGAGCTTGCGGGCGCTCGGCCCGGCGGCGATAAACCTCGGCCGGTCCGAGGGCCTGGAGGGGCATGCCCGCTCCGTCGCGATCCGGTTGAACCTGTGAGGTTTTGGGGATGGCGGAGAAGCAGCGCGGGCCGAACCGCCTCGCGAAGGTGAGCCTGGACGAGGCGTCCATCGCCCGCGGCAATCCGGATCAGGAGCACGAGCGGGCGATCGCGCTGTTCGACATCCTGGAGGACAATTCCTTCACGATTCCCGGTCGGGAGGGGCCCTACGCGCTGACGCTCGGCCTCGTCGAGAACAAGCTGTCCTTCGCCATCGCCACGGTGGACGGTGAGCCGGTGATGACGCACCTCCTGTCGCTGACGCCGTTCCGGCGGGTGATCCGCGACTACGAGATGATCTGCGAGAGCTACTACAACGCGATCCGCACCGCCTCGCCGTCGCAGATCGAGGCGATCGACATGGGTCGGCGCGGACTGCACAACGAGGCGTCCGAGACGCTCAAGCAGCGGCTCGAGGGGAAGGTGGACCTCGACCACGACACGGCGCGCCGCCTGTTCACCCTGATCTTCGCGCTGCACTGGAAGGGCTAGGCGCCCTCCGCGCCGACCGGCGATGGCTGAGCCCGCTCCCGAGCCTCCTCCCGACGCTTCCCCGAAGAAGCGGCGGGTGCAGTCCGTCCTGTTCATGTGCAACTACAACGCCGTGCGCTCCGTGGCGGCGGAGGCGATCGCGCGCGCTTATTTCGGCAAGTCCACCTACGTGCAGTCGGCCGGGGTACGATCCGGCGAGCCCACCGACCCGTTCATGATCGCGGCGCTCGACGAGGTCGGGATCGACGCGAGCCGGCACCGGCCGCGCACCGTGGAGGAACTCGAGGACTGGGAGGGTCTGAACTTCGACCTGATCATCACCCTCGCGCCGGAGGCGCATCACCGGGCCCTGGACCTGACCCACACGCTCGCGGCCGATGTCGAGTACTGGCCGACCCCCGACCCGACCCTGGTTCAGGACGCCTCCCGCGAGCAGCGCCTCGACGCCTACCGCGACGTCCGCGACGGCCTGACCCGGCGGATCAAGGCCCGGCTCAAAGCCTAGGCGGGCGGCCTCTCGCCCTGGCACCCTGCCAGTGCCGTGCGGCGGATCGTTGCTGCCGCGACCCGGAACGTCGCGCGGCCCGGGGGGCCGCTGGGTCAGCCGCGATCGCCCACCAGCCAAGCCCGGATCCGGCCGGCGAGGAGCGGCCGGGCGCGGACGACGTCGTCGCCGTCGAGGAGCGGCGAGGCTGCGAGGGTCGCGAGATAGGCGTCCTCGGCGGTCCGGCAGGCCCGGAAGGCGGCGTCGGCGGCGAGATCCCGGTCGGTCAGCGCGGCCTGGATGTCAAAGTTGCGGCTGACGCAGTCGCGCCACGCGGCGTGGCGGAGTTCGGTCTCGCTCGCGGCCCGCGCGGTGCCGCAGGCGGCGGCGACGAGGACGGCCGCGAGAAGCGGGACCGGCGTCACGTTGCGGGCTCGCGGCATCGTTCAGGCACTCCGTCCCCCGACAGAGTGGCGCCGCACGGTTAGCAATCCGTTAAGGCGCGGCGCCGGCGGCCTGGGTTCCACCGCCGGCCGCGTGCCTTGCTCACCGGTTGGCGGTGGTGACCGGAGAGGTGACGCCGCCGAGGGAGACCCAGGCGACGGCGTCCTGGCTCTCGCGCTTGATGAAGACGTAGCCGGTCTTGTGCCAGGGCAGGATGGCGTTGGTCTTGTTGTCGAGGACGAGGTCGCCCCGGTCGGTGATGAGCGTCAGCACGGCGTGGCCCTCGCCCTTCTCGTCGATCACCACGGTCATGCGCATCGCGCGGCGCGGCAGCCCGGCCTCGGCCAGCATGTGGCGCTTGAGCAGCTGGAAGTCCTCGCAGTCGCCGATGCCGTCCTCGGCCAGGTCCCAGCGGTCGGCCACGTGCAGGTGGTCCTGGTCGGTCATCGGCTCGACCGCCTTGTTGACCCGCCGGTTCACCGACACGATCGTCGCCCAGGTGGCGGGCGTCAGGCTGATCCGGGCCGGCTCGCCCCGGTCCAGC
>NZ_JBQEPK010000057.1:0-28459 GCF_052045615.1 Methylobacterium sp. 22177 | reverse complement strand
CCGGCCGAGCGCAGCAGGCCCTCGACGTTCTGGATGCGCTGCTTGGCCCGGTCCTGGAACTGCATCGCCACGATCGCCGCCGACACGTCCTGCGTGATGGCCTGCGTGGTCTCGGCGGTCTGCTGCAGGATGCCCGCGACCTGGGCGTTCTGCTCGACCAGCGCCCGCATCACCATGCGGACGCGCGTCTCGGCGGTGCGGCTCTCCTCGGACATGTCGATCGCCGCGATGTCGCCCAGCAGGGCATGGCTGCCGCGCAGGCCGGCCGCCATGGTGCCGATCTGCTGCTTGATCACGTCCGACAGCGCGTTGATGGTCGTGGCGAGGCCGCGCACCTCGTCGGCGACCACCGCGAAGGCCGCGCCGCTGGCGCCGGCCCGGGCGGCCTCGATCTTGGCGTTCAGGGCGAGGAGATTGGTCTGGCGGTTGATCCGTTCGATCTGCGCGACGCTGCCCTCGACCGACGCCAGGCCCTCGAGCACCCCCGCCAACCCCTGTGCGAGGGTCGACCCGCGGGACGACATCAGCGTGATCCGCTCGATCAGGGCGGCGAGCGTCTCGCCGAGGCCGGCGGCGACATCGCCGAGCTGCAGGGTCCTGCCGTCGATCTGCACGGTCTGAACCGAGGCGACGAGCCCCCGGACGATCTCCGACTGCTCGCAGGTCGCGGCGGCGATGTTCTGAAACCGGTTAGACAGGCCGTGGACCTTGGCCTCCACGTCGGCGGAGACGATCCCGAGCTCGGCGATGAGGGCGTCGAGCAGCGTCCGCTGCTGCGCCGAGAGGCCGAGCCAGGCCTGCAGCAGATCGGCCGCGTGCGCGGCGGGCGCCAGCGCGGCCGCCATTGCGGCGGGCGGCGGTGCGGGCTCGCTGCTGGACGCGGCCGCCTCCGGGAGCGGGGCGGCCGGGATCGCGGCGCCGGGCGCCCCGCCCGATCCGCGCTGGCCATCGGGCCGCATCTCGGGCCGGCGGAACCGGGCCGGGACCTGCCTGAGGATGTCGTGGGCGACTTGGAAGGACATCGGCGGGCGGGTCTCTCGGCGTCGACCGATGCGCGCGGGTCGAGCAGCACTCCGACGGTCGGGGCCTGCGCGATGCTAAAGATCGTCGTTGAAGAAAGTGTTATCGCCCAACCGAAGGCTGCAGCGGGATACGCAGACCGCAGTATTTTCTGAAGAAGATTATTCAACGCGCGGCAGAACTCCGCCCTGTTCTGTGACTGCAGTGGCGTCAACCACGCTCGATTGGCCGGACATTCAGGAAGAATTTACCCGTGGCGGTGTTGAATCGAACGCGGCGGCGCGTCGCCCCGCAAGTCTGTCGTCGAGATCACGAACCCGCATGTCCGAGGCCCCTGTCCTCACGCTCGGTCCCGACTGCACCATCCGGACCGTCCGGTCGCTGCAGGACACGCTGACGGCAGCGCTGGCCGGCGCGGCGCGCCTCACGCTCGACTGCGCGGCGGTCGAGCGCGCCGACATCACCTTCGTCCAGATCGTGCTCGCGGCCGATAAGGCGGCGCAGCGGCAAGCCGTCGGGATCGCGCTGGCCAACGTCCGCCCGGCGGTGGAGAGCGCGTTCCGGCGCGCCGCGATCGCACTCCCCAGCGCGCCGCCCCTCTAGAGCCGTACCCTTTCAGCTTGGCTCATAGGCATCGTATCCGGCAGCGGTGAGGTAGTTTCGGCATTCATCCGGTCGGACGGCGGCGAACGCGTTCTCGATGGCGGTGATGAGGTCGGCGGCGGTCCGTGCCGCAGCCGTTCGGAGGAGGGCTTTGACCTTGGCAAAGACCTGCTCGATCGGGTTGAAGTCGGGACTGTAGGGCGGAAGGTAGAGAACCCGTGCGCCGACCGCCTCGATGGCCTCGCGCACCCCGGCGACCTTGTGGGCGTTCAGATTGTCGAGGACGACGGTGTCACCGGGCCTCAGCACCGGAGCCAGGATGTCGGTGACGTAGGCGCGGAAGCGCATTCCATTCGTGGCTCCATCGAAGACGCTCCTAGCGATCAGTCCCGTGGCGCGCAGGGCGGCGGTGATGGTGGTGGTCTTGTAGTGTCCGTGGGGCACGGCGATCCGGCAGCGCTGACCGCAGGGAGCACGGCCATAACGGCGGACCATCTTCGTCGTGGCGGCCGTCTCGTCGAGGAAAACCAGGCGATCCGGATCGAGGTCGGGTTGGCGATCGAACCAGTCCTCGCGCGCGGCCCTCACATCCGACCGCTCCTGCTCGGCCGCGTGGACAGCCCCTTTTTACGGGTGATCCCATGCCGGGCGAAGAAGCGTGACAGGCTGCTCGTGCTGGCCCGGACGCCGCATTCCGAGAGCCTATCGCGCAGCTCCCGCAGGAAGGAGAGCGGGTGTTCTTCGTTGAGCCGAAGGATCAGGGCGGCCTGCGCTTCCAGACGCTGCGAGTTGCGGTCGCCGCCCATGGGCTTGGGCGCGATCTGCCCGTCCTGTCGGAAGCGCTCGTGCCAACGGACTGCGCTGGCCGCCCAGACACCGAAGCGTTGGGCCGCCTGACGCCGCGAGGCGCCCGCTTCAATCGCGGCGACCACACGCTCGCGCAGATCGACCGACAGGGCTGAAGGCATGGCGATCCTCCATTCACGCCCATCCAGTGAATCACACGCCAGCCAGATCGCCTACCCCAACCGATTCAACCCGCCAGGGCACGGCTCTAGCCGAACTCGCCTACATCACCTTTTTCGTAAGGCCTGGACTACGTCGACCCTCTACCTCACATTAGATTTTCAGCAGGCTCAGACGCTCCGAGAAATTTCGTGGTTGGGTGTGCAGCGCCTTTGCTAGAACAGAGTCAGGCATCCGTGAATTGCGTGCGACATGGCGGAAGGCGACCAACCGGCGATGCGCGGCGGCAAGCAAGGCCGCAGAGACCGACGTTATGGTATTACCAACAACGATTTTTGGGACTGGTGGCATCGCGTCGGAAAGCGGCGTGCCGGCGGAAACGATATACGTTCGCGAACAGAAGTTCAGGGCGAGTATGATGCCTGGATTGAGGCGGGATCCCCGAAAGTGAAGTAGCCAATGGTCATGAATTTACTTCAGTTTCGCCAACATTCTTTTTATCCATCAAACAGATCTGTGCACCAGTTGCCAGAAGGGTCTATCGTTGACTCTCTATCGCAAATTCAAAAGTTTACCAAAGAAGAATTTCGAACCGAGGTGATATGGTTTGTTGTCAGTATACTGACAGATACGAAATCTGTAATCGTTAGAAATGCAGCAGCCTTAGCCCTCGCCGATTTGAACGCAAGAGATGCAAGCGGGAGCATAGTAGATCTACTAGATAGATCCGACATAGCGCCAAATGCTGGAACTTTGCTATTTGCGCTTAACGAACTCAATGCTCCCATAACATTGAGCGTTGTAATTAACATTCTTAATCATGGTTCGTCTGAAGCCAGAGAAGAATTGCTTCTTTTCTTCGATAAAAACAAGGTAATTTATTCTAGCAAGAAGGAGATCGACCTTGCATTCAAGTTTTTAGAGGCGTCATCAAACAGTAAAGACCAAGAAGTGGCTGATATAAGCTCGGAAATTTCGCTTTTACTGCGAGAACACATAGAAAGAAATTCAGTCAGCTGATGTTTATGTTATTATTTAAACCTGATCCGCAGACGGTTGCCGACGTGGGCCGTAAAGATGTGGCACTTGTACAAGGTAATCGCGATCTCTCGCAGGGGGTGTAGCGCCAGCTGCCTTAACGTCGGCAATAATCCGGGTAGGTCGGCGGCGCGCCTGTTCGGCTTGGTTGTCCGCACGCTCGGGTTGGTGGTGCGCCAGCCTGGTAAATCGCCGCAGAGTTCTTGTACCGGCTGGCAGCATGATCCAGTGGGCCTTAGCGGCGGTGAGGCCTTCACATCTCCCGATCATGCCAGCCTCTAGCTCGGCCAACAACACCATCTAGACGAGCAGGAAGCGGCGGGTTGGCCCCTCCTTCTATGACATCCCACTTCGGCGACAATCGCCGAAACGTTCGCTCGGCGCTATTGAACGGGTAACCCAATGCTCGGGACTAAGAGAGCGTCAAGGTCTATGAACTGGAGCGCGCTGCCGAGCAGGTGGGCATGTCCGGCACGTCGATGACGAGCCAGGATCTCGACAAAGCCGGTGCCGACGAGGCGTTGACCGGATGATGATCACACATCCGCGACCACTATCGGCACGCTATACGATGAACTATCATACGATTATGTCCAGACCCGCCGACCTCAATGACCCTCGGCTCCTCCGACTTTTGGAGCTCTTGGGGGACATAAGAGCTTTTAAAGTAAAATGCAAAAATGTGGATCAAAGATTTTTGATAGGTAGATGCTGGTACAACGTTTACGCACAGAAGAGCAGGAAGCAGGGCGAAATTGTCTTTGGTTGGTCGCTGTGGGATGTAGAACACGCGGTAGAGGCACAACATCACGCCGTATGGCTCAGCCCCGACGGAAACATGCTCGACATTACCCCAAATGAGTCGAATTCTCCCTATACAGTTTTTGCAGTAGACCGTGGCCGAGAATTTAGGTTCGAAACACTAAAAGGTTGGCTCAATTTGAAATGCTATTCTAGCGATGCGGTCATGCTTGAGCATACCGGCAAGCGGGGAGTGCATGTGCGCTTACACCCAAGGCCGGGAACGGCAGGATTTGCCCCTGAAACCATAAGGGAGTGGGACGAATTAAGGGAACTTTGTCCTATTGCTGGGTTACAATTGGACAAGAACCGCTGGCCACAATCATAGGGGCAAAAATTTGACGTTTATCATCCAACTTTGAAGGTCGGAGAAGGGTGAATTTGCGACGTCCGGCCTACACAACCCGAGGGTTGTCTTCGAGAGAGACGGTAGAGGTTGCTAACGGAGCGGCATGTGCGGCCTCCGGCCGGAAATCTGCTTGACGAGCGATAGGTCCGCCTCGCTCAATTCGCCAACAGTGTTCTGCCTTTATGCGAAGGATGACGAACAAGAATTGGCTCCGATTGCGACATGTCACCGAGGCTTAACTGTCCCCCTCCGAAGGGGGAGGGAGACAATTTAGCGGTAATATGATTGCAATTATAAGATATAATTCGCCGATAAGACCTAATCTAAGCCGTTATTTCCTAGTTTTGTGATCATTTCTAGTGTGTCGGTTGATGTGTAAACACCAGATCCGTCAGAGAAGATGATTTTACTTAATTGTATTTGATCTTTCTCGACACCATTTTCCAGTGTGTGATAAGTTTTGCCTGTATCGTAAGCAATCTTTATTATATCCAAGTTGATATAAATACCTGATTTATATAGAAAGTGCTTTATTTTGGTGTTCAAATCTACAACGTAGTCTCTTTTTACGTTGTTAAATCCATCCTCAATACTAAATGAATATACGTCTATCCCAATCAGCCTTGTCATCTCGCCTCTCCAATCAATGGCTGGAGCGTCCGCTCCAGGAGGAGGTTTGCGCGCGGCTGACAAGCTGTCAAATTTCTAGGTATGTATGTCTATTATTCTAGATCTGTCCGATGATTGAGCCCATTTTTTGATAAATCTTCTTATATAGGATTATATTCTATATAACGGCGGTCTGGTCTTCGACCGTTTGACAGCGGACGAGCTAACCGGCTCGTCTATTGGTGGCACCCGAGCTTGCGCCACGATCATAGCGTCATTGGCAGAGGCGCCGCGTGGGAGCGCCACCTGCAGCGTCGCGGCGATACCCTGGGCCTGGCGCCTCAGCCCCTGCCCCAGAATGGCAGTCAATCGCCTGAACCGGTCCCTCCATCTCAATGCGTCGAGCGCGCGCGAGATCGCCCGTTCCGATCCGTTTGGACGCGGGATCGGGTAGTAGGCTGGCGCACGCAGACGCTCGCCCATGCGCTGCCGCAACGCCTGGGCGACCGGCGATGGTTCACGGTCAGGAAGTGGGGCGATCCCGGCGATGGCCTCTCGCCAAGCGCCCTCGTGCTCCAGGCCCATCCTGCCGCGGGGCGGCACGGGGACGTCGCGTGACCAGACCGGCGCACCGCACCAGCCGCGCAGATCGGGCCCGGCGTAGTCGGCAGCGTTCGCCTTGCCGGCGCTGCCCGCTGCCTCCGACAGGTAGGCCTGCCGGATCTCGCCGTGGCTGATCGGGGCGAGATCCGGGTGCACGGCCGCGCGGTTACCCGGCAGGCCGCGCTCTTCCGGTCTGAGGCCGGAGCGCGCCGCCTCCAGACGCTCCCGGATCCGGTCCGCGTCGACGAACAGCCGCACGCTGCGCCGGTGCCGCGTCATCGCCACGTACGTCGCCTCCGCGCCCGTGCCGCGCAGTTCGGCCACGAGCGCCTCGTCCACCGTGACCCCCTGTGCCGCATGGGTAGTCATGGCGTAGCTGTGTTGCAGGCGCGGCACCCGCGGCTCGCCCCGCTCGCGGCGCCCGACCAGCGCACTCGCCCGGGCGCTCAGCTGTGCCTCGTTCTTCGCGAGCCGCAGCGTCATAACCGGGTCGGCCGGATCGCCGGAGAGCACCTCGATCCGGGCGAGGTCGGCGTTGCGGATCGTCTGATCCTCGACCTCGACGGTCTCCCCGAAGATGACCTCGTCGCCGACCGCCAGCGTCAGCGCCTCGGCCCGGTTGCCCCCGCGTGGGATCGCGGCGATCTCGACGTCCTCCCCCTCCGGCAGCAGCCCGTCGCGCTTAAGCCTGTCGCGGATCCGCGCGTTGAGCTCACGCACGTCCCGGTTCCAGCCGGTCAGCACCGCCCGCGACCGCTGCGCCCCTTTAGGGTCGAGCCTGCTCGCGGCGTAAGCGTCGACCAGCGCCTGGATCGCGGCCTCACGGTCCCTCCCCCAGGTGATCGCGCCGCCGCGGTCGTACGCCTCCAGCGCGCTCGCGGTCCGGCCGGCAGCGAAGTCCATGCTCGCCGCCCGCATCCACGCTCCCTCCACCTCGCTGCGCCCGCGCTGCCGCTGGATCTCGTCCATCCGGGCCGCCCCCAGCGCTCGCACCAGCAACCGCATCGGTGCGCCCGCCACCACCGGCGCAAGCTGGCGCGTGTCGCCGCTCAGCACCAGCTTCGCCCCGGCCGTGCCCGTGGCCTCGACCAGCGCGGCGAGATCGCGCGTGCCGATCATCCCGGCCTCATCCGCGATCACCACTGTCCGCGGCCCCAGCGCGATCTCGCCCTTCTCGATCCGGTTCAGGAACCCGGTCACCGCCCGCGCCATCGTCTCGGCGGTCGCCGTGTCGGTCCGGATCACGTCCACCGCCTTCCACGACGGCGCCACGACCCAGACCTCGCCGCCGCTGGCGCGCACCGCCTCGGCGACGCTGGCCATCGCGTACGACTTGCCCGAGCCGGCGCTGCCCTCGACTATGCTGACCCCGTCCCGGTTCAACGCGTGCCTTACCGCTGCCCGCTGCTCCGTGCGCAGACTCGGCCGCTCCGCCAGCACCCGCGTCACGATCTCATCCGAGACGAAGTCGCGCTCGTCCTGCCGGGCGTAGGCGTGGCGCAGCAGGCCCTGCTCTGCCGCGACCATCCCGGGCGTCGCGTAGACCGGCTCGCCCGCGGCTGAGCGCCCGACCGCGACCACGCCGCCGTCCCGGCGCAGCCGCTCCACCTCCTCCAGGACCACATCGGCGTCCGCGTCGCATTGCAGCGCCTCCGCGACCCGGCGCACGAGCTCGCGCTCCTCCATCACAGCCTGCATCGGCAGCGCCTCGGCAAGGCCGGCCTCGGTCAGACGCAGCAGCAGCCCGGCCGCCGGGCCCGGCCGGGCCGCGCGGACATCGTCCGCCGCGATCCGCACCCCTTCGAACAGCGCCGCCCGCGCCCAGCCGGCCTGGATCAGCTGACGCTCCCATTCCGCCTCGAGGGTGGAGAGCGGCGTCTCCCGGTCCTTGCGCGCCCGCGTGCCGTGCGCGGCGGCTTGCGCCGCGACCCGATCCTCGGCCGTGTCGAACCCCCGCTCCCGCGCCGCCTCCTCGATCGCCGCGCGCCGTTTGGAGAACAGCTCTAGTACCGGCTCGGCCACCCCGGCGATCTCGAAGTTGCGCCCAGCTCGCACCGCCTCGTAGCCGAGCTCCCGCCGCAGGCCGCTGGCCAGCTCGCTCCGGTACAGGGCCGCGATCCCGCCGGCGTTCCTCAGGATCGCGCGGTTGTCGAGGCCCCCGGTTGTGCCGTCAGCCCGAACGCACAGGTTGAGCAGCACCGCGTGGCTGTGCAGCTGCGGATCCTGCGCTCGCGAGGTGAAGTGCCGGTACACCGCCGCACTCACCCCTGCGGCCGGCGCCCGTTCCCGGCCCTGCGCGCCAGTCCGGGTCACGATCAGCCCGGCCGCGTGCGCGTAATCGAGAGCCCGGCGTACCGCCCGGTCGTGCACCGCCAGGATCCGCACCCGCTCCTCCGGCCCGGCGAAGGCGGCGAGCACGCTCACGCTCTTCGGGGCGGCGAACTGCAGGTCGTAGCCGACGCTGCGCCGGCCGTTGCCCGCCGCTCGCACCAGCGGCTCCAGGCTCTCCGGATCACGCCCAGCCGCGAGGTCGCGCAGCACCCGCCCGTCGACCTCGGCCCCGTCCGGGCAGAGGCGGAATGGGTCGCGGAACCGGCCCGGATCGGGCTCGGATCCGGAGCCGCGCGTCCACCACACCCCGTTGGCCTCGCCCGCGCCGTTGTCGACGTAGTACGCGACCTGATCGCGACCCTCGGTATGACCCTGGCGCAGCGTCGCCAGCGCCCGGTCGAACGCCGCCGTGTATGCCGCCTCGTAGGCCGCGCTGCTCTCCGCGGCAACCTCGGCCGCCGCCTTGCGGGCGTACGCCGCGGCGGTGTCGTCGAGCGGGCTGTCGGGCGCGCTCAGGCCGGCCTCGCGCTGGATCTGGCGCGCCATCGACTCGTAGTACTCGACGCTAGTGATCCTCGTGCAGGTCATCATCGCCTGGTACTCGCTCTAGACTAGGCTTGACCCGCATCATCGCTCGCCCTGGCCTCCGCCCGGTACAGGTCGACAATGAAATCGGCGATCACCTGGATCTGGTCGCGCATCGCCGCGGCGCTCGCCTGGGCTGCACGGGCGCTCGCTCCCGCTGCCTCGGCGAGCTCGGTTAGCTGCGCCACCGTCTCGGACGGCCCGAGTGCGGATTTGAGCGCCTCCTCGACGAACAGGTATGGTGCGATCTCGCGTGCCCGGGCCGCCGCCTCAACCGCAGCCCAGAGGGCCTCGTCCAGGGCGACGCGGACGGGACGACGGGCCATGCGGGGGCTCCTGGCATCAGCAATGTTATGAAAAACAGTAGCTTAGCTGCAAGCTTGGTCGTCGGCCAGCACCATCGGTGCGTGATGTGTCTCAAATTCTCTTGGTAAGCCCGCACTTATCCACAGGCATGACGATGCTATCGTTGGCGCAAGCGCGGCCGTAGTATCATGACAGCTCTTAGGGATCACGGACCGAAGCAGTTCGCAGCTCTTTGTAAGCATGCTCGTCTCCGAGGAAGCGAAGGCCCCGGCGGCCGGACCTAATGACAGGTGCGAGGGCAATGACCGAGGCGGCCGAACCCGATCCCCACGACGAGCTGCGCTCCTTCCTGCGCGAGCAGGTCCGGCTCACTCCGAGCCGCAAACCCTCTGGCTACGCGTCGGTCAAGGCCGTGCTCCCGGAGATCAAGGCGCTGAAGGCCAAGCGCCGGACCGACGCCGAGATCCAGGAGATGCTCGCCCGGATGGGGGTCACGCTCGGCCTCGCCACGCTGAGGCAGTACATTCAGAACGCCTCGCGCGAGCTCGCCGGCCACAAGCCAGCGCGACGCCGCGGCAAAGCCGTCGCACACCCACCCGCTACGACCTCACCGGCACCCGCGCAACACCAGTCCACTCTGGTGCACCCGCCGGCAGCGGCTCGCGCGCGGCTGCCGGCGGGTGGGCCCACCTCTGCTGCTCGGACGGTCGGGCATCGGCTGAGCACCAAGGACCTGTAGGGCTCGAGCGCTGGATCGGCAGGTATCGGAAAGACACCATGGCACGGGCACAGCAGACCCGCACGCCGGCCGCTTCGCGGCAGAAGCGCGTCGTCCTGATCACCTCGGAGAAGGGCGGCGTCGGCAAGAGCGTCACCGCCCGCACCCTGGTCGAGCACCTGCGCGCGGGCGGCACCCGCGTCGCCGCCTACGATGCCGACGGCGGCGTCGGCGCACTCCTGCGCGTCCTGGGCAGCCGTGACCCGGATGGCGAGCTCCTGGCGGATCAGGATCCGGCGGTCGGGGTGGCGTACTACAACATCCGCGCCGACGACGAGCGCCCCACCCTGCTCAACTGCGTCGCCTCGGGCGAGCCGCTGATCGTCCACGACCTCGCCGGCGGCAGCCTCGCCGACCTCGCCCGCATCTCCGACATGGGCGAGGGCCTCGACGACCTGCTCGCGGCATTCGCAGGCCAAGGCTACCGCCCCGTCATCCTGCACCTGATCTCCGCCGAGGTCGCCGCCACCCAGTCTGTCGCCCGCTGGCTCGAACTCGCCGGCGACAGGGTCGATCACGTCGCGATCCGCAACACCCGCTGGGGCAAGGCCGAGGCCGATTTCCCGTTCTGGCACGGCTACGTCGACGGACGCGGCGAGAGCCACGGCGGCAAGGTCCGCCGCCGCCTGCTGGAGGAGTTCGGCGGTCTGGAGATCAGCCTACCGGCCCTTCCGAGCGGCACCTTCGCCAAGATCGACGCCGACGCCCTGCCGTTTAGAGTTGCCGCCGACGCGCCGCGCCTGACCATCGCCGAGCGCTCGCACGTGGCGCGCTACCTGCGCGAGTCGGCAGCCGCCTTCGAACCCCTACGCTCGCTCCTCGGCCTCTGAGAGGCGAAGGCCGGCCCGCGATGCGTCCCGACGCCAAGCTCAACTTCGATCGGGCAGCCCAGGCGCTGGGCCTCGATGCGGCAACCCGGGATCTGGCGTGGCGGCGGATGATGGATATCGGCCTCACGCCCGACGATCCCACCGTGGTCTACCTCGCGGTCGGCGGATTGCTGGAGCAGGCCGCCCGAACCATCCCGGCAGCGCTCGATACCGTACCCGAACGTATCGAGCAGGCCGCGGCCCGTGCGGTCGGTCCGGTTGCCGAGGCCGCCAGCGCCCGGGTCGAAGCAGCTCACGCGGCGTTGGCCGAGCGCACCGGTGCGGCGGTTGCCGAGGCTGCGGCGGCGCATCTCACCCGGATCGAGCGGACCCGGATGCGTGAGGTCGGCTTCTGGGCGGCAGCGATCGTCCTAGGCTGCGGGATCCTGTGCGGTGGCGCGGGCTACTGGCTCGGACGCGGGGATACGCAAGGCCTGGATGCGAAGTGGGCCGGCCTGACCCAGCGGGCTGACGCCGGGGCGTGGCTCGCCCTGGTAGCGGCCAATCCCGACCTGCGCGGCCAGATGATCGAGTCCTGTACTCCATCACAGCTCAAGCTGGATGCCGCGTCGAACCGGCGGTACTGCGAGCTCCCGCTCTGGACGGAAGGCACAATCGCACCGGTCGGCGGGGTGCCCGCGGTAATCTACCTGAGCCTGCGCGACTGGCTGATCGGCTGGGGTCCGGCTTGGCTGATGCTCGGAGCCGGACTCGCAGCGCTTCTCGGCCGCCGCCTGCTGCGCGGGGTAGTTGTATGGCGACCGGTAGCGTGGCTGCTGGATTGAGCCTCGGCACGACGAGGGTCGATCGTACGAAATACACGGGGCGCTGTCGCTCGACCGAACTCATATTTCGCGGCCTGACTTGGCGGCGGGTCTAGCTCCTATGCCAAGGACGTGCAGCGCGGGTTCAGCCAAGCGTGTGAGCGAGCCATGAGCCGACGCAGGCGGTGACCAGTTCCACCGCGACGCCAGCAGCACGACAGCAGGCGCTCATGAGATGTACAGAAAACGGTCGTTTTCCGGACACGGCTTAGACAGCACGGAACAGCGACGCGCCTGCACTTCTTCTCTCCAAAGGAAGGGCACACGCGTGCAGGGCATTCTCGATAAGGTGGGCCAGGCGCTGCTGATGGCCGCGGCCATGGCCTGGCAGACCGGCTGGACGCTGGTGCTCGGCTTCACGATCTCGGCGCTGCTGCAATCGGTTGTCTCAACCGACCAGATGAAGAAGGCGCTCGGTCGCAGCGGGCCAAAGGAGCCGGCCCTAGCTTCCTTACCGCCCAGCGTACGGCCCTGAGCCTACCGAAGACTATGAGCGACAGGCATCCGGGCGAACCACCGCTCATTTGCAGCGTTCCTTAAGACCTTTGTCGAGGACCCACCGACAAACAAATGCAGATCAGCCGCAGTCCTACCCAATAATTTCATACAAAACCTTTGTAAAATACGCCGGAAATGGTGCGAGCTCAGTTATTATATCCTCACGTCTTGTTCGTAGAACAGATCGAATGCTTGATTTATTTGAAAGACCGCCCAAATAACCAGCGATTTTTTGAGCGATTACGCGATCAGCAAAACCCATCTCATAGAGCGCAATTTCTGACGGAAGCATAAGACCATAGCGGACGTTTTTTTGAAGCTTACTAAATGCTTTCTGCATATCTTCATCAATCACATCAGATAGATCAGCCAAAGACGCAACAATCATGGCCCCCTCAAATCCAAAGGCATTCTCACATAATGCAACGACATCATCGGCCTTAATCCGTGATGTCCGAACTCTGACATCACGCTTCTTCAGCTCAGAATAAATTGCCGCGAAAGTTTCTCCTTCAATCCACATTCTCAAGGCGGACGCTATGACTTCTGCATCGCTCGCCTCTTTGACTAACCTTGCCGATATATGCCGGATAATGATCTTTTCAGAAAAAGTGGCCAGATCATCTCGAGCAATAGACTCCTGGATCTGGCTAACATTCGCCGCCAGCCAGCTTTCTAATGCTATCACCGAAGCCGGGGGCAAGGGAGATTTCCGAATAAGCGCCTTCCTATCTGCAGAAGTTGCATGTTCATTGATGGCTGAAAACACTCCGACGAAGAGAGCTTTTAATGCTTCGCGTTGCTCATCAGTGGCTAGGTAGTATGCCAGGGTTGATGAAACCAACCGATAAATGTCTTCTATACCTCCAACAGAGTCAGGGCTTTCATGTGCGATCAGATATGCGGCAATGCTCTGGATTACGCGCGCTCTCTCATGTAGAAATACCTCAAAACCTTTTGCATCAATACTCGCATCGCTTTGACGGAAGCCATCGATAATTTCGCGAATATTATCCGTTGAAGCGAAAACAAGAAGCTGGGCAAACTCAGGCGTCAAATTAATCTCAGCTGGTGGATGATCCTGACGATAAGGAACCAGCAAATTAAGGATTGCACTATTGCAGGGCTCAGAATTCGCCGGATCTAGCAGGCTTCGAGCAGAACGCCACCTCCACGGGTTCCTCGATTTTCGCTCGTCAAATACATCTGGTGAGGCAAATATCACGCTTCCTTCAGTATGCATCCCCGCACGCCCAGCCCGGCCTATCAGATTATGAAAATCCCGAACCTTGATCTGCTCCTGCCCCTGATGGACCGTTGTAACAATCAAATATTTTATTGGAAAATTTACGCCCTGCGCTAAAGTGGACGTACAAACAACTACTTTGGCTAAACCGTCCTTCATCGCATGCTCCACTGCAAGCCTCAGACCTTGAGGAATATTGCCGTGATGCTGAAGAATGCCAATTTGAGCGGCGGCTGCAGCTCCTGTATGGTCACCAATGTTACTTCTAATGAGATACGCAATCCTATCGAGTTCTTCGGCATCAGAAGATGCGCGAGGCATTTCTAATGCGACGCCTCTGCTGAATATATCTACTGCACGCTTACATAAACCTGACGCAGAGTCTTTACGTCCGCAAAAAACCGCGCTGCCACCATTCGAGGCAAGCTGGATACTCAGATAGAGACCGATATCTGTGCCCACTTGATCTGGAAAATAGCGAGATTTTCTTTCTTTTTTTCGAAGACGTAAATCCAGTTTTTCAATAACCCTTGGTACGAAAAATTCGCTTTCATTTGGATCCGCCGGACTCACATATTCTAATCTCCCTCGAACGTCCTGCCAGCTTGCAAATGCAATACTTTTTGGTGTTGGGAGTAGTCCTTCGCTGCTGACGACCGCATTCTCATCTTGAACCAACCATCCAGCTATCGCGGGCGCATTACCAATCACAGCAGATATAAAAACGACTTGAGTCTCAGCTTTGAGCTCAATTTTTAACGAAGTAAGCAAGAGCTCGTATGTGGGCCCTCTTGCCATGCCGTCAAATTGATGTCCTTCATCGTAAATTATAAGCCCGATTTGCTTAGCAAACTCAGGTTCACGCCTCAACACATAGAGAAGTTTCTCAGGTGTCGCGATCAGTACCGATTTCCTAGAAAGTAGCGCCTCGATATCAAAATCAATCTCGAAAGTATCAGTGGCTTCGTTAAGTTCCACATTTTCTTCGGCAAATGCTCGGACAAGATCACTGCGAATTTCATGACATAAAGATCTAAATGGAGCTACAATTACAGCAAGGGTCGTCCGGCCAGATAAAAAGCTACTGCGAATGATCAATTCCGTTGCACGCGTCTTTCCAGCACTTGTAGGCATCTGAATTACAGCAGATTGCCCCAATAAAAGTCTAGCATCGCAAATTCTTTGCTGTGCCGGCCAAAGATGGCGAGGAAAGCTAGATTTTGCTAAGGCAGGTTGCCAGAGCTCGAGGCCAAGTCCGGAAGCGGAAGGCAGCCTTCTTCGTGACGAATTTGCCATTCGACGTGAAATGATAGCGATCGCTAAGTCGGCATACAGAAGCTCTTTCGCGTCCCCATGCCTATAAGCCATCCAACGCATTTCAGAACTTATCCGTTGGAGTTCAGTCTCTGACGCCCTTCCATTCAAATATACTCGCAAATTAGACAGAAGGCCGTTCGCTGGATTGCTGTAAACATAATCGTCAGGTACGCCAGAATAGTCATCTAACAAAAGCTTATGGACTAGTAAGCCAAGTATGTTTGCGAGGTTAGGGGAGGTAAGAGCGGATCGGCGTGCAATCACCCGAGCACTTCCAATACTTTCAGCAAGCTCATACGAGCTAGCACATAAGAGCGAAAATTCGGCCGTTAGATCAATGTTTAGTCGGGCAGATAGATAAGAGTCAAAATATATAGCAGCAAATCGAAGACTTTCGCGATTGGTTTCACGTATCGTATTATCGCCTGCATCCCAAGTCGTTGGTGGGAAAACCTGCCGCGCGGATGTTTGATCGACTGGGCCTCGCGCGATAAATGTTGCCGCCATCTCGGCGGCGCCGTCTCCCAGCAGGCCAATCGCGAGGGAAAATAAGATATTTGGGTTCTGAGGTAGCGCTATGTGGTCTTCTAGCGGAACTTTATATTCATACATTTTTGCCTTGGATCGCGTGACGGATAATACGCGTCTAGCATTAGCATCAGGCCTCATTGGCGGCCCTTTCGTACAAGGCGTGCACTAATGTCATGAGTGCTTCGCCACGGATGACTAACAATGTCAGGTCGGCCTGATTTTGATGCAAGCTAGCATCTGAAAGGCCTAGCAATGACGGGTCATAAGTTTCGTTCGATAGTACAGCAGCTGCGCCGTTAATGCGGCGAAATGGGCGATCTGCGTAATTTTGAAAGCGCTGAACATGCCTAGCTTCGTCAATGCGACTTTGTTCTATCAATCGCTGCTTAATGGCGTTAAGCGACATGGCTTCACGCATTGCATCTTTAATAGAGTCATCAATTGCAACTTGAAGCTGATTGGCGGGATCGCCTGTTAACTTGGCCTTGGACTCGAAAATGAAAAGACGATCCTGAAGATGATATCCGGTTTGCGACTGAAACCAGAAACCGATTACGTCACAACCCTTGCTAGACTCATTCCGAGAAAATTTATTGTTATAACGGAGTTCACGCGGACACCAGTAGTTGAGAACATACTGAATGTAGTCTGCGACAAGGATTTCAGCGAAATCTCCCGAGCGGACACTTGGACCAGGTGGGACCGAAATGTCCGGGAATTTCATTTGTATAAGATATTGCGCATTGGTCAATCCGGTGCCATCTACAAGATCCGGTAAAATCTGATCAGCACAATAGTGATTCCGGAAATGAGTCGCCCATGCAGAAAGAATAGCCGCATCGTTTTGATGCTGAAACTCACAGACCACGACTTCCCGGCCGCATGCCGTAGTTATACGGTCACCGGTATCAACGATCCAGGAAGTGTGCGGCGGATTTGTGGGCAATGCCATAAAGCTTTCTTGCTGATATGCTTATCAAGCATCAATCCGGATTGTAAAGGCGCTCAGACCATAGCCAGGCTGCAGATCCCATTTATCAAGGACCACCTCAATATCCTGACTGACCAGCTGCTCGGCGAATTCGATTACCCAAGCCTCGTGGTCGGGATTACTCCAGCTGTAGGAGATAAAAACTTTCGGGGACTTTGGCTCACTGCTAGCCATTTAACTGCTCAAATACTCAGATTGTTAGCGCTCTGCTCGTGCGCTCATCTTAAAGGCAACTCTAGATGGATGCAATGCGAGGAGGGAGAGCCGGCGTGGAGGCTGGCTCAGAGTTCCGGATTGGTGCGGCTGGAGAACCGGTCACGGGCGGTGAACCGGTCAGCCGGCAGCCCGGTGACCGGCTGGCGGTAGATCCGCTCGGCCAGGTAGTCGTGCTCGATCTCGATCTGCGCCTCGTCGAGATCGATGTACCAGGTGCGCCGCGCGGGGCTCCAGCGGTAGCGGCGGGCCTTCAGGAGGTCTTTGAGCTCCTTCGGTGCCCCTTCGGCCCAGAGCCGAACGGTGGGCTTTCTGGCGGTCTCCAGCAAGGCCGACAGCGTCAGCGTGCCGGAGACCTGCATGGCGATGATCGTGAAAGGTTGGGGGCCGCTCTGGCAACAGGGCGGCCTTCGCTCATGATGGGACCTGCCCAGCCCCCTCCCCCATTATACCCGCATGGACGATCCCTTCGACCTTGCCCGGTTCGTCGAGGCCCAGCGCGGCGGCTATGACCAGGCACTGCAGGAGCTGAGGGCGGCCCACAAGCGCAGCCACTGGATGTGGTTCATCTTCCCGCAGATCGCCGGCCTCGGGTTCAGCGCCATGGCGCAACGCTACGCGATCGGGTCGCTTGATGAAGCGCGCGCCTACCTGCAGCACCCGGCGCTGGGCGAGCGCCTGCGGGTCTGCACGGCCGCGGTGAACGCCGTCGCCGGCCGCTCGACGCATGCGATCTTCGGCTCGCCCGGCGACGTGAAATTCCGATCCAGCATGACCCTGTTCGGGCGGGCAGATCCGGCTGAGCCGGCGTTCCAGACGGCGTTGGCGCGGTATTTCGATAGGCAGGAGGATCCGCGCACTCTCGAAAAGCTGGCAGCTCTGGGCGAAACCAGCAAATGAAAAGCGCAAATCTGCTTTTACAGAAATACGATTTTCCGGAGTATCAAACGTCCTAGCGTCCGGCCGCCGCCCATCACGTGGTGGGAAGGCTCGCCCCAGATTCAAGCTGGCGCCCCCGCGGGGATAGTCCAGTCGAACGCTCGGCACTCCCCTCTCCCGTGGGATACGCGGTCGCCCTGCGACCGCACCATCATACCACCGCGCTCTACGCGGTGACAAAGCCTCTCAGGAGGGCTGTGGGCGGTTCTTAGAGGCTCAAGCCGTCACGCTGTCGGTTCTGCCGCCCAGAACGCTTCCTGAGGCCATACAGGCCGATTCTGCCACTCACACACTCGGAGAGCCCATTTTTGGTCGCCGTCAGGCGACCACCATCTGGAATCGAGCCGCCTCTGGCGGCTTCCGTGCTGGGTGGGGGAGCGGGTTTCCGCAAAGCGGAAAGGGGCGGGGTTTCCTGTCAAAATTGGCGACCGGAGATTCTGACAAAAATGATTCGAGCAAGATGGCTGCGCCGGATAGGTTAAGCGCGCAAGCGTCTTGTTATCCACCGGCTCAGTGTTTTAGATTGTTTTCTAGGTTTTAATAAGTTTTAGGATTTTTGCGCTCGCGTCACTGACAAAAATCTATGTTCTTTTACAGCGGCTTAGCGGTTAACGGGATTGGCGATGTACGGCACTCAGATTGGTGATGTACGGCTTGTCATTGGTGATGTACGGGATGTCATTGGCGAAGTACGGTTTTTGATTGGTGAAGTACGGTCCTGACAAAAGTTTTCCACAGGCTGGGCGGTGCTTTCCACGCCGCAGCGGGGCCATTGGCGAAGTACGGTTTTGACAAAAACGCCTGACAAAAACGGCTTCAGGCGAGTGGAAGCTCGGGGGCGCCGGCACCACTGCCTAAAGGAACATCAGCCGCGTCAGGCTTGCGCTCACGCATGACGAGGATCTCTTCGCGTTTGCCCTCGACGATCTCCAGCTCGTAATCCGGGAACGGGAACACCCGGGTGCTACTGACGAACTGGCGCACCTGAAAGGCGAACTGCGGCAGCCCTTGGAGCGAGCCGCTGCGCTTGTGCAGCTCCCTCAACCCATACCGGGCGATGCCGGTCTTGCCGGCGGCGCGACGGGCCAGCCGGTAGATGAACCGGCCAATCCCCTGCGTGATCAGGAAATACTCCGGATTGAGTGTCAGGATCTGCGGGTTGCCCTTCTCCCGGACTACGCCGTTGTAGACCCAGTCCGGGATGCCGATTTCGACCTGGTCGATGTTGCCCGTGGTGGTCTTGCTGATCACCTTGAACGTCTGGATCAGCGGCATCGCCACAACCTCGCGCCGGCTGCCGCCGGTCAGGTTCAGGATCTTGATGCGGGTGCCCTGCAGGCGGTCGAGGGCGGACTCCAGGTCCTTGTACTGCTTGCCGCCGGAGCTGCGCCGGCAGAACTTCAGGATGTGTGACGAGCTCGGCCGGTAGACACGAGCCGGCGCATCGGTGCGCAGCCCCTTGTCCAGGTTGAGGCGGTAGCGGCGCGCCTCCTCGGCCAGGCTGGTGACCATATGCAGGAAGATGTCGTAGTCGAACACCGTGGCGAGGCCGGCTGAGGCGCTGCCGTCGATTGTGATAATGCAGTCCTTCAGCTCGTAGCGGATCTCCCCTCCCCGCTTGGCCTTGCCAAGGGAGAACGGTGCCACGTCCATCAGGTTGACGTCGTCCTTAAGGGGCGCGTCGTAGATGCTGGGCACGAAGAACGAGAGCTGGCTGTCGTCCTTCGGAGCCTCCCGGAGCACCGGCGCCGGCAGCTCGGCGGTCAGCGCGCCAACGATGTCGGGCCGCCGCTCATTGAGTTTGACGGCCTCGCCCAGATCCCTGAGTGCCTGCTCCAGCGCGTTGGCCGGCTCCGGTGCGATCTTGAGGTCTGCGATGCTGCGTCGGCTGTAAAAGCGGCGCAGACGGCTCAGGGCATCCTTGCTGAGCTCCAGCGTCTCACGCCCGGTCCGGGCGCAGAACGTGTCCGCCAGCTCCTGCAGGTAGGCGTTCTTCTCATGCAGCCCCAGCGCCCCGAACTGGTCGAGGGGCATCAGGTCGAGGCGGACGGGCTCGCTCACGTCAGGAATTCCGGAATGTCGTAAAAGCGGATTTCTGCATCAACGCATTTACGACGCCGGGAACTCGCGTTCGAGCAGGTCGCGCATCATGTCGGCCATCTTCTGACCGCGGGCAGCGCACTGCATTTTCACGCGGCGGTGCAGGCTTTCCGGCACGTCGATGGTGAAGCGGGACATCTTTTCCTTGGCAGCCTCGACCGGAGCAGCCTCAACGGACTTGAGGCTGGTCACGTTACCTCTCTCCCGGTCTGTCGCCGGCTCGGCGCCGCGGTTAGCGATCCAGGCATCGGCGCCCGAGGCCAGCTTCGATGTAGGCACCTTGATCGATACCGATTTGCCAGCCTTGCTCATGCAGCCTTCCTTTCCTTCTTGGTCTTGGTTTTGGTCTGAACGAGCTCGGCAGCCAGCTGGGCCATCTCGATCGCGGCCTCGCTCTTGGGATCCGTTTCAATCACCGCCTTCCCCTGGGCCGCGCTCTCCGCGTAGATCACCCGCTGGCAGAGCGCGTAGGGCAGGACCGGAAAGTCGAACTGCTCCAGCGCGGTAGCCACATCCCGACCGATGGCCGTATTTACGATTTTGCGGTTAATCACAAAAGCGGCTTTGATGTTCTCCTTAAACTGCTGTGCCTCACGGATCAGCTGCACCGTATCGGCGGAGGCCCACACGTCGTAGGGTGACGGCTGGACGGGGATCAGCACCACGTCGCTGGCCAGGATCGCGGCGCGGCCAAGATCGTTCACCCGCGGCGCGCCGTCGATGATCACCACGTCGTAGTCGGCCGCCAGCTCGGGCAGGTCCTTATGCAAGGTCGGCTTGGCCATGCTGATGACCGGGAACAGCGGGTCGGCTTCACGGGCAGACGACCAGGCCATGGAGCTCCCCTGCGGATCGGCGTCGACCAGCAGCACCCGATTGCCGGCTTTGGCGACCACGGCAGCAAGGTTGGTAGCGATGGTCGTTTTACCGACCCCTCCCTTCTGGTTGAGCACCCCGATGATCATACGGTCGCCTTTCTGGATTTGCGTGTCGTCGGATTTACGATTTTCCGCAAACCCGCCTCTGTGGGTTTACGATTTCACACAAGCACGACGCTGCCAACGCTTCGTTAACGCTCTCTGCCAGCCCTGTGACCAGCAGGTCACATTTCTGCAAGGCCACAAACCTGCAAAATCGTATTTCTGGAATTAAAATCCGTAACGAAGACACCACCCTCAAGGCGGCGCAGGAAGCGGTTCTATGATCGCGGGCGGGCCGCAGAAGGAAGGTCCACATGGGTTGTCGGCGGCCGTACCCGTGGGGCCAGGTTCCGCAGCGGCATCGACCGGGGATAAGCCGGGGCCACCTCTCTCTGATTTCTCATGGTTGGTAACGCGAGCGTCACCTGACAGGACTGGATCGCAAAGTCGTATTTCCAGAAATGTGCGCTTTGTTGCCTTGACGGCTTGTCGTCAGATGGGCGCGAGCATCGATCCGGCGGTGGTCGCCGTAACGTGCTGACCTGAGATCGCCTGCAGCGCCAGCTCCGGGATCACGCGATCAACCACCTGGTTGTAGGCCTCGATCAGGGCGCGGTACTGATCGAGCGCGCCCTCGATGATCTCCCGCCAGACAGCCGGCCGATAGCGGGCCAGGATGCTCAGCTCGTACAGCATCATCAGGTTGAGCGAGAACGGATCGTCCACATGCCCAAGCAGCGGCTTGATCCAGGACGAGCCACACATGGCCGACTTGTAGCTCTTGATATGGCTCCACCAGAGCTGACCGGCCGGGTGGGCCAGCTTCCCCTCCCATGCGGTATGGTCTGCGAACGTGCGCAGCACGTGATCGGTGAGGGGAGGGCCGTTCTCCTGGATGAAGCCCTGATCGAGATGCGCCACGCCCGTGAGGGCCAACCAGGTGTAGTCGCGGGAACGCGGGGGACCGGAGAAAAAGCGCCCGCTTGCCGATCTATCAGCGGCATCCTCCTCCCCATTGTAGAAGGCGCGGGCGATGCCAAAGGACAGCGCCGGCCGGTCGGTGACATACTCGAAGGTGCTCTTCAGCTCGGGGATCCGGGCCAGGATGTCGACGACGGAGATCAGGCGACCGGCACGGTCGGGATCCAGCCCAGCCACATCGCGAACCGGGGCTCCGGCAATTTTGACCGCGTTCAAGTCGGCGCGGCTCAGCCCCTGCGCCTTCAGGAACTCGGGAAAGAAGCCGCTTTCACGCACGTAGACGAACTCATTGTCCGGGAAGGCGCGGTGCTCGTCGGCGATGTTGCCGAGGCCATGGCCGGACTTGGTGATGCTCTCCAGCTTCTCCAGATCGAAGTCATTGCTCGCATTGGCGACGAGGATCGCGCTCGCCAGCCACATGCAGCCATAATAGTTGGCAACGACCCGCGGGGTGACCGTGCTCTGGCCGCCGCGCAGGTACTCACGGGCGTTCCGCAGGCAGTAGGCGAGGGAGGCCGCCTTACGCTGGATCTTTGCATCATTGGGCGCATCCCTGAGCCCTTCCGCCTTGGCCCGCACAAGCTTGGCGGCAAGAGCCTGGCTTTCCCAAAGGGAAAGCTGGGTCCAGATCCCCTCAATCGGCAGATCGGCAACGATGAGGGTCCGACGCTTGGCGTTGCCTCCAGCAGCGCCGTCGGCCTCCGGCAATTCAGACGTTCCAGCCATGGGTCACCGTCGTATTTACGATTATCCGGATTTCCAGAAATCAGGTTGGTAGGTACGGGATGACTGCAGGCTCGACGCGCAGATGGCCAGCAGCGTTGGGTACCAGCACCGGCACAGCGGGATAGAGCGCACCCCACGTCGAGGTCTGCGCGATCCACGCAGCCGCGGTCGGCGATAGCCAGCCGGTGAGGGTGGTGAGATTGCCGTAGCGTTGGGCCAGCGGCTGCGCGAGGATTGGTTCGTAGTGGGCGACCCGATTGCGCAGGTGCCGGAGGTCGCGCAGCTGGCCAGCGATCAAGCCGCGCTGGATGCCCTTGACCTTGAAGATGGGCCGAAGATGCTGCCACAGGTGCGTGGCGTCGTGACCGAACAGGGAGCTCCAGAACCCGAACGTCAGCTCGGCGACCATCTGTCCGTGATTGGCTGGCTTTCGCTCACGCAGCAGTGTGGCACGCGCTTTGATCACGCACTCCCGCTGATAACGGCCGGGCAGGGCGGTCGCGTCATCGACCCAGTTTGGCCCGTAGACCGTTGTCAGCTGCGCGTCGGCCCGATTGCGCAGAGCCACCTCCAGCATATGCAGCGGCCCATAGAGCGCGGCGGAAAGCTGGACGTTGAAGGTGTAGAGCCGGAGCGCCAAAGCGTCGTCACCGTTGGCCCAGGCCCGATAGGTGGCGAAGCGGTCGGTGGAAAGGACGTCAGCGAAGGTGGGCACGCACAGCGGATTTCACTTGAATTTTTCGAACAGTTGCTCCATCTTCTAACACGTATCCCCCGGTTGGTCCCTGCCTAGCATACCGCCGGGGCAAGCTTTTTCTGGACCGTTTTCCCGCAAGGCCGCTTTGAGCAATACGCTCGGCGGCCTTTTTCGTTGCGCCGGCAATAGCAGCTGCACCTTCTATTTTAAAAATAAAAAACCGCTCCGATGAAGGAGCGGCCCAAGTCTATGGAGTAGCTCGTAACACGGTATCGAGTAAAAATGAGCTGTACGATCACTCAATCACGCGAACGCTGGAACGGATAGATCCTCCGCGCCCAGCCAAATCGATCGTGACGTGCCAATGACCGGAACCGGGTACTGCCACCCTAAACGGCGAACGCGTGACATAGCCACCATAATAGGTGTGACCGCGACTATTCCGGTAATTGCCGAAATCAATGCTGTCCATGAGCTTGACGTTGGCCACTGTGTCGAGATCGACCTCAACAACCTCGCCACTGCTCAGGTAACCCAGGTCTTTGTGTAGGAACTGCATAATGTTCTCCTAGGAATTTTTCTCAGAAGTGTTAGGGCTGCGACGACCATGGGCAGTCGTCACATAACGGCCGGAGATTGCGCTTCGGTAGTGATCACCACTAGAGCCCTTGGAACCAGGCGCCTCGTTGACGGTTGTGTGCGGACTTGCTCTACCATGCTTGGCAGTAACGTAGCGGCCGCTGATTACACTGCGGTATCCGCCCCCAGTCTTACCTTTACTCATGATATACTCCGTAAGCGCGAAGATCGCGTGCCACCAATTTAAGATGGCAATGGCTGCATCGTCAGCCACCTGATCACTCGTTTCGCGACACCGATGTCGTAGGTCGTTCTCCGGTAGCTGACTAAAGACCTAGCGCGACCGTTGAACCGGCGTTACAATTCCATGCCCCTCGTAGGGCCCGTGAGATGCATCCGCTGGTGAGAATATGACTCCAGGGGCCGCCACACATATTAGTTTTTCGGACTTGAGGAGTCGTTGGGGCGGCGCGGTCGATCCTGGGCTGCTCATCGTTCCAAATGTTTTACTTAAATACCAGGAACGCCTTTATTTGGAAACTTTAGAAGTCGTTCTTATTTTGAACATTGTTGATTACTGGGATGAAGATAATGGCCTGCCATTTCCACGTCTATCAGCCTTGGCTAAGCGTGTTCGCAAGTCAAAACGAACCGTCGAGCGCTCGATTGTGCGCTTGTCTGAGCTTGGGTATTTATTACATCTTCCGTCAGAACAACTACGTGGTCAGACAATCCGACGGTTTGACTTGTCGGGGCTCGTTGCAAAGCTGCAGGAGCTATCTCAGCAGGAGCCGCGTCTCAGATTGCAAACTCGGCTGAGGGCTTAGCGGCACTCAATCTGGGTTAGAACATGACTGGATCGTTTGTGGACAATAACAGGCTCAAGACGGGCATTTCGCGACATGGGTGTCGCAAAGCCCGATGCAAGCTGATTTGATGGTCCAGGCGAGTCCAGCAGCAGGGACTGAGCTCCCTAGAGCTCAGTCGGGGAAACACCATGATGCTTCATCGACGGCAGCTCATCGGCGCTGCAGCATCCACCTTAGTTTCCTTAAAATCTCGATCGGCGTCCGCACTGCAAACATGCTCATCGGCGGGTCTTCCTCCGGGAGGGTGCTCAGCATTGATTGATCCGACAAGGTTCAACGGAGTTCCAAGCCAACAAGAGCAGAGTCAATGGTGCTGGGCTGCATGCATCTCGATGATCTGCCGCTGGTATGGGTACCACATGGCGCAGAGTCGGATTGTCAATGAAATGTATGGCGGCGTGGTGAATATGCCTGCGGCCGACGAGCTATTGACATCCGCCCTCAATCACGATTGGACGGCAGATGACGGCAGAAAGTTCAAAATATCCGCAGATACTTTCAGTCCATCGCTCGGAACAGCAAGCGTTTCAAATGAACGCGTGATCGAGGATCTAACCCATGACAGACCGCTGCTGAATGGTTCTCGCACGCATGCTACTGTCGTTGCCCGTGTGGATTACCTTAGTCGGCCTGGACAGCCACCTCAGGTAATGCGTGTTCACGTGATAGATCCTTGGCCAGGCGCAGCGCCGGGACCCCAAATGGCTCGCTTTCTAGAAAACGACGAGATGACGCCTCTGCAATCGGGCGGATCGTTGCGTTATTTAGCAAGCATCAAGATTTCACCCACCTAAGCTAGCCTAAGTCCAAAGATTTTTTTCGGTACCAATCCCCTAGGATGACTCAATAGCGAAGAGGATAAGGTCCGAGGAACAGGTCACCGATTGCCTTGCGCACCCGGTAGGTGAGCCAGCGCTGACGCCGGTGCTCGTCGCGGTCATGCAGGATGTGGCAGCGCTGGCAGAGCGCCTTGAGGTTCACAGGTTCGTTGTTGCCCGGATCGTGGTCCAGATGGGCACACGCCAGATACACCCGGGTGGTATAGCGGGTGCCGGCCGGCAGCACTTCCGGCGCCGGCAGCTTCAGCTTGCGGCCCTTACCGTTGCGCCAGGCCTGCGCCGCCTTATCCCACCAGCGACCGTCGCCGAGATGGCAGACCAGCTGGCCATGCGGCCGGCCGCAGCCCTCGCAGCAGCCCTTAGCACGCTCGAAGCGGATCACTTGCGAGAGCTGCACCCAGTCGATTGGGTAGAAGAAGCGGTTTTCCGGGCGGATTGGCATGGGCTTAGGCCTTGGCCTGGCTGCGCGTCCGCGCCTGCGGGAAGTAGGTGTAAAACGTCATGCGGCTGACCCCGAGGCGCTTGGCGATCTCGGCAATCGAGATATTGCCGGCGGCGAGCAAGGCACGCCCCACCTCCAGATCTCCTTCGGACAGCGCCTTGCGCCGGCCGCCCTTGCGGCCACGGGCGACGGCGGCCTTGAGGCCCTCCATCGTCCGCTCGCGATTAAGGTCAAGAAAATACTCGGCCATAGCGCCGTGCATCTGCAGGGCGAACCGGCCGTGGGCGGTCGCGCTGTCGAACTGCTCGGTCAGGCTGCGGAAGTGGATCTCCTTCTGGCGCAGCCCGTCGATCGTACGCATCATCTCGACGAGGGAGCGGCCAAGGCGGTCGAGCTTCCAGACCACCAGCTGATCGGTCGGGCGCAGATAGGCGAGGGCGGCCTCGAACTCCGGCCGCTTGGTGCCGGCCTTGCCGCTCCTTTTCTCCTCGAAGATCTTTTCGCAGCCGGCCTTCAGCAGAGCATCGCGCTGCAGGTCCAGGTTCTGGTCGAGGGTGGACACGCGCGCGTAGCCGACAAGCATGTCAGGATAGTCCCACACGGACGTTTTTCTGACAATAGTTTTCCTGACATATTTTCCTTACACAAACGGAGCAGTTTCGGGGTGCCGGAGGGGGGCCTAGCTCGCGTGTAAGGAAAACGATCGATTTCCGGACATATGGCACGATAGGACCAATGTCCGAGAAGGGTGGTTTCCCGTCGGTCCGCTTCCGGCTGACGGATGTGTAGAAGCGGACAGAGCCGGGGTGACCGCGCAAGCTAGTTAGACTGGCGCGGTCGTAGGGACGTGAAGGGCCGGTCGAACTATCCGGCCGAAATTCGGCATACTTTCCGACTTATGTGCGCTTGCTCATGTTACCGCCGCCCATCCCGTCACAGCAGCAGCCACTCTTCTTACCCTTCAAGCTGCCATGCGCCATGGCCATGCTCCCTTTGCCGCACATCATGGCGCCCTTGCCTTTCCCGCCGCCACAGCAGGTCATGGCGAGCGCCGGGGCCGCACTGAGCAACAACATGGCTGCTGCCCCTGCGATCAGCGTCTTCATAGGTGGATGTCCTCTTCAAGCTACACCCTAGCTGTAAACGTTCCCACCGTGGGAGGGTCAATACGCATCGGCCGCTGCGTTCAAGGCATTTCCGTATCTCCGCTTCTCGGTCAGAAAGGTCGCCTCCCACACCGGGCCGAGTTTGTCCGACGGTCGGTAAATGGCCGTTAGGCGGACAGCCCGGCGATGGCTCGGACAGCCGGACTGGGTGGGTTGCAGATGGTCCGCTTTCAGACGACGAACGGCCCGGAGCGGACCTATTTGAGAGGACGGTCGCCGTCTCTTTTCAGAAGCCCGAAACGGCGGCGTTTAGGCTGCACATTGAGGAATTGCCCCACAATCGATACTTAATCTCAGATGTGCGCAAGAGCGCTCTAACGATCATTGCCGCTTGCCACGATTAGACCAAGGCTTGGTATTACATATAGGTTTCTTGCGCCGACACCATCGAGATAGTAGCTGCCTGTCCTTTTGACCGCATCCTCTATTCCTTTTGGCCAAAAAAGGGCATTTTCAGCACCGCAGTACAAGTTAGGTATAGCCCCTTCCGAGTACCAAGCCCTTGGAACTGGCGTGGGCTTCCATTCGCCTCTATAATAATTTGTCTCCGCTGCATTTGCGGGATCGCGTATATCGGAGAAAAATTTGAGACCCTGTTCTTCAATCTGCATTATTGTATCGTCGCGCAGTCCTATTGCATAAGCGCCCTGGTAGCTAAGGAAGCGATTGCAGGCTCCTTCTACGAAATACCAAGTCTGGTGAAACTTTTTAGGAATAGATCGTCTTAGATAAAGCTCTTTTTGTATGGTAGAGCAGCCGATTGGCAGGGTAATTATAAGCGCCATGCCCAACATGGCTGCGCGAAGCGATAGCATGAACTTGCCTACAGCAAAAGCGTTCAAGTCGGCAAACGAAACCTAGCCGAATTTGAACGGCACTCGCTACAGGGGTAAATTCACGGCTGCTTACTGGGAACGTCGTTGGCCTTTCGAACGGCCGGGCTGGGTCGAAGGCGGAACCGCCGTTCCAGCGCCGTTTCGATATCGTCCTCTTCTTCGTGGATCGTACCCTAGGAGGGGACGACGATAGGACACCGAAATAAGCCATGTCTGCGACTATCGCTCACCAAATCGAACGCGAGGACGGTAGAGTCCGCTTGACGGTCCATCGTCGTGAGGTTGGCTTCTTCGTACGCGTCCGGTGAAGGCCGCCCCCGGAGGCATCGCGCGCTCGGCTGAAGCCTGACCTTAATGCTGGCGTTAAGGTCGGCGGGTCAGGATGATGCGGGTCGAGGTACTGGAGGGGATCGAACGACGGCGGCGTTGGTCGTTCGAGGACAAGGCGCGGATCGTCGAAGCCTCGTACGAGGCCGGCGTGTCGGTGTGTTCGGTGGCCCGCCGGAACGGGATCGCTCAGGGCCTGCTGTTCACGTGGCGACGCCAGGCTCGGCAAGGCCGTCTGGGCGGGGACGGGCAGGCTCCGGTGTTCGTCCCCGTGGCCATCACTCCGGAGCCGTCGTCGGCGGTTTTGGCGCCGCGGTCGGATGATCCGGGTGCTGCGGCCCAGCCCCGTCGCGCACGGCGCAAGACCGGTGTCATCGAGATCGATCTCGGCGGCGGCCGTCGTCTCAAGGTCGACCGGGATGTCGATGCCGCGGCGCTGCGCCGGGTGCTCGATGCCCTGGAGGGCCGATGATCCCGCTGCCGGCCAATGTCCGGGTCTGGCTGGCCACCGGCCACACCGACATGCGCAAGGGCTTTTCCAGTCTCGGCCTGATCGTCCA
>NZ_JBQEPK010000056.1:0-29211 GCF_052045615.1 Methylobacterium sp. 22177 | reverse complement strand
CTGGGTCTCGGCACCATGGTCGGATGGAAGCGCATCGTCGTCACGGTGGGCGAGAAGATCGGCAAGACCCACCTGACCTACGCGCAGGGCGCCTCGGCCGAGATCGTCGCCGCCGGCACGATCGGGCTGGCCGAGCTCTACGGCCTGCCGGTCTCGACCACCCACATCCTGTCGTCGGGCGTCGCCGGCACCATGGCGGCCAACGGCTCGGGACTCCAGATGTCCACGGTGCGCAACATGGCGCTCGCCTGGATCCTGACCCTGCCGGCGGCCATCCTGATCGCCGGCGCATTGTTCTTCATCCTGCGACACGTGTTCTGACCTAAATGGCGACTGCTACTGCAGCACCGGCCCGTCTCTTGTGCGACGAGCCGGCGCTCCCCGGTCTGCTCTGGGCCATGCGCTTCGACGAGAGTGGTCGCGGTCACCTGGTCGAACGCGGCGAGGCGATGCCCGCCCCTGGGAGCTTCGGCGAGGGCTTTACTTGGCTGCACTTCAACCTGAACGATGCGCGCTTGCCAGCCTTGTTTGCCGAGGGGCGTCTTGGCCCACCGCACTTGACCGGAGCTGCCTTCTCCAGTGACCCGCACCAACGCCTGATGGTTGAGGCGGGTCACATCGGCGGCGTCGTGGCCGATCTCGTCCGGGAGACCGGTAGTAGCCTAAAAGTGGACGCCGGCGGTCGGCTGCACTTCGTCATGGGCCCACGCCTGCTCGTGAGCGGCCGGCGCCATCCCGTCCTTGGACCGGACCTTGCTCGGGATGCGGCTGCAGAAGGTCGCGGCATCCTGGCCCCGATTCAACTGCTCGACGTCATCGTCGAGCAGGTTGTAACCTCGATGGCCGAGACCGGTGCGCGCCTGGCCGATGAGCTCGACGAGATCGAGGACCACATTCTCGACGAACGCGTGCGCGGCGAGCGGCGACGGCTCGGGCCGATCCGCCGAGATGCGGTCCGGCTACACCGGCAGCTCCTTGGCCTGCGCGCCGTCTTCCACCGCCTCGAAACCGCGGCAGCCGACGAGCAGGTTCCAGATGTGGCCATAACAGCGGCCGCCCGGATTGCGCAGAGGCTTGACGCGCTCGACCGGGACATGGTCCTGCTCGCCGACCGCAGCCGGCTGATGCAGGAAGAATTGTCCTCCTACCTCGCGCAGGCTTCAAATCGGCAGCTCTACACCCTGTCGGTGCTGACCGCGCTGTTCCTACCGCCAACCCTCGTGACCGGGCTGTTCGGTATGAACACCAAGGGCCTGCCCCTCACGGAGAACGACAGCGGCTCCTACGTAGCCATAGCCATCGCCTGCATCTCCGCGCTCGTAGCCTTCGTGCTGATCCGCGGTCTCGGCATTCGGCCACCGCGGGATTGAGCTGACCGCGCGCACCAGGCTCAGTAGCGCGTGATGGCACGCAGGCCGAAAACCATCGCGTTGCGCACCCGTTTGCCGTCCGAATCGCGGGGATTGGCGATCCCACCCCCAGGATGGACGACGTACTGCACGGTTGGCTGCAGGGCGATGCCAGGGGCGAGCACGGCCTGATAGGTCGCCTCCAGCAGGATCTCGGCGCTGCGGCGAGGCGAGGGCGTTGTGCTCTGGAGCGCCGCGATCGCATCGAGCCTCCGCGCGGCGGGGGAGATGTGGGTGATGCCGAAGCCGAACCCGAGCGTGTCGTCTGAGCGGCCGCGGAACAGGCCGCGATAGGCGATGCCGCCGTCGAGGTAGAGGTTTACGAGATTGCGGTCGCCGGGAGAGGCCGAGGCCCGCAGGAACACGCTGGCGCCGTCGTTGGGATCGTCCGGCTCCTGATAGATCGTCTGGTCAATCACGCCGTAGATGCCGAAATCACCGGCGACCCTTCGGCCGAGGCCGCTCACCGGATCAGGCACAAGAGCGTCGACGCGGCCGAAGCGGTACCAACCCCCCAACGTCACGGTGCCCGGCCGGCCTACGTCGCCGGGGCGGGCGTTGTAGGCATAGGAGACCTCCGCTATGGCGAGCGGCGGGTCGGAAAGCGGAAAGCGGGTGCCGTTCGGGTTGCGCCGCTGCGGGTCGATGCCTGAGCGCGGGTTGCCGCCGCCCGGCGTGCCGTCGATCAGGCTGGCCTGAAACGAGAATTCCCGGGTCGGCACGTATTTCAGGCGAACGGTCGGTGCCGAGAGCGGATAGGCGGGTCCGCTGTCGGTCATGTTCGCGGCGAAGATCGCCGGCCAGCCGAAGGTGCCGTTGGTGAACAGGATGCTGGTCTGGCTCACCATGTACTCGGTGTCGGCGGAGAGCTGGCCGACACGTAGGAACAATCGGTCGTCGAATAGGCTCTGTTCCAGCCACAGTTCCGACAGGCGTGAGGCGGGTAGGGCCTCGATTTCGCTGATCGTCATGAGGTTGCCGACGCGGCTGCGGGAAGTCCCGCTGCCTTGTATCTGGTAGACGGTGGCGTGGGCCGCAGCCCCCTTCCACCCGACGAGAGTGCCGAGGTCGACATCGACGTCGAGGTCGAGCAGCGTCAGGCCCGTGGAGCCCCGCCGCAGTCCGCCGCGCAGGTTGCGGTAGGTCTCGGCCACACTGATCAGGCCGAAGGTGATCCCGCGGCTCTCCAGGAAGGCGCGGTACCCGCCGGGATCGCCGGCGGCCCCGAGGAGGGGCTGGAACGAAGTCGTCACCTCTGCGGCCCGGCCCGCAGAGAAGACGGGCTGCGCGACCGATGTCTGCGGATCGCCACCCGCACCAGAAGGCGAACCGATAGCGTTGCCCTCAGCGGCGACCCTTGCGGCCTTCGTCCGTGCATCCGCATCAGGCTCGGCGACGGCGAGGCTCGCCTGCGCAATCAGGACGAACGCGGCGGTGCGGACGATGGCGCAGATGGCGACTCGCACCAAGACCTCTGGAGACGTCGGACTCAACAAGCGAAGGCATAGCCTCGTGACCGTTCGACGACGGCCGCAGCCAGTCGGCCTTCGGCATCGCTGATCCCGATCCGTCCGAGGACGTTGTCCACCCGGAAACGGTGCGCGAGCGCCGCTCTGCAGCCAGCCACGGATCAGGAAAGATCGGATGACCGAGCCGCGCGAGATCGAGCTGAAGCTAGAATGCGAACCATCTGACCTTGCCAGACTCCGGGCGCATCCTCTCCTTCAGGAAGCCGCCGAGCAGGGCGAGGCGGATCTAACCTCGATCTACTTCGATACCGCCGAGCAGCGCCTGCGCGAGGCCGGACTCGGATTGCGGTTACGAAAGATCGGTGATCGCTACGTCCAGACTCTTAAAGCGGAAGGAGACGGTCTCTTCAGCCGCCCCGAGTGGGAGCAGGAGGTGAGTGACCCCAGGCCTGACTTCGCAGCTCTGACCGACACGCCCGTCGACAAGATCCTAGGGCGCAACGACGAATTGCAGTCCCTGTTCACCACCTCGGTCAAGCGGCAGACCTACCTTGTCGAGGAGGGCAGCTCGCGTATCGAAGTTGCGCTCGACAGCGGTCGGATCGAGGCGCCGATTGCCGGCAACCGGGTGACTTCCATCTGCGAGATAGAGTTGGAGCTGAAGCAAGGCTCTGCTGGCGACATATTCGCACTGTCGCGGGCGCTTGCCGCCCTGGTGCCGCTGCGCCTCGGCGTACGCAGCAAAGCTGAGCGGGGCTACAACCTTGCGTCGGGAAAGCCCGACCGTGTCCGTAAAGCCGAGCCTGTGCCATTGCTTGAGGATATGAACGCTGCCGAGACCTTCCAGTCTGTCGCGCACGCTTGTCTGCGCCACATGCGGTTGAATGAGGACATCCTGTTGCAGAGCCGGAATGCAGATGCTCTCCACCAGACGCGCGTTGCGATTCGTCGGCTGCGCTCCGCGTTCTCGCTGTTCAGCGATCTGGTTGAGGACGCTCAGGGAATGCGGATCCGAGATGAGCTCAAGCGCTTGACGGAGCCGCTAGGCCAAGCCCGCAACCTCGACGTGTTCCTCGCCAAGACGCTGCCGGCAGAGCGCGAGCGGCACCCAGACGAGGTCGGCCTGCTCAACCTGGAGACGCAGCTCGAAGACCAGCGCACGAAGGCCTACGATGCCGTCCAAAGCCTGCTGCATTCGGCGGAGTGGCGCGCTCTGGTGCTCGATCTCGTCGCCTGGATCAACGCTGGTCCCTGGCTGCAGGACGAGGGTCGTGCGGCGCTTCGCGAGGAGTCGGCGCGCGACTTCGCGGCGCGCGAGCTGGATCGACGCCGTCGTCAGGTGAAGAGGCGCGGCCGCCACCTCGACGACCTCAGCCCTGAGGATCGGCACAAGGTGCGCATCGCGGCCAAGAAGCTGCGCTACGGGGCGGAGTTCTTCGCTGGCTTGTACCCGGACAAAAAAGCCGTGAAGCGCCACGCTACCTTCGTCAAAGCGCTCTCCGAACTGCAGGATCAGCTCGGCGCCCTCAACGACATCGCGACAGGTCACGAGTTGGCACGGGACATCGCCGACGCGCGCACCGGTGCTTCGGCCGTCTTCGCTGCTGGCCTCACCGCTGCCGACCTCGAAGCGCGCACGCGCAAGCTCCTGGCCGCAGCAGCTGAAGCACACGAGGATCTGGTGGATGCCAAACGGTTCTGGCGGTAGCTGAACGCGCCGCCCGCCCGGCACCCGCTGACGCTCAGACAGGTTTGCCGGGCGGCATGCTCAGAACGGGTAGTAGCGCAGCGAAGTCAGGCCGGTGACGAGGTGGTTGGAAGGCTGGATCCCAGACGCCCCTCGGAACGCGTCGCGCTCGGTATAGGAGACCTGCGCTCCCGCTACGAGGCGCCCGTAGCTCCCCTTGTATAGGTCGTGCCAGAACCCGCCGGTGATCTGGCGGATGTCGCGGCTCTCCGCTTGGCAGGATCCGCTTGCCGCGCCCTCGACGTTGCAGCCCGTCACCACGAGGGTGGGTGAGCCGTAGCCCGTGGTATTGAGCGCGCCCGCGCGGGAGGCGTGCTCCCAGCCGGCATAGACGTAGACGTCGGTGCCCGGCTGAACATGGGCGACGGCGCCGGCGAGCAGCTGGAAGGCCGGGATCGGCGCGATCGAGCCGTCGGCCCTCAGGGCGAAGTCGGGCAGCTGCGCCGAGCCGTAGCGGCCGATGCCCTGGCCGACGAGGCCGCTGACCTGCAGGTCGAGACGCTTGTCGATTACCGGGAGAGTCGCGGCGCCGCCGATGCCGTAGCCGAGGGCGGTGTCGGAGTGACCGGGAAGGCGCGTGGCCGCGGTAAGATTGGTGGGACTCAGCCGGTCGTCGAAGAAGCGGACCAAGCCCTTCAGTTCAAAATGCCCGAATCCCGGTTCGAGCGCGACCTTTCCGATGATGTCGGGAACGCTGTTGTTCGAGTAGGTGGTCGAATTGTTCAGGAGACCGGCGGCGTCGCCGGTGTTGTTGACGTTGACGATACCGGGTGCAGCGAAGGGGCTCGGCGGCAGCACGCTTTGCGGCGATTCCGCCGACAGGCCGGCCCAGAGGCCCGGGGCGATGTCCTTGACCACGCGCACCTGCGGGTTGCGGGTCCAATTGAAGCCCGGCACGTACTGCGCATCGATGGTGAGTGGGATCTGCTCCTTCAGCGGCAGGATGCCCGACGTGTCGGTAGTGATTAGACTCCAGGCTTGGCCGGCCAGCACATGCCAGCCGGTGTCGAGGGAATCGACGGTGGCGAAGATCTGCCGCACGCGCGGTGTGTAGCTGTTGCTCTCACGTGAGTTCGAGGTCGTGCCGGCTGCCAGGAAGTCGATCTCGTAATAACCCGAGATCTGCAGCGTTGGCTCGACCTTCGCGGTGAACAGCCCGCTCAGGCGGCTCTGCCGGGCGGAGAAGCGGAACTCGCTCTCGCGAGATAGCGGGCTGCTGCGGAACGGGATGCCGTTGAAGTCAGTGGCGACGTCCGAGACCGTGTTGGGATTGCGGAAGATGCCCGCCAGCTCGACGAAGCCCCCCGGGGTAAAGCAGATCGCCGGCCCAAGCGCGTAGCTGCCGGCGTTGCAGACGAGATCGTTGGCGAGGATCACCGGCGTATGCTCGCTCACCCCAGGCCGGGCGCCTCCGGGACCGCCGGCTTGCGCCACGCGCTGCTGGTGCTCGGTCCTGGCTGCGAGGCGCGCCTGCTCCCGCGACAGAACCCGGCGCTCACGTGCCTCGCCAGCGAGCGCCGCCTTCTGAGTACCGGCTTGGCGGCGCAACGCGGTGAGCTCCTGTTGCATGGACTGCATCTGTCGCTGCATCGCATCCATCCGAGCCGCCATCTCGGCCACGCTTTGAGCGTGGGCCGGAAGCGAAGATGTCATTGTGATCGCGGCGGCCAGAACCGCGCATCCGGAGAAAGGCCAGCAAGGCGACGGCATGGTACGAATTCTCCGCATGCCGGTCGGGACCGACGAAGAGGCCTGGAGGTGGTCGAACCTGATCTGAAGGGTAGCGCGCGACAGTACGTTCACGTAGATCAATCCATCCCACACCTATCCCGCCGGAAGCATTTCCGGAGATATTTTTGGTCGATGTAGTGGCATCACAGATACACTGCCAGGATCCGCTAGAGACATAATGGCTATCATTTCGTGCGGTAGCGGTGAATTTGTCATCCCGGCGTCACAATGCATGGCAAGCTATGCCACCCGCTCGCGTTCGGCCTTCATTGTTCTGACGCGGTTCGGTGGAGCGATGTGCTCATGCTGTCTGAGAGACGCGACGACCGGACGATCGCGAGGCGCGTGCCTCTGGAGTGGCGTAGAGCGGAAGGCGATGGCCAGCCGCGTTCTTGCGTCTCCCGCAGGCGGATTGTCGCCTAGCTGAGGATGGCGGAAACTACGGTGAGATGGCCGCTTAGATCGTCCAAAAGCGCGATCCCGATCGATCTCCCAATCATCGTGATCATCGTGTCAGGGCGATCATGCGGGACCTTCGCCGGGTCAAAAAGCATCATCCACTCCGGTCGGCTGCCGAGCAATCCTGTGCCGCCGAGACCGACATGAGCGCCTCGGTCTGCCTGAATCGATACCTGCTAGACTGACCCAAGGCATCCCTTCGTCTGTCGTCTTCCGCGCGAAATAAAAACTCAGTATAAATCTTCCGGTTGTGGGAAAGGGTGCCGGCCATGCGACTGTCGACGCGCCTCCGGTTTGTGGTGACGACGTGGCTCGCATCCGCGGCCCTCGCCATGTCGACCGGTCGGTATGAGGCGTACGCCGCGCCGCGAGGCGCCTTCTCCGACTTGGCCGGAACTTGGTCCGGCTCTGGTCGGGTCGACTCGGCAGGCGGCAGCGAGACGATTCGCTGCCGCGCCCAGTACGGCGTCGCGGATGGCGGTGCGCGCGTCGAGCAACGCCTCGTCTGTGCGAGCGCGAGCTATCAGTTCAACATCGAGTGCCGAGCGACCGATGCCGCTGGCCGGGTGTCAGGCACTTGGTCCGAGACGACCCGGAACGTCTCCGGCGCTCTGACGGGGGCCCTCGAGGGCGGCCGGCTCCAGGCGGTCGTGAATTCGCCGCTATTCAGCGCGGGGTTGAGCCTCATCACGCGCAGCGGCACGCAGGAAATTGTGATCACGCCGCAGAACAACGACGTCCGGCAAGTGAGCATCCGCCTGCGGCGGAGCTGACGCGCGCGGGCACGTCGACGGCTAAGCCTCGATGACCGGCATGGAACCAGAGCCCGGACGCCGGGCGCCCAGCGCAGGACGGCCGCCTTTGGACAGCGAGATCTCTGAACGGGGCAAGCGCCTGCGGGAGCCTCCGTCAATCGGCTTCGGCGTGGAGCGCCTGGGACTCGCGTCTCTTCGTCACCCGATCGCCGTCGGTCTCGCGGCCGCGGTCCTCGTCATCCTGGGGCTGGTCGGGATCCGACGTCTCGAGGTCGACGACTCGCTCAGCCAGCTCTTCCGATCCGACAGCGCCGAGTTCCGCCAGTATGAGGCGGTCTCGAAGCAGTTCCCGTCGAGCGAGTACGACGTCCTCGCGGTCGTGACCGGGCCGGTGCTGAAAAGGACCTCGATCGAGGCGCTCCGGAACCTCGCGACGGACCTTCAGCTCATCGACGGGGCGCGGGGTCTCGTGTCGATCTTCTCGGCCCGGACCGCGCCGACGAGCGGCCGCCTACCCGCGCCGCTGTTCCCTGAGCCGCTGCCGGAAGGGCAGGCCTACGACCATCTCGTCGAGGCCGTCCGATCCAACGAGATCCTCAAGGACAAGCTGCTCGCCTCGAGCGGAAACCTGACCCTGATGGTGCTGGCGCTCGCGCCCGAGACCGTCGAAAGCGACCGCCTAGCATCCGTCGTCGAGGAGATCAGGTCCGTCATCGACACCGACCTTGGCGGCACCGACCTGAAGGTCCAACTCACCGGTGTGCCCGTGATGCAGCTCGAGATCCGTCACGCGATCGAGCGCGACCGGATCCTCTACAACGCGGCCGGCCTGCTCGCCGGCTGCTTGATCGCGGTCGTCTTCTTCCGGCGCGTCTCGTTCATGCTCATCGCGGCGGGTCCGCCCCTGGTGTCGATCCTGCTCGCTCTCGGGACATTCGGCTCGCTAGACCTGCGGCTCAACATCTTCCTGAACATGATGACCCCGCTCATCATGGTGATCAGCTTCTCGGACAGCATGCAGCTGACCTACGACGTGCGGGCACGGCTGATCGCCGGGATGAGCAAGCGGGAGGCCATTGCGGACGCCCTGCGCGTCGTGGGGCCGGCATGCGTCCTGACCCACGCGACGGCCGCGATCTCGTTCATCGCCCTGCAGGCCTCGGAATCGGACCTGATCCGCAACTTCGGCACGGCGGGCCTGCTCGCGACCGGGATCGCACTCGTGGCGGTGCTGACGTTGATGCCGGTGCTCAGCCTCCTCTTGCTGAGGCGGACCGATGCGTTTGCCGAGAACGCCAGGAAAGCCGATCCGGGCGTCGGCGGGTTACGGCACTTCTGCGGCTACATCGCCGGTCGGATGGTCGATCGCCCCGGGCTCTACACGGCGTTCGGCCTCGCGTTCACCACCCTACTCGCAATCGGCTATCTCCAGCTGCAGCCCCGCTACCGTCTCGCCGACGAGGTTCCCGGCCACGAACAGGCTGTCGCGGCCAGCGACCGGCTCGATCGCGACCTGACCGGTTCGAATCCGATCAACGTCATGATCCAGATCCCACCGGACGAAAAGCTGTATTCCGCGCGGACACTCGGGGTCATTGCCGAGGTCCATCAGACTTTGGCGCGGCAGCCGGGAGTGGGCAACGTGTGGTCGCTGGAGACGCTGCGGGCCTGGCTGGCCGAGAATGGCCAGCGCTCCGATGCCGACACGGTCAAGGGCTACGTCGATGCCTTGCCGAACTTCCTCGTGAGGCGGTTCGTTTCCGCCGACGACAGGGCGGTGCTCGTCACCGGCCGCGTCCGCGACGTCGACGCGAGTGACCTACTCCCGATCATACACGAGCTCGACCAGAAGCTCGCCCCGGTTCGTCAAGGCAACCCCGGTTACACGGTCTCGGTCACCAGCTTGTCGGCGATTGCCGCGCGCAACAGCGCCCGCATGATCGACAAGCTCAGCCGCGGCATCACGATCGAGGTGGTGTTCATCGCTGCGGCGCTAGGGTTCGTCTTCCGCTCCGTCCGGGTGATGGCCGCGAGCATCCTGCCGGCGATCTTCCCCGTCGTGGCGACCGGGACCCTCCTATGGCTCACCGATGACGGATTGCGTTTCGCGAGCGTTGTCGCCCTGACGGTGTCGCTCGGGCTCGGCCTGAGCGCGACCATCCACTTCCTCAACCGGATGACGTTGGACTTGGCGACGATGGACAGCCCGGAACTCGCCATCGAGCACGCCACGGTACAGATGGGGCCGCCCCTGATCCTGACGACGGTCGTCCTGAGTTGCGCCTTCGCGATCACGGTGCTGTCGAACCTACCGATGTTGCGGCTGTTCGGATGGCTGAGCGCGCTGGCGATGTTGTTCGCGCTCATCGCCGACCTGTTGATACTTCGTCCTTCGATCGCGTTGCTCTACAGGAGGAACCACGTCAACTGACATCAAGGCCGATGTCCGCTTCTGGGATGTCACCTAACGCCGCTCAGTGGCGGCAATGGGCGCATTGCTGCTGGGCTGGTCTCGGAGCCCCTCGACGCAGAAGCCGAGGGGCCGAACGCTCAAATCTCTGTCCCTTCGGCCAGGGTCAGAGCATCCTCAACATCCACACCGAGGTACCTGACTGTGCTCTCGATCTTGGTATGGCCGAGCAGGATCTGAACCGCCCGCAGGTTGCCGGTCCGCTTGTAGATCAACGACGCCTTCGTGCGGCGCAGGGAGTGGGTCCCGTAGTCCTCGCTACGCAGCCCGATGCCGGTGACCCACTCATCGACTAAGCGCGCATACTGACGAGTGCTGATGTGCGTCACGCCGTCGAGCCTGCTGGGGAAGGCAAAGTCGTCGAGTGTTCCGCCCCTGGCCTCCAGCCATGCCAGGATGCTGGCACGGGCGGGTTCGAGCAGCTCGAACTGCACCGGCCGTCCGGTCTTGCGCTGGATGACGATCGCCCGGCTACGGACGCGACCGCCGCTGACCAGGTCGCCGATCCTGAGTTTGACGATGTCGCAGCCGCGCAGCTTGCTGTCGATCGCTAGGTCGAACATTGCGCGGTCGCGCGTGCGCCGTTCGCGGTCGAGCCAGAACCGGATGGCCCAGACCTGCTGAGGTTTGAGGGCGCGCTTGGCGCCGAGCTTGCGGCCAGCGTTCCAGGCTGGCCGCCCTTTCGTGGCCGGATCGTGTGCAGAGTGTCCCATCGTCTATCTCCTCGCCGGCCCGTGCCGACGAGGCGAGAAGAGACCCGAACCGAAGCTTCGTAGAGCGGGCATATGCAGACGTTCCGTTGGCGACCCAACCCAGCCACTCGGACCACCGTCGGCGCCGCCCAAAAGCAGCCATCCAGCGACTGTCATGACACTTCCGACCGGCATGGTGGAACGAGCAACCTGGCGAGCCTGATCCTCAGGGAGCCCAGCGAGTTCGTCATCCAGTGCGGCATCTACCCGAAGATGAAGCTTGCCCTCCACATTCACTAGATTGCTACTATTGGTTGTTATACGGGGCGGCAAAGTTGTGGCGGGTGCGATCAAGCGTCTCA
Source organism: Methylobacterium sp. 22177 (assembly GCF_052045615.1). NCBI lineage: Bacteria > Pseudomonadati > Pseudomonadota > Alphaproteobacteria > Hyphomicrobiales > Methylobacteriaceae > Methylobacterium > Methylobacterium sp. 22177. Next base: position 18,117 of record NZ_JBQEPK010000056.1, on the reverse strand, counting down.
TCGCTTGCGTGACGCCCGCTTAACCAAATTCCCCCTTTCATCGCACTCGTGCCGTCGTGGCACGTGGAGACATCTGCGGTGCCGCTCTTCGACGCCAACCTGCGTGCCTTGATGGCGGCTATCGACAAGTCTAGGGCTCGGATCGAGTTCGCCCCTGATGGGACCGTTCTCGCCGCCAACGACCTGTTCCTCGTTCTGATGGGCTACAGCCTTGCGGAGGTGAAGGGGCAGCATCACACCTTGTTCGTCCCAGCAGCTGAGCGTGACGGCGAGGCATACCGCACGTTCTGGGCCGCCCTGCGGCGTGGCGAGGCGCAGACACACGAGTTCAAGCGCATCGCCAAGGACGGTCGTACCGTCTGGATCCAAGCAACGTACAATCCCGTGCTCGACCGCAACGGGCGCGTCGCGCGGATCGTCAAGCTCGCCACGGACGTCACGGCGCAGGTGCTGCGCAACATCGATCATGATGGACAGCTCGATGCCTTGCACCGATCGCAGGCAGTGATCGAGTTCACCCTCGACGGCACAATCCTGACCGCCAACCAAAACTTCCTCGACGCCGTCGGCTATAGTCTGGATGAGGTGAAGGGCCGCCACCACGGCTTGTTCGTCGAGGCCACCGAGCGGGCGGGAACGGGGTATCGCGAATTCTGGGCGCGCCTCGCGCGTGGAGAGTTCGCCTCAGGCGAGTACCGGCGCATCGCCAAGGGAGGTCGCGAGGTGTGGATCCAGGCGACCTACAATCCGATTCGGGATCGAAACGGCCAGCCGGTGAAAGTAGTCAAGTTCGCAACCGACATCACGGCGCAGAAGTTGCAGACCACCGACGCGACGGGGCAGCTCGCCGCCGTCAATCGGTCACAAGCGGTGATCCAATTCGCCCCCGACGGAACGGTGCTCGATGCCAACGCGAACTTCCTCAAGGCAGTTGGCTATCGGATCGAGGAGATCCGAGGGCAGCACCACGCCATGTTCGTCGAGCCTGGCTACGCGAAGACGTCGGAGTATGCAGCATTCTGGGACCGGCTGCGGGCGGGTGAGTTCGCCACCGGGATGTTCCAGCGCTTCGGCAAGGGCAATCGGAATGTCTGGATCCAGGCGAGCTACAACCCGATCTTCGACCCGAACGGCCGGCTGACCAAGATCGTCAAGTACGCCACGGACGTGACTGCCAACATGGACGCCCGCTCGGTCGCCATAGAGGCGGCCGAGGAGACCATCGACAACGTCCAGGCGGTCACCGACGCGGCCGAGACCATGAACGCCGCTGCGTTGGAGATCTCGCGCAGTATGGCGCAGTCGAAGACCGTCGTCGACGACATCCACGGACGTGCCGGCGAAGCCAATGCCGCCACGGAACGCCTGCAGGCCGCCGCCAGCGCGATGGACGGCGTTGGGGCTGTGATCGCGGGCATCGCCCAGCAGATCAACTTGTTGGCCCTGAACGCGACGATCGAGGCGGCACGGGCCGGATCGGCCGGCAAGGGCTTCGCCGTGGTTGCGACTGAGGTGAAGGAGCTTGCCAGTCAGGCGGCCGCGGCTACAGCCCGGATCAGCGGAGAGGTCGCCGGCATGCAAGCCGTGTCGTCCGAGGTGGCGGCCAACCTGACGACCATCACCGCGGCGATCGATACGATCAGCGCCTACGTCGACGGGGTCAGTGGCTCGATGGACGAGCAGACGCGTGCGACGGCGGAAATCCTGACCAGCATGCGCCAGGCGGCCAGTGGTGTATCGAGCATCAGCACCAGCCTGGACAACTGGACCGTCGGCATGGAGGAGCGGCGCAACGAGCGCCGGACCCGCGTCTTGCTTCCAGCGACCATCAACGTGCCTGGCGGCGGTTCGATCGCTTGCTCGATCCGCGATCTCTCGAACGGCGGCGCACGGCTCCATGTCCGGATGCACGCTCAGGTTCCGGATCGGTTCGACCTGACCGTCGATGCCGACGGGCGGCGGTTTAGCTGTGATATCCGGCACCGCTCCGGTACCAGCATCAACGTGCAGTTTCGCTCGGCCATCCCAGATGCGATGACACGCGTGGCGTGATGGTTCGGCGAGAGCCGCTTACTCGGCTTTCGCTTCAACGGATCAGGCGACACGCTGCCCCCTTCGCTTCCATCGCAACTCCAGGCAGGTGTGAGCGACGGGTCGAAACCCGCGCACGAGACCGGGGTCGAGCCGCCTGTCATGTTCTCCAGGATGGCGTAGGCCTTCGCTGTTTCCATGCACGTCGGATTGCAGACTTTGAACCGGTTCACCGTGTCTGCTTCAGCCAGTTTGCGTCTCCAGAGCGGATCGTCGCAAAACCACCCACAGCGGCTATCACGCTTGCGACCCGCTCCGGTCGCCTCTGCGGCAGCCATAGCATCCCACAAGCGGCCATCCCGCGACCGTTTGGCAGCTTCAGCTCAGGCCGGAGCTCGTCCCTCAACCCGCAAACAATCCGTGGCGGGCGCCCTGTCGCTACGCTTCTGGTCCTGCCAAAGGATGCAGAGGCGTGCTTAGAAACTGCCGTTACTCAGGAAGGCAACTCCGATCCGATCAGTGCCACGCCATACGAGTTCAGCGCGCAGCGTCCAGCCCTTTTTGGGCACGATAAGATCGAAGTAGCCAGGGAGGATGGCTGTCTCGCTTAGAACGAGCTTCGCCCCATTCTGGGATAGGTCGCGCACAAGGCAATCGACAACACAGTAGCTTGCATCGAAGGAAATTTTAGCACCCAGATAAGTCCGGAGCCGTGGGGTGTTACGACGCTCTAGCATGATCGACGATCTCAAATCGAAACATAACGTTCGGTTTAGATTTCATTAAGCAATTTTGCCGCCATCCCACCGTAGTGACCTGCCGCGTTCACTCGACACCGCGTCACGTTTCGCTCCGTCATGTCATGTCATGATGCTTGACGACGGCAGCAGGTTGGCGCCGCAGGTTTATCATTCACTCATGAGCAGACGCTCCGGCCCCGACCCAACTGAGCTGTGCGGATCAGCGCCAGGGCTTTTCCGAACGGGCCGCTCGATAATGATTGGGCAAGTTCCATTTAATGTATTACCAGCTCGACCTATGAAAATGGTCATGGATCATCAAATTTTATAGAACAGCGTTCGATCCATGATTGCGGCAAGACATTTACGGTCGCACTTGAAGGCAATTTATAAAATTCCAGCTTGCGATAACTCCATGCGTAGGGTTTGCACTCTTTGAGTGCTGCGGTGTGTAGAAAAAACTGAAAATTAGAGGGCGCATGGCGAATGGAAGAGAAAAATGACTGTTCTTCGACTTCATCGGCTTTGAATATTAGGACAGCGTGATGCCTAATCGCATCTGCAAGGAGCCCCACGATCATAGTCGGCATCAAAATGGCCAATATTACAAATGCCATCAGACGGCAGATCTCCGGAAGCATATTCCTAAGGAGCCGCACAACGACCAAGACGGAGGCAGCAACTGAGAGGGCAACGATGCCACGCCAGAAAGGTATACCGAGCCGGTCGGCCCATATCGTCAAGAGGGCAATCGGCTGCGCTGGATTGCCGAATAACGCTGAAGTCAGCATGCCGTAAGCGACCACAGCCAACAAGAGTTTATCTTTCATCAAATTCTGGTAATCTCACTGTCGCAGAGCCTCCGAATAGACGAGCAGCAGAAAGCACTATCGCAGCTTGTACCGCAAATTTTGTTGGCGCCTCAAGCGTGACAGAGATGTCCGCTTGGACACATTTCCGTCCGGAAGCAGACCGGCTGGAAACCACCCCGAGCAGACAGTCCGATAGCGACCCAACCCAGCCGCTCAAGCCGCCATCAGCGCTTCCCGAAAGCGGCCATTCATCAGCCCTCCAATGACTGCGGCACGGAGCGGGAAGCGGACTTTGGCGCTGCGTCCGAGACCGGACTCCACACCACCAGCGACTGATCGGGATTGGGTGCACCTTCAACGAACCAGCGCTGACACCCACTGGTCCGCTTCGAAGATAACCAGCCCTGAAATGAGCACGTTCCGCTCGGGGCGATCCTTGAATTCTTATATTTGAAATACAATTTCAGCTGAGCACGGGTTGCGGATTGATACCAAGGCTACAATCTTGATCACTCGATTTTATTTCTACTTGAATACTCATTCAAAAGCTGGAATTTTCAGGAACGGGATGTTGCTGCATTCCAGTTGCCCTACAGCGGTGTAGCGACCTGCTCCGCCCCTCGTCGGCCGACCACGCCTGCGCACAACTTCCCGCTCGAAGGCTATGAACGCCTCCGCATGCCCATCCAGACCGCAGATTGGACGGATATCCAATTCGCACAGGTAGGCTTCGCCGCTCCTGCGATAGTTCTGGATGCGTCCGAGGAAGCGCCCCTGGCTCCGCAGCGCACGTTGGACCTGACGGGTCCCCTCCCGGCTGGTGCCCGCACCCTGAAGCATCCGGGGCGAGTGGCCCACGAGATCATCCGCACCGTAGCCGCTCATCCGCTGGAACGCGTCGTTCGCATACAGGATGGTCGGTCCGGGCTGGCCGAGATCCGCGCTGGTGACCAAAACACCCACGTCGAGAGGGTCAGCGACGTGCCGGACAAGATCGATCAGGTTCATAGCTCCGCTCCTCGGGTGCCCGAGGGATATTCAGGACTCATTAACTTCTGCTTAAAGGGCGTGACAGGAATTGTGTCACGGATTTTCGTGCTTTCATCGCCGAAATTCAGGAATCCTTAGAAGCCGTTGGCTCATCTATCCGACAATAGAGACCCGGCGATTTCTCGGCATTCGGCCGCGGCTCCAGGCAGAACCAATGTTTGGGGGTGTGAGATGAACTTGATGCGGACGTTCGCGCGGAGCGGCAACACCAGCGAGGTCGCCGCCCTCGCGGCCCTGCGCACCAACGTGATGATCGCCGACGCCGCGATGAACATCACCTACATGAACCCGGCTCTGACGCGGTTCATGCAGGAGGCCGAGGCCGACCTGAAGGCCGAACTGCCCCGCTTCGACGCGGCCAAGCTGGTGGGCAGCAACATCGATATCTTCCACAAGGATCCCTCTCACCAGCGCCGCATGCTCGCAGCCCTGGACAAGCCGCACGAGGCGACCATTCGGGTCGGCAAGCGCGTGTTCGACCTGCTCGTCACGCCGCTCGCGAAGGCGGGGCAACGCATCGGCTTCGTCGTGGAGTGGGCCGACGCCCAAGAGCGGCTGCTCAACCTGGATTACTCGGCCCAGATTGCTGCGATCAGCCGCTCGCAGGCGGTCATCGAGTTCCAGCCCGACGGCACCATCGTCACCGCCAACCGCAACTTCCTCGACCTGATGGGCTACAGCCTCGACGAGGTCCAGGGGCGGCACCACGGCATCTTCGTGGAGCCGGAGACCCGGACCAGTCGCGAATACAACGAATTCTGGGATCGACTGCGCAGGGGTGAGTACCAAGCCGCGCAGTTCAAGCGGCTGGCCCGCGACGGCCGGTCGGTCTGGATCGAGGGCTCGTACAACCCGATCCTCGACCGGCACGGCAAGGTGGCCAAGATCGTCAAGTTCGCGACCGACGTGACTGCCGACGTGAAGCGTCTCACGGAACTGAAGGTCCTCATCGACGAAAACTTCGCCGAGGTCGACCGCGCCGTCGGCCGCTCTAACGAGGAATCCGAGCAGGCGCGGGTCGCGGCCGGCAAGACCTCTGACAGCGTTCAGTCGGTGGCCGCCGCGGCCGAGGAACTGGCGCGCTCGGTCAACGAGATCGCCGCCAGCATGAGCAAGGCGCGCGCGACCAGCGACGAGGCGCAGCAGCAGACCCAGGCGGCCGGCGATCTGACCCAGAGGCTGAGCGACACGGCCACGGCCATGAGCGGGATCGTCGGCCTGATCCAGAACATCGCCAGCCAGATCAACCTGCTGGCGCTCAACGCCACCATCGAATCCGCCCGGGCCGGCGAGGCCGGCCGTGGCTTCGCGGTCGTGGCGCAGGAAGTGAAGAACCTCGCCAATCAGGCGTCCCGCGCCACCGACCAGATCGCCAGTGAGATCGGCAACGTACAGTCCGTCTCCGCGCAGGTCGTCGGCTCCTTGAGCACCATCCTGGCCTTGGTCGAGACGATGCGCGACTACGTAGTTCGCACGGCCGCGGCCGTCGAAGAGCAGAGCGTGGTCACCCAGGACATGTCGGCCAACATGCAGGATGCGGCCGGCGCGGTCGGCGCAATCGCGCAGAACATCGGGGCCATCTCGCAGGCGGTGGGCAGCGTGTCCCAGGCGGTCGAGACCACCAAGGGCGCAGCCCGCGTCCTGGCACGGTGAGAGGACGCTATGGCTCGGATCTACAGACTTCCCGTCATGCTCCAGGGCGAGGCCGGTCGGCGCCTGACCGATGACCTCGTCGCCATTCTGAAAGCGGGCGCGGATCCGGGACCGCGTCGCCATCAGATCGAGGTGTTGCGCACGTCGATCCGCGAGGCGCTACGAGTCCTGCCGAACGCTTTGGCCTCGGCGGCGGGCGCGCTCCCGCCCGAAGATCCGACGCGCTGCAGGGCCGAGCAGGCGGTGCGCCGCTTCATGGACGAGGTCGACGCGCTGGTGGCGATGGTCGAGCCCGAAGTCTCGACCGATCGATCGCCGCGCATCGCTGTTGCGACGCATTGAGCGTCAAGACGCGCGGCTCGGGTCGGGGCAGCGGACAGCAGGCGTCCTCCTACTCGCGGCGAGCGTCATCGTTGCCATCCCCCACTATCGTCGCGCCCTGACTTTACCCGTCCGACGCCATGATCGACGTGGCCAAGATCGCACTGGCCTGGAATGCCTATGACGCGTACCGCCAGATACTTGATGTGTAGTCGCACTACGTTCAGCAGATCGTAGCTGCTCGGATGCCGTTCTGATGGGCCGTGAGCGAGCGCAGCGGCCACGTCCGCATTGATGCGCGGCTGTCCCAGACCGGACCGGCGGAAAACCACCCATCTGAGACGCTTGGAGGTCATCCGCGCCAGCAGGATATGGTCGGAAGCTATCGACCCGCTTCGGACAGGAGCATATCCAGAAGCCAACGAACCTTCACCGGCCCGTTACGGTGACGCGGCGGTTCCTTGCGGGTCGCCCCTATATGGACACCAATCGGCATCAAGAGTTCGGTCGAAGTCGATCGTCGTAGGGCTTTAGTTTCAGAACCGCACCGTGAACGACCCGGTGATGCGCCGTGGGGAGCCCGGGTAGACGCGGAACACGTTCAGCGAGCTCTCGTAGTAGACCGTGTTGAAGATGTTCTCGACGTTGAGACCGAACCGCATATTCTCGTAGCGGTAGTAGGCCAGCGCGTCGGCCGCGATGTAGGCCGGCAGGACGAAACCGGATCCCGCCGCATCGCCCGGACGCTCGCCGACGCCGCGCACGCCGCCCCCGATGCCGAACCCCTTCCAGTCCCCACCCTGCACCTCGTATACGGCGAGTAGGCTGCCCGAGTGGCGCGGCACGTTGATGAGTGGCGCCCCCACCGGCAGCACGTTGTCCTTGGTCACCACCGCGTCGGCGTAGACATAGCCGGCCAGGATCTTCAGCTCCGGCGAGAGCTGCCCCTGCGCCGTCAGCTCGAAGCCCTGGCTGCGCACGGCCCCTGCCGCGAGCGAGAAGCCGCTGTTGTTCGGGTCCGGCGTCAGGACGTTCTGCCGATCCACCCGGAAGGTCGCCGCAGTCAGCAGCAGGTTGCCGCCGAACAGCTCGGCCTTGGCGCCGATCTCGTAGCCCTGTCCCGTCTCCGGCTTCAGCGGCTTGCCCGGCGACACGGCCGCGGCGTCGGGGCCGATATTGGGCCGGAAGCTCGTCCCGACGTTGGTGTAGAGCGATAGCCAGGGGACCGGCTGGTAAATGAGGCCCGCTCGCGGGGAGGCCGCGACCCGCGATTGGTCCGCCTGGCTGCGCGGGATGCGCTCCCGGAAGGAGTCCTCGAAGATGTCGAGCCGCGTGGCCACGAGCGCCCTCCACTCCGGGCTGAGCACGATCTGATCCTGGGCGTAGAGGGCGGTGTTAGTGACCCGCTCCAGGTTGTTGCGCGGGATGGTCAGCGGCGGCAGCGCCTGCCCGTAGACGGGCGCGTAGATGTCGAGGGCGTAGGGGTTCGTGCGGAAGTTCGAGCGCAGGTACAGGGTTCGGCTATCGGTACTCTCGCGCTCGAAACCGAGCAGGAGCGTATGACCGATCCCGCCCGTGTCGAAGCGCCCGATCAGGTCCGCCTGCCCGACCGCGACGTCCCAGCGATAGTCGCGCACGTTTCGGTCGCGGGCCACCGTCCGGTTGTCGGAGGCGATAGAGCGGATCTCAGCGGACTCACCGTCCAGCGTTCCGGTGGCGAAATGCGTCGCCAGACGCAACTGCCAGTCGTCGTTGAAGCGGTGGTCGATGCGCGCCTGGAGGATGTTCTGGCTCTGGTAGGTGCTCTGTCCCGGCTCCCCGAGGAAGCGCGAGATCGGCAGGAAGCCGAGCTGCTTGTTGATGGCGATCACGCCCCGGTCGAAGATGATCCGGTTCCGCTGGATGTCGGCCTCGACGGTGATGCGCGTGTCCGGCGTGATCTGCCAGCTCACCACCGGAGCGACGAGCAGTCGGTCGCTGTCGGCGAAGTCGCGGAAGCTTCCTGCGCCCTGGGCCGCGAAGTTGAAGCGGTAGAGGACGGTGCCGTCCTCGTTGAGCGGACCACCCGCGTCGACCGTCCCGCGGGTCAGGCCGAACGAGTCGACCTGATTGCCGAACTCGACGAAGCGCTGTGCGGTCGGCTGCTTGGTGATGATGTTGACGAGCCCGCCCGGATCGCTGCGTCCGAACAGGCCGGCGCCAGGGCCCTTCAGAACCTCGATACGCTCGATGTTCTGCGCGTCGGGCGGGGGCGGCGTGCCGCGGTTAAGGGGGAAGCCGTTCTGGTAGATCTCCGAGGTTGTGACGCCGCGGATGGCGTAGCTGAAGATGCTCAGGCCGCCGAAGTTGTTCTGCTGCGCCACGCCCGGCAGGTAATTGAAAACCCGGTCGACCCGGGTGGCGGCGAGGTCGGTGATGGCCTCGCGCGGCGCGACTGTGACCACCTGGGGGACATCCAGCTGCGGTGTATCGGTCTTGGTGCTGCTGACCGCCCGCCCAGCTCCGTAGCCCGGCGTGGGGCCGATAAGGCCGATGGTGCCGGAGGCGGTCGTCGTGCTGGACGGGGCGCCGGTCCCGACCGACGCGACCGACAACTCCTCCAGCGCGACGCTTTCCTGCGCCCGCGCCTCGTTAGATGGGGCGCCTGCCGCGAGCGCGGCCGCGAGGGCGAGACCGGTGCCGTTTCGGGCGCGATGTGACGAGCGGGTCACCCTTCGACGGACAGGGGCAGGGGTCGGATGGAGCACGGGCATCGTCACGTCCGGATATGCTCGTGGGGGTGGGGCATGAGCCCGTGCGGATGGTCAACGACCTCGATCCGCGCCGGGATGATCGACAGGCTGTCGTGGCGCACGCCACGCTGTGTCGCGATTGCGTCGACGAAGGCGTGGATCTCCCTGACACGTCCGCGCAGGACGAGGGTGTGCAGCGCCGCCTCGTGGTCCAGTGGCACCTGCACCTGCGTGATGACGAGATCATGCCTTGCCCGCTGTTCCTCCGCGAGGCGCTGCCCGAGGTCGCGCACGCCGGCTTCCGCCACGAAGGTGAATGTCGCCACGCAGGCGTGGTCGGGGTCGCGCTCCCGGCGCGCCTCCGCGAGCCCTCGGCGCAGCAGGTCCCGCATCGCCTCCGAACGGCCTGCATAGCAGCGGACCTCGGCGATCCGGTCGACCGCTTCGACGAGTTCGTGGTCCAGGGTGACGGTGATCCGCTGCATCAGTTTGCGCCCGCTGGGAGGGCCGGGAGGACGGCGTCGACGATCTCGCGTGCGGCCGGATGCTCAAGCTCAAGCCTCGGTCGGCACGGCGATGCGTCGACGATCCGCCCGGCGTCGAGAACGATGACCCGATCTGCGAACCGACGCGCCAGACGGATGTCATGCGTGACGAGCAGGAAGGCGGTTCCCTGTTCACGCCGCAGGACGGTTAGGCGGTCGAGGATCTCGATCTGTAGCGGCGCGTCCAGGTTCGAGACCGCCTCGTCGAGCACGACGAGCGCAGGCCTAGTCGCCAGCCCCCGGGCGAGACCGACACGCTGCACCTGGCCGCCGGAGAGCTGGCTCGGGAGCCACGCGATCACGGATGGGTCGAGCCCGACTAAAGACAGCAGCGCATGAACCCGGGCTCGCCTCGCCGCCGCCGAGAGGCCGGTGAGATGCCGCAACGGCTCCGCAATCGTCCGGCCTACTTTGTGTCGTGGGTTCACCGCCGAGAGCGGGTCCTGGAGAACCATCTGAACCGCCGACCTGAAAGCTCGTCGTCCAGCGTCGTCGAGCCCGGCTAGACCCAATCCGCGGAACCGCACGACACCGGCAGAGGGTCGTTCCAGGCCGAGGAGGAGGCGGGCGAGCGTGCTCTTGCCGGAACCGCTGCGTCCGATCAGGGCGACGCACTCGCCGTCCTCGATGGCAAAGTCGACATCTGCGAGGACGGGTCGAGGCGTGCCGGGGCGCCAGCCAGTGCCGGCGTAGACTTTGCCGAGCCCATGGGCGGACAGGAGGGCCGTCATAGCGCGGCCTCATGGAGGGCTTGATGGGCCGCGAGAAGCGCCCGCGTCTCCGGTCGGTCCGGCCGTGCGAAGACTGATGCCGTGTCGTCCGTCTCGACGATCCGTCCGTCCGCCATCACCGCCATGCGATCAGCGAGGCGGGCGACGACGCCCAGATCGTGCGTGACGATCAGGAGGCCGAGGCCTCGGTCGCGCACGAGGGCTGCCAGCAGGTCGAGGATACGAGCCTGGGCGACGAGGTCGAGATCCGTTGTCGGCTCGTCGGCAACTAGGAAGGGAGCCCTCGCGAGCAAGGCTAGCGCGATCATAGCGCGCTGGAGCATGCCGCCGGACATCTGGAACGGGTAGAGGTCCGGCACCCGCGGATCGTCGCCGAGCCCGACGGCCTCCAACGCCTCGCGCATCGCCGCCCGGCTCTCGGTGCGCTGAAGTCCCACGGCCGCGCCGGTTTCACTCGCATGGTCACCTATCGTGCGCAGCGGGTTGAAGGCCGAGCGGGGAGCCTGGAGCACGGTGGCGACCGTCCTGCCGCGGAGCTCAGCTGGCGCCACCGCCGTGCCGTCGAGGTGGACGCGACCGGCGACGCGCCGGGTCCCCGGCGGAAGCGTGTCGAGGAGCGCCGCGCAGGCCAGCGACTTGCCCGAGCCACTCGTGCCGACGAGGGCCAACACCTCGCCCGTGCGCATCTCGAACGATGCGTCCGCGACCAGCGGCACAGCCTCGGCTCCGCGCCGGGTCTCGACGCACAGGTTCTCGGCCCGGAGCACGCGCGGGCTCATAGGCCCCGCTCCGCAACCAACGTCGGATCGAGGCGGTCGCGCAGCGCGTCGCCGAGCTGGTTGAACGCGAGGACGGCGACAGCGATCGCGAGCCCCGGCCAGACGACCAGCAGGGGCCGTGTCCAGAAGAAGGTTCGGGCCTCGTTGATCATCACACCCCATTCTGGGTTCGGAGGCTGCACGCCGAGGCCGAGGAAAGACAGGCCGGCGACGTGGAGGGCCATGTGGCCGACGTCCAGGGTGGCGACCGCCGCGAGCGGCGGCAGGACCCCCGCCAGCACGTGCTCGATGAAGACCGCCACCGGCGACGCCCCCGCGATCCGGGCGGCAAGGACGTAGTCGCGCGTCTTGAGTTCGAGGACGAGACCTCGGACGATGCGGGCGTACCAAGCCCAGTGAGACAGCGCGATTGCCGCGATGACGTTGACGAGGCCGGTGCCGAACGCGCCGATCAGGAACAGCGCCAGCACGAAGGTCGGCACCGTCAGGAACACGTCGCACAGGCGCATGAGTAAGGCGTCGGTCCGACCTCCCAGCATCCCCGAGACGGCACCGACGCCGAGGCCCAGCGCCACTACAAGGGCCAGGGCGGCCGCGACGGTGCCGAGCGTCGTCTGCGCACCGGCGATCAGGCGGGACAGGATATCCCGTCCGAGATGGTCGGTGCCGAGGGGATGGAGGAGGCTCGACGATTCGAAGCGGGCGGTGAGGTTCACCGCCAAGGGGTCGTGCGGCGCGGCCAGCGATCCGAGGAGCGCCAGCACCAAGATCATGATGGCGAGCGCGCCGGGGACCGCGACCGATCCCAAGCCCGTGCGGGTCACCCGCCTGGATGCGGCCGGCCTCACGCCACCGCCTCCCCACCCAGACGCATGCGCGGATCGAGCCAGGCATAGGCGATGTCGACCGCGAGGTTGCAGAGGACGAACACCGCGGTCATGACCAGGGTGAAGCACTGGATGACCGGGTAGTCGCGGTTGTAGATCGCCGAGACCGCGTAGCGGCCGACGCCCGGCCACGAGAAGATCGTCTCGACCACGAGCGCGCCGCCCAGGAGTTCGCCGACATGCATGCCGGTGGCGGTCACGACCGGAACCAGGGCGTTCCGGAACACGTGTCGGCGTTGCACGGTTCGCTCGGGGAGCCCGCGCAGACGTGCGTAGAGGACGTGGCGCGTGCCCGCGACCTCCAGCATGCTCGCCCGCAGGAGGCGAGCGTTGACCGAGAGCGACATCAGGCAGATCGCCAGCGCCGGCATGACGAGATGCGCGAGTGTGCCTCGCCCCATCGGCGGCAGCCATCCCAGGGTGACCGAGAAGAGCGCGACGAGCAGGAAGGCGATCCAGAAGTTCGGCAGCGAGACGCCGAGCACGGCGATCCCACGCACGAGGCGATCCTGCCAGCCGCCGCGATGGGCGGCCGCCCAGGCGCCCAGCGGCAGGCTGACGGCAATGGTGACGGCGAGCGCGGTCCCGGCGAGTTCGAGGGTCGCGGGCAGGTAGCCGAGGAGCTCAGGCAGGACCGGCCGGCGCGTGACGTAGGAGAGGCCGAAATCCCCTTGCAGGGCGCGCCAAAGCCAATCGAGGTATTGGACGACGAATGGTCGGTCGAGGCCGAGCAGGATACGTGCGTCGGCGAGGGCGGCGTCGGTGGGAGGTATCTGCGACAGGCGCAGGTAGTCGAGGGCCGGGTCGCCCTGGCCAAGCCGCAGCATCACGAACACGAGGATCGACACGCCGAGTAGCATCGGCGGGATCAGTGCGAGGCGGGCGGCGATGAAGCGGAGCATCGGCGTGGCGGTCATCGGGCCGCCGGCCGCATGGCAGCGAAGGGGATCTCGTTGATCGTCGCGCCGAAGCCGACGTCCGTTATCGAGGTACGATGAACCTCTATGGCCACGGCGTGAGAGATCGGCAGGTAGATTGCGGCCTCGTGCAGGGTGGTCAGCAGCTTGGCATAGAGCCGTCGGCGCTCGGTCTCGTCGGTCGTGGCGAGCACTTCCGCGATGGTCGCGTCGATGCCCGGCTTCTCCGGCAGCCCGACCTGCGCCTGATAGTCTGCGTGTGACGGGGTGCGCATCGAACTGATGAAAGAGGCGGGATCGTAGGGCGGCCCCCAGGTCTCGCCGAAGATCAGGCCGAAGCGGCCATCCTTCTGGCGGGCCAGGATCGAACTCTCCTCCTCACCGATCAGCCGGACGTCGATGCCCACGCGGCTAAGATCGGACTGGAGAACCTCGGCAATCGCCCGCTGCTGAGCGTTTGTCCCGACGAAATCGATCTCGACGGCAAGGCGGCGTCCGTCCTTCTCACGCACGCCGTCACGCCCAAGCGTCCAGCCGGCGGCATCGAGCATGCGGGAGGCCGCGGCCCGGTCGAAGCCGTAGGGCTTCAGCCCGACGTCGGCGTACGGCACGCGCGGCGCAAACAGGAAGTCCGCGCGCGGCTCGATCCCGTCGAGTACCGTCCGGACCAGCGTGTCCTTGTCGACGGCGTGGTTGATGGCGAGGCGGACCGCCCGATCATCGGTCGGGAAGCGCGCGGAGTTCATCGCCAGCACCCGGGTCGCCAGCGGCGGCGAGACCGCTGCGGCAAAGTTCGGGGCCATGTCCCGAAGGCGGACGAAGGCTTCCGAAGGAATCTGGCCGGCCGCGCCATAGACGAAGTCGATCTCCCCCGTCTGCAGGGCGATGACGCGGGTGTTGGGATCGGGGATGACCTTGACGACGAGCCGGTCGAAGATGGGTCTCGGGCCCCAGTAACCCGGGGTGCTCTCGAACGTGTCGGAGACGCCGAGCTGAGTATCGACGAGCCGCCACGGCCCAGTGCCGACCGGCGCCCTGATGCCGACGGCCGTCGTACCGCCAGGGCCCATGGCGCTCGGAGACAGGAACCGGAAGGGCCGCGGCAGGGAAAGTTCGAGCAGCGTCGGGTAGTGCGGCGCCTTCAGGACGAGGCGGAACGCCAGAGGCCCGACAACTTCTGTGCGTTCGATCTGCTGGACGAGATCGAGCCACGCGTGCCGCGGACGGTTGGCCAGGATCGCGTCGAAGTTCGCCTTGACCGCTTTCGCGTCGAAGGGCGTGCCATCACTGAAGGTCACGCCGGGGCGCAGTACGAAATCGTAGGTCCGCCCGTCCTCAGAGATGGTCCACGAGGTCGCGAGCCAGGGCTCGACCGATCCATCACCGCGGTACTTCACCAAAGGCTCGTAGACGCTCGCCTGCGCGAACATCTGGTTGGGCGCGTAGAGGTGCGGGTTCAGCGGTCCGACATTCGAGGGCCACGAGTAGGTGAGTTGCCCGGCGGCTGTCTGGGGCGGTCCGAGGAAGCTCGCCGCCATCGCGGCGACGGCGAGGGTCGCCAACTTGGTCATGTATGGGTCGCGGTATGAGGATCGCCGCCGAACATCATACACCGCCCAAGCTTGACCGTGAACCCTTTCCAACAGGGTGTTCACCGCGACCGAGGATTGGACACCCTTCGCTAAGGTGTTCAGTACGTCCCACCTCTATCCTGTGGGAGCCCGGCGGACGTTCGTCGCTTGGCGAGGGTGTGAATTCAAAACGGATCGGCGGAAAGCCACACTGCTTAGACATCAACCGACGCCTCAAATGCCACACATCTGAACAACGTGCTTCCGTGCGTTGACGGATAGATGCACCGCAGCCTAGCTTGAGCAAGACGGTTCCCCTCGGGGATCAAAAGGGAACGCGGTGAGGTCAGGCCCGTGAGGGCTCGGCCGATACCGCGGCTGCCCCCGCAACTGTAAGCGGCGAGTCCTTCATCACCACGTCACTGGGCGGCCTCGTCCGGGAAGACGATGAGAGGGCGACGACCCGCGAGCCAGGAGACCTGCCGTCAGCCGTGGTCACACGCGGAGCTTGCCGGGCGGGGTGTCCTGGGAGGTGTCGCGGCGCCGTGGTTCCTTGGAGGACGCGACCGCCGAGGCCTCGTTCGCGGTGACGTGCCACAGCCGTCCCCCGAGGCCGTCCCGTGTCCAGTCCCGTTTCCTCCGCGCTCCGGCGCACGCTGGCGCTGTCCTGCGCCGCATCCGCGCTGCTCGTCTCCATTCCCGCCCGCGCGCAGCAGGTCGCCGCGCCCTTCGCCGATGCCCAGGGAGGCGCGCAAGCTGCGGTCTCCCTGTCCGAGATCTCCGTGTCGGCTACCGGCGTGCCGACGCCAATTGCCAACACAGGATCGAGTGTCACCGTGCTCACCGACCGCCTGCTTCAGGAGCAGCAGCGCCGGACGGCGCCGGATGCTCTGCAGCAGGTGCCGGGCCTCAACGTCGTGCAGACCGGCGGCGCCGGCGGCCAAACCTCGGTCTTCATCCGGGGCACCAACTCGAACCACGTGAAGGTCCAGATCGACGGCATCGACGTCAACGACCCCTCGACCCCGAACCGCGCCTTCGACTTCAGCCAGCTCCAGACCTACGACCTCTCGCGGATCGAGGTGCTGCGCGGGCCCCAAAGCGGCCTCTACGGGGCCGACGCCATCGGCGGCGTCATCTCCGTCGTCACCAAGCGCGGCGAAGGGCCGGCTCGGGCGACGGCGACCGTCGAGGGCGGCTCGTTCGGCACCTTCAACCAGTTCGGCAACATCTCCGGCTCGGAGGGGATCTTCGACTACTCGGTGTCGGTCGGCCACATCCGGCAATCCGCCGTCCAGGTCACGCCGTTCGAATTGCTGCCTCGCGGGGTGCCGTTGCGGACCGCCTTCACCGACATCAAGACGGTCTCGACCAAGCTCGGGGCGCAACTCACCGACGAATTCCGATTCAACTACGTGCTGCGCTTCTCCGACAGCGCCTATCTCGACCAGGCCGACGGCGGTTTTCCGTACGTGCCGCTGCCGTACCGGAACCTCAACGACCAGCAGCAACTGATCATGAGGGGCGAGGCCGAGTGGACGCCGGTGCCGGGCTTCCACAACGTCTTCGGGGCGAACTACTCGAAGTTCGACCGCCTGTTCGCCGGCCCGCTCGACCCGCTCGCGCCGCCGACGCCCACCACCTACCTCGGTGAGCGGACCCGGTTCGACTACCGCGGCGACTGGCAGGTCTCACCCGGCAACCTCGTCCTGTTCGGGGCCCAGCGCGAGGACGAGCGCTTCGAGACGACCGGCATCGACCGGTCCAACGGCAACACCGCCGGCTTCGCCGAGCTTCAGACGACGCCCTTCGCGGGAGCCGCGCTGGTCGCCAACATCCGCCACGACGCGAACGACCAGTTCGGCGGCGCGACCACCTTTCGGGTGGCGCCGAGCTACATCGTGCCCGGCACCGATACCCGCCTGAAGGGCAGCGTCGGCACCGGCTTCAAGCCGCCGACCCTGAGCCAGCTCTACCAGGACTACCCGGGCTTCCGCTTCTTCGGGAACCCGAACCTGCGGCCGGAGGACAGCTTCGGGTTCGACGGCGGCTTCGAGCAGCCGCTGTTCGACGGGTTCATGACCGTGGGCGCGACCTACTACCAGACCGATTTCAAGAACCTGATCCAGACGGCCTACTACCCGACCTTCTCCACCAACGTGAACGTCGGTCGGGCGACCGCCTACGGCACCGAGAGCTTTGTCGCCCTGCGCTTCAACGAGTCCTGGAGCGGGCGGCTGGACTGGACCACCACTGTGACGAAGGACGAGATCGCCCACCAGGAGCTGCTGCGTCGGCCTCGCAACAAGGTCAGCGCGACCGCGATCTGGAACCTGATGCCGGGCTTGACCATGACCGGCACGCTCATCGTGCTGGGGTCGTTCGTGGACGGGAACAGGGACTTCTCCGTGCCCCGCCTGAAGGCCCCCGGCTTCACGCTGGTGAACCTGTCAATCAACTACGCCTGGAGCGAGACCCTGACGGTGTTCGGGCGGATCGATAACCTGTTCGACCAGCGCTACCAGAACCCGACCGGCTTCCAGGGCCCGGGGCTCGCCGTCTACGGTGGCGTCCGCGTGGCGTCGTTCTGAGGTCGCCGATGCCGTCGCGCCGCATGCTTGCCCTCACGGCAATCCTGTCCGCCGTACCCATGGGTGCAGCGGCGGCACCCGTGCGGGTAGTCTCGATGAACTTATGTGCCGACGAGCTCGTCCTGCGGCTGGCCGACCGCGACCAGGTGCTGGCGGTCACCTATCTCGCTCGCGACCCGCGTGGGTCGACGGTCGCAAGCGAGGCGGTCGGGCTGCCAGTGACGCGGGGTCTGACCGAGGAGGTCGTAGCCCTGAAGCCCGACCTTGTGATCGCCGGTGCGTTCACGACCCGCACGACGGTGGGCATGTTGAAGCGCGTCGGCGCCCCCGTGCTCGAACTCGGCGTGCCGGCCGACCTCGACGGCGTCCGTGCGCAGATCCGGCAGGTCGCGGCGGCGCTCGGCCATCCCGAACGGGGCGAGGCGATGGTGGCGGCGCTCGATGCGCGTCTTGCCGCCATCTTGCCGGCCAAGCGGCCTCTACGCGCCCTGGTGATGCGTCCGAACGCCTTCACGGTGGCACCCGGCGGGCTCGGGGACGCGCTGATCCGCGCCGCCGGCCTCGTCAACGTCTCGGCCGAGATCGGGCGTGACCGCCTGGGGCAGGTGCCCCTCGAAGCGGCGGCGCTGGCGAACCCGGACCTGATCGTCGTCGATGAAGGAGCGCCGGGCTGGCCATCGCTCGCCGACACACTCCTGCACCATCCGGTTTTTCGGGCTCTCGCGCGGGCGCATCGAACGGTCGACATCCCGAACCG
>NZ_JBQEPK010000055.1:0-30510 GCF_052045615.1 Methylobacterium sp. 22177 | reverse complement strand
TGCCGGTACGCGTGTCGTGTGAGGACGCGGCCGCGGGGCGTGCGCTGCACGAAGCCGCGCTGGATCAGGTAGGGCTCGATGATGTCCTCGATGGCGTCGCGCGGCTCCGACAAGGCCGCGCCGATGGTCTCGATCCCCACCGGGCCGCCCCCGAACGCGCGCGCGATCAGGCTCAGGTACTTGCGGTCCATCACGTCCAGACCCGCCCCGTCCACGTCCAGGAGCTGCAGCGCCCGGTCGGCGATCGCCCGCGTCACCGTCTCGGCCTCCGCCACGACCGCGAAATCCCGCACCCGCCGCAACAGCCGCCCCGCGATCCGCGGCGTGCCCCGCGCCCGCCGGGCGATCTCGTTGGCGCCCTCCGCCGACATGCCCAAGCCCAGGACCCGCGCGCCGCGCGCCACGATCTGCTCCAGCTCGTCGATCTCGTAGAACTCCAGCCGGATCGGGATCCCGAACCGGTCGCGCAGCGGCGTCGTCAGCAGCCCCGCCCGCGTCGTGGCGCCGACCAGGGTGAACTTCGGCAGCTCGATCTTGACCGAGCGCGCCGCCGGGCCCTCGCCGATGATCAGGTCGAGCTGGTAGTCTTCCATGGCCGGGTAGAGGATCTCCTCGACCGCCGGGTTGAGCCGGTGGATCTCGTCGATGAACAGGACGTCGCGCTCCTCCAGGTTGGTGAGCTGCGCGGCCAGGTCGCCGGCCTTGGCGATCACCGGCCCGGAGGTCGAGCGGAAGTTCACACCCAGCTCGCGCGCCACGATCTGGGCCAGCGTCGTCTTGCCCAGCCCCGGCGGACCGACGAACAGCACGTGGTCGAGCGCCTGACCGGTCTTCTTCGCAGCCTCGATGAACACCTGCATGTTCGCACGCGCCGCACGCTGACCGATGAACTCCGACAGGCTCAGAGGGCGGATCGTCCGATCCGCCTCCGCGGCGGTCGCCTCCGCGCCCGGGAGCGGTTCCGGGCGGGCCGTCTTGATCGGCGCCGCCATTCAGGCCGCCCTGGCGCGACCCGACGCCTTCTCGAAGGGCTGCACGAAGGGCTGCACCAGGACCCGCCGGCCCGAGAGGTCGTGCACGCTCACCCGCCACTCGGCCCAGTCGGTGCGGTTGGCCAGCGACTGCCGCACGTCGGAGGCGACCTTCCGGGCCCGGTCGACGAGGCGTGCCGTCGCGCGGACCTCGGTGCCGCGGGCGTCGAACACGCATTCGAGGCCGTTGGTGCAGTGGAACCGGTACTTGGCCATCCCTCGCTCCTCCTCGGCCGCCCCGCGCGGCGCTCACCGTGTGTTCACTATATGTTCTCAAATCGGCGGGATCCAGCCCCGGCGAAGCGTCGCAGGCGTCCCCGGCGCGGCCCGCGCGCCGGCGGTTCGGCTGCGGCCGATGGGGTCGGCCCGGAACACCGCGCGTCCCGCGGGCTTACCGGGCGAGACGCTTCACCGCCGGACCGGGATCCCACCATGCGCGCCACGCTCCTCGCCCTCCTGCTGGCCGCCGGCCTGGGCACGCCCGGCCGCGCCGCCGAGGCGCCGGCCGGATCCGACGCCCTGAAGCCGATGGTGGAATCCAACGACCTCGTCTTCAACGGCATCACCCGGTCCTCGGACGGCCGGCTGTTCTCGCCGTTCCAGCGGCAGAGCAAGGATTCGGGGATCGAGCTCGGCGAGTGGCGGGACGGCAAGGCGGTGCCGTTCCCCGACGCGGCCTGGAACGCCTGGAAGACGGGCGACGACCCGGCCAAGGCCTTCGTGGCGGTCAACGCCATCCGGATCGGCCCGGACGGGGACCTCTGGGTGGTCGACAAGGGCGCGCCCGGCATGGGCGCGGCGCCGCTGCCGGGCGGCCCGAAGCTCGTGCAGATCGACCTCGCCACGAACACCGTTCGTAAGGTCTACCCGCTCCAGGCGGCGACCACCGAGAAGAGCTTCATCGACGATTTCCGCTTCAACGGCGGCCACATCTACCTGACGGATGCCGGCCAGCCCGGTCTGATCGTCCTCGACCGCGAGACCGGCGGCCTGCGGCGGGTGCTCGACGGCCACTGGTCGACCATCGCGCAGCGCCCGCTGACCGGTCAGGGCCGGGTGCTCCGGGACGACAAGGACAAGCTGCTGTTCATCCACGCCGACCAGCTGGAAGTCTCGCCGGACGGGAAGACCTTCTACTACCAGGCGTGCACCGGGCCGCTCTACAGCATCGAGACCCGGTACCTCGACGACGCCGCCGTGAGCGACGCCGAGCGCGCCGAGCACGTGAAGCTCCACGCCGCCACGGTGGCGACCGGCGGCACCGCCATCGACGCGGCGGGCACCATCTACGCGAGCGACACGGACGGCCTGCGGATCCTCAAGATCGCGCCGGACGGGACGATGAGCACGCTGGTGCAGGACCCCCGGCTCGTCTGGGTCGACGCGATGTGGATCGACGAGCAGGGCGGCCTGTGGATCCCGGCGGCGCAGATGAACCGCACGCCGGCGATGAGCGGCGGCGCGGCCTCGGCGGTCAAGTTCCCGACGACGATCTACCGGATGCAGATCGACGCCAAGCCGCTGCGCAACTGAGGCCGGTTCAGCCTGTCTCAGGCGCGGCGTTGCGTTCGGCGCGCGGCGGCTGACGGCGAACCGGGATCCGGGGTTACAAGTTGGATCGAGGCGGGTGCCGGGTCCGTGACCCGGCACCGTGACCCGGCACGACGATAGGATGGACCGACCATGCGCAGGATGCAGTCGTCGCGGCGGGCCGCCGCCTTCCTGGCTGCCGGCCTGATCGTCGCCTTCGCCCCGCCGGCGCGGGCCGACGCCGCCCTGGTCCTGCGGGAGACCCGGCTGCACACGCCGCCGGACTCGCACGAGCCGCAGCGGGCGCTGGTCAACCTGCGCAACACCGGCCCGGACCTCGCGACGAACGTGACCGTCCTGTGCACCTTCACCGGAGCCGGCGGGGCGGTGCTCGACACGCAGCGGGCCTCGGTGCCGGAGGTCGTGGGCCTCGCCGACGTGCAGGCCGAGACGATCTACTACGGCTGGCCCCGCGCGAGCAGCGCCACCTGCCGCCTCGCCGAGCCGTAGCCGGCGGCCCCATCACCGGGACGCACGCCCGCCGGTCTCGGGGCCGCCGGGGCCTCCGAGGCAGCCTCAGCGGTTTCCGCGCGTTGTGGTCGGTTGCCGTGGCGTCCGAGGTCCGTTTCCGGCAGAAGGCGTCCACGACCCGCCACTCTGTCGCAGCGCCAGCCCCGTGCCCGTATCACCCGCCCTCCCAGCCCCGGCGATCCGCCCCGACCGCCCCGCGCGGCCGGCGGGGGACGCGGTCGCGACGCACGGACGCTGAGCGTGGACGAGACGGGGACCGAGGCGCTCCTGCGGCGCGCCCGCGCGCTGGAAGAGGAAGCCGCCGGACTCCGGGCGCGGGCGGCCGCCGCGCGGGAGGACGCCCGGCCGCTCCCGCAGCCCCCCGCGGATTCGGACAGGACCGGCCGGGCCCTCCGGGAGGCCGAGGCGCGCCTGCTGCGGGCGCAGGAGGCGGGCGGGATCGGCCTGTTCACCGTCGGGGTCGACGACGGGCTCCTGCACCCGACCCCGCAATTCTGCCGGCTCTACGGCCTGCCGGAGCGCGACACCTACCCGGCCGAGCTGGTCGAGGCGCTGATCCTGCCGGAGGACCAGGCGCTCATCTCGACGGCGGCGAGCCGGCGCCGCGGCGACGCCCCGCGGGACGTCGCCTACCGGATCCGGCGGCCGGATACCGGGGAGATCCGCTGGATCGCCCGGCAGGGGGAGATCGAGCGCGACGCCGCGGGACGGCCGGTGCGGTTCTCCGGAGTGGCGCGCGACATCACCGAGCAGCGGGAGGCCCGCGACGCCCTGCGCGCCGGCGAGGAGCGCTACCGGACCTTGTTCGAGGCCATCGACGACGGCTTCTGCATCATCGAGTTCTTCGACGGCCCGCACGGCCCGCTGAGCGACTACGTCCACGTCGAGGCCAATCCCGGCTACGAGCGCCACACCGGCATCGCCGGCATCGTCGGGCGGACGCTGCGCGACCTCGTGTCGGCCGCGGACGCGGAGGCCTGGCTCGAACTCTACGGCGGCGTGCTGCGCACCGGACTCCCGATCCGGTTCGAGCGCTTCTTCGCCCAGGCCGACCGCTTCATCGACGTCTCGGCCGCCCGGATCGGGCCGGCGAGCCGGCGCCAGGTCTCGGTGCTGTTCCGGGACATCACGGCGCGCCGGCAGGCGGAGGACGCCCTGCGCGCCAGCGAGGCGCTCGCCCGGACCAACATCGAGCGCGTGCAGCTCGCCCTCGCGGCCGGCGCCATCATCGGCACGTGGCACTGGGACCTGCCGAGCGACCGGTTCACGGTCGACGAGGGCTTCGCCCGCAGCTTCGGCCTCGACCCGGCGCTCGGCCGGGACGGCATCCCGCTCGCCCGGATCGTCGCGACCGTGCACCCGGACGACCAGGCCGGGCTGGCGGCCGCCATCAACGCGGCCGTCGCCCGGGGCGGCGCCTACGCGCACCAGTACCGGGTGCGCCGCGCCGACGGGCACTATTACTGGCTGGAGGCCAACGGCCGCGTCGACCACGCGCCCGACGGCACGCCCCTGAGCTTCCCCGGGGTCCTGATCGACGTGGACGAGCGCCGCGCCGTCGAGGCCGAGCGGGACCGCGTCGCCGCGGCGCTGCGCAGCCTCAACGAGACCCTGGAGCAGCGGGTCGCCGAGCGGACGGCCGAGCTGATGCGCGCCGAGGAGGCCCTGCGCCAGTCGCAGAAGATGGAGGCGGTCGGCCAGCTCACCGGCGGGCTCGCCCACGACTTCAACAACATGCTGGCCGGGATCGTCGGCTCGCTGGAGCTGATGCAGACCCGGATGCTGCAGGGGCGGGTCGGCGACCTCGACCGCTACATCGGCGCGGCGCAGGGCGCGGCCAAGCGCGCCGCCGCCCTGACCCACCGCCTGCTGGCCTTCTCGCGCCGCCAGACCCTCGACCCGAAGCCGACGGACGCGAACCGCCTGGTCGAGGGCATGATGGAGCTCGTCCGCCGCACGGTCGGCCCGTCGGTGGCGATCGAGTCGGTCGGGGCCGGCGGCCTGTGGCCGACGCTGGTCGACCCGAGCCAGCTCGAGAACGCGCTGCTCAACCTGTGCATCAACGCCCGGGACGCGATGCCGGCGGGCGGGCGCATCGTCATCGAGACCGCCAACCGCTGGCTCGACCACCGGGCCGCCCAGGAACGCGAGCTGGAGCCGGGGCAGTACGTGACGCTCTGCGTCTCGGACAACGGCACCGGCATGACCCCCGACGTGGTCGCCAAGGCCTTCGACCCGTTCTTCACCACCAAGCCGATCGGCGAGGGCACCGGCCTCGGCCTGTCGATGATCTACGGCTTCGCCAAGCAGTCCGGCGGGCAGGTCCGGATCTACTCGGAGGTCGGCCAGGGCACGATGGTCTGCCTCTACCTGCCCCGCCATCTCGGCGAGGCGGAGGCCGAGGTGAGCCTGCCGGACCTCGCCCACGCGCCCCGCGCCGAGCAGGGCGAGACGGTCCTGGTGGTGGACGACGAGCCGACCGTGCGGATGCTGGTGACCGAGGTGCTGGAGGATCTCGGCTACGCGGCGATCGAGGCGGCGGACGGCGCCTCGGGGCTGAAGGTGCTCCAGTCGGACGTGCGCATCGACATGCTCATCACCGATGTCGGGCTGCCCGGCGGCATGAACGGCCGCCAGATGGCCGATGCCGGCCGCCAGCACCGCCCGGACCTGAAGGTCCTGTTCATCACCGGCTACGCCGAGAACGCCGCCCTCAACCACGGCCATCTCGGGCCCGGGATGCAGGTGATGACGAAGCCCTTCGCCCTGGAGGCGCTCGCCACCCGCATCCGCGGCATCATCGGCGGCGAGGGCTGAGGTCCGGCGGCCCGGGCCGGCGGTGCCCCCGGGCACACGGCGTCGCAGGCCCGCGCGGAACGGGTTCGCCGGCCCGCGCGTCATTGCCATACCGCGCCGGCGCGCCCATGAGGGCGTCGTCGCGGGCGTCCTCGCGGGCGTCCTCGGCACGGTGCCCGTCGGTCGGGCGGACCCGGGAGCGAACCAGCAGGACCGCGCCAACGGAGGCGACAGGGAACCTACCGTGGACACGCAGACCATCCCGGCCGAACTCACGACCTTCTTCGCGAAATCCCACATCGCCCTGGCCCTGGCGGCGGCGGGCGACGACAACGTCCTGCTCCTGGTGAACGAGCGGTTCCACGAGCTCACCGGCTACACGGGCGCGGAGGTCGTCGGGCGCAATTGCCGCCTCCTCCAGCGCGACGCCGACAACCGGGAGGCGCGGGCCAAGATCCACGCCTTCCTGGAGAACGACCGGCAGGACACGGTGCGCACGCCGATCCTGAATTTCCGCAAGGACGGGAAGCCCTTCGTCAACCTGCTGTACATGTCCAAACTGAGGGCGCTCTCGGGCGAGGTGCGCTTTCTTTTCGCATCCCAATTCGATGTCAGCCGCTCGCAACCCGAGTTGCTTTCCGCCTACGATACGGAACTCGGCCGGACCTTGACCCGGCTGACCCCGACGCTTGCGGAGAGCGGGCTCGTCATCGAGGGCTCGCTGATGACGATCGCCAACACGGTCGCCACGGTCGCGCAGGCCAAGCTCACGCTCGCGGATCTCGATGCACCAGGATTTCCTTAACGCCCCCGGAGGCGAGGCCTCGGAGGTCCTGGACGGCGCCGGCACGGTGACCGCCCCGCCCTTCGCCGGGCCCGTCGTGGGAATCGGCGCCTCGGCGGGGGGCCTCGAGGCCCTGCGGGAGATGCTGGCGCGCGCCCGGCCGCCGACCGGCATGGCCTTCGTCATCGTCCAGCACCTCGACCCCAACCACGAGAGCATGCTGGCGCAGCTCCTCGACCGGCAGACCGAGCTGGAGGTGCTGCAGTGCGAGGGCGGGGAGCGGATCGCGGGCGACAAGGTCTACATCATCCCGCCCGGGCGCGGCCTCGTCATCCAGAACGGCGTCCTCGAACTCACCCACTTCGTCCAGCCGCGGGGCCTGCGCCGGCCCATCGACGACTTCTTCCTGTCGCTCGCGGTCGACCAGCAGGCCAACGCCGCCTGCGTGATCCTGTCGGGCACGGGGGCCGACGGCACGACCGGCCTGCGGGCGATCAAGGAGCACGGCGGCGTCTGCGTGGTGCAGCAGCCCGACACCGCCCGCTACGACGGCATGCCGCTCTCGGCGGTCGGGACCAGCCTCGTCGACTTCGTGCGGCCGCCGGGCGAGATCGTGGACTGCCTCACGAGCTTCTTCCGCCGCCGCGGCACCGACGGCGTCGACGACGAGGCCCGCCTCGTCGCCGACCACATCGACGACCTCTGCCGGGTCATCCGCGCCGCGGTGGGCCACGACTTCTCCGGCTACAAGCGGACCACCCTGGTCCGGCGGGTCGAGCGGCGCATGCACGTGCTCGGGCTCGAGTCCGGCCGGGCCTATCTGGGCCGCGTCCGGGCCGACAAGACCGAGTGCGAGGCGCTGTTCCGCGACCTCCTCATCAACGTCACCCGGTTCTTCCGCGACGCCGAGATGTTCGAGCTCCTCCGGGAGCGGGTGGTGGAACCCCTGCTGCGCACCCGCGATCCCGAGGAGGACATCCGGGTCTGGATCCCGGGCTGCTCCAGCGGCGAGGAGGCCTACAGCATCGCCATGCTGTTCGCCGACGCCGCGCGCCGCCTCGGCGTGCCGCTGGCGGTCCAGATCTTCGCCACCGACATCGACGAGCGCATGCTCCAGATCGCCCGGGAGGCGACCTACCCGGCCGCCGCGCTCGCCGACATCCCGGCCCATCTGCGGGAGCGCTACGTCGTCCTCCACGCCGAGCGCTTCACCGTCGCGGCCGAGATCCGCGACCTGATCCGCTTCTCCAGCCACAGCCTGGTCAAGGACCCGCCCTTCTCGCGGGTCGACCTCCTGTCCTGCCGCAACCTGCTGATCTACTTCGACGAGCGCCTCCAGCAATCGGTGGTGCCGCTGTTCCACTACGCGGTCCGGCCGGGGGGCTACCTGTTCCTCGGCCCCTCGGAGAGCGTCAGCCGGTTCGAGCACCTCTTCCCCGTCATCGACCAGCATGCCCGCCTGTTCGAGCGGCCGCCGGGCGCGCCGCAATACCCGATCGACCTGCCCGGGAGCGCGCGCCGGGGCGAGGTCCGGCGCGGCGGCCGCGAGGAGCGCCGCGGCGAGCCCTCGATCGCCGACGAGACCGTGGCGGTGCGCCGCGTCATGGAGCGCTACGCCCCGCCCAGCATGGTGCTCAACGAGGATGGCGGCATCATCGCCGCCTACGGGCGCCTGAGCCGCTACTTCGACTTCCCGGTGACCCGGACCGGCGGCACCAGCGCGATCACCCTCGCGCGCCCGGGCCTGCGCGACGTCATCGGCCCGCTGCTCCGCCAGACCCGGGACGTGCGCAAGCGCGTGGTCGTCCGCGACGTGGAGATCCGCTCGGAATACGGCGTCCAGCCGGTCGAGCTGATCTGCGATCCCCTGCCCGACGGCTCGATGCTCCTGGTCGTGCGCGACACCGGCGCCTTCCGGGCGGCGGACGACCTCGACCTGATCGAGATGGATGCCGGCGGCGACCACGTCGAGGCGCTGGAAGAGGAGCTGCTGCGCACCCGCTACAAGCTGCGCTCGGCGGTCGAGGAGCTGGAGACGACGAACGAGGAGCTGAAGAGCTCCAACGAAGAAATGATGTCGATGAACGAGGAGCTCCAGTCGACGAACGAGGAGCTGTCCACGGTCAACGACGAGCTGAAGATCAAGGTCGAGCAGCTGACCATCGCCAATGCCGACCTGCGCAACTTCTTCGAATCCACCGACCTCGCCGTCGTGGTGCTCGACCGCGAGCTGAAGGTGCGCAGCTTCACCACGGCGGCCACCACGATCTTCCCGCTGCAGCCGGGCGATCGCGGCCGCCCCCTCGCCGACGTGTCGAGCCGGCTCGCCGGGCACGAGTACCTGCACGACGCCCGGGAGGTCTGCGCCGGCGGCTCGGTGATCCAGCGGCGCGTCGCCACCCGGGACGGGGAGCGCACGCTCTCGCTGCGGGTGCTGCCCTACCGCCTGCAGAACGGCAGCGTCGACGGCGCCACCCTGGTGCTCACCGACATCACCGAGGCGCTGTCGCTGGAGCGCCAGCTCGCCGCGGAGCGCGAGCGGCTGGAACTGGCCGTGAAGGCCGGGGGCATCGGCGTCTGGGAATACAGCCCGGATGCCGGGACCGTCGTGGTCGACAGCACCGCCGGCACGATGTTCGGCCTCGCTCCCGACGCCCCGCACCCCACCGCGGCCCTGGCGGCCAGCGTGCTGCCCGAGGACCGTCCCGGCTTCGAGGCGGCGCTGTCCGAGGCGGCGCACGGCCTGGACGAGTTCGAGGCGCGCATCCGCGTGCGCGCCGCCGACCACGCGCCGCGGCACATCCGCAGCTACGGGCGCCTGACCCGGAGCGGCGACCGGAAGCGGATCGTCGGCGTCTGCATCGACGTGTCGCCCGAATACGCGCTCGCCGAGACCCGCGACCTGATGCTGCGGGAGATGAACCACCGGGTGAAGAACCTGTTCGCGATCATCGGCGGCATGATCTCGGCGGGCGCCCGCACGCACCGGGAGATCGGCGTCTTCGCCACCGACATGCGCGACCGCATCTCGGCGCTCGGGCGGGCGCATTCCCTGGCCGACCCGTCCGACGGCCAGGGCATGAGCGACCTCGCGGGCCTGATCGGCGCGACCCTGCGCCCGTACCGCGACCACGTCCCCACGGTGATCGAGGGTCCCCTCGTGGCGATCAACTGGCGGCACGTGTCGTCGCTGGCGATGATCCTGCACGAGTGGGCGACGAACTCGGTGAAGTACGGCGCGCTCGGGTCCGACGACGGCGCGCTGTCCGTCACCTGGGACCGGCAGGCGGACGGGCTCGTCCTGGACTGGTGCGAGCGCGTGGCCCGCGTCGCCGAGCCGCGGCCGGGCCGGGGCTTCGGCACCCTGCTGGTGGAGATGTCCCTGCGCCAGCTCGAGGCGCGCGTCACGCGCAGTCACGACGCCTCCGCCTACCGGATCACCCTGCACCTGCCGGAACTGGTGCTCACGCGGGGGTGAGGCGGGGGCCGCTCCCGCCGCGACCGGCCGCGCCCTCGCGGCGGGCCGTCGGATCCGCCCGTCCGTGTCGGCAGCGGCTTCAGGACCGGCCGCGGGTCCCCTCTCCCGTGCGGGAGAGGGACAGGGTGAGGGATGCGGCCTCACCGAGAAAGTCTCGACTTCGGCTGAACGGCGACGGGGCGCTCGATCCTGCTACTTCTCGTCCCTCACCCGGCCCTCTCCCACCCGGGAGAGGGGGTCCGTCGCGCCTCGTCTCCAGCGCCCGTGCCCGCGCGAGACGCGCGATCTCGTCTCCTCGTCCGGCACGGCCCGCCGCACGCGCGACGGCCCGCCGCGGCGATGCCGGGCGGGCCGTCCTGCCTGACGGAGCGCCGGGATCCCGGCGCCCCTCCGATCAGTCGATGACCTCGACGATGCGGTGGCCGCGATCGACCAGGACGGGCTGGTCGTTCACGATGGTGTAGCGGTAGCCCGGCCGCACCCGGTACTCGCTGGGCACGTCGTAGTAGGTGACGCTGTCCTCCGGCAGCACGGTGCCGACCCGGACCGGGCCGCCCCAGCTGTAGGAGCGCGCGCCGCGCTCGCGGACGTAGCTGCGGAACCGCGGGCGGTCGTCGACGCCCAGGATGCCGCCCACCGTGCCGGTCGCCGCGCCGACCGCGCCGCCGACGATGCCGCCGACCGGTCCGGCCGCGGCCGATCCGGCCTCGGCGCCCTCGGCCGCGCCCCGCAGGGTGCCCTGCGCCTGGGCGGCCACCGGGAGGGCGAGGAGGCCGGCGGTCGCCAGCGACAGAAGAAGCTTGCTCGTCATGCTGAGATCTCCAGGGTCGTCAGGTCGCGTCTGGCCGCCGGGGATCAGTTGCAGCCTTCCTTGTGGACGGTCTTGGAGTTGCCCATGCCGTCCTCCTTGTGGACGGTCTTGGAGCCGCAATCGACGCTGCCGGTGGTGACCTCCCGGCGCTCGACCGTGGTGTCGCGGTGGTCGACGACGGCGGGCCCGTCGCGGCGGATGACCGTGGTGTCCTCGGCGCTCGCCGCGCCGCACAGGGCCGCGAGCAGGGCACCCGAGAGAATGATGGTCCGCATTGGTGAGCCTCCTGACTTCAATCGAACCCAGCAACGGCGACCACGGAGAAAGGGTTCCACAGGCATCGACCGGTAAATCACGCGGATCCGCACGATTAGATGCGGTATTGGTTGCGTACAATCGACCGCCCCGGTCCCGCTCAGCTGCGCGGGACCGGGCGGCGCGTCAGCCGGCCAGGGGCGGCACCCGGGACCACCAGTCGTGCGCCCGCTCGTACTGGTGGGCGACGCGCAGGATCTCGGCCTCGGCGAAGGGCCGGGCGGCGATCTGGAGGCTGATCGGCAGGCCGCGCCGGTCGAAGCCGCAGGGCAGCGCGATGGCGGGCAGGCCCGCGAGGTTGAACGGGTAGGTCAGACGCCAGGAGGCCGCCAGCACGCTCTCCGCGCGCCCGCCGAGCGACACCGCGGACTCGTCCGTCCGCCACGCGGTCAGCGGCGAGGCCGGGCCGACGATCACGTCGGCCTCGGCCAGGACGCCGGCCATCTCGGCCATGATCAGGGCCCGCGCCTGCTCGGCGCGCAGGTAGTCCGGCCCGGTCACGAGCCGGCCCATCTCCACGAGGTCGCGGACGTCGGCCGCGAAGCCCGCCACGTGGCCCTGGGCGAGGCTGCGGCCGTGATAGGCGGTCGAGGAGGCGAGCTCGATGGCGTAGATCGCGCCGAGGCCGTGGCGCAGGGACGGCACCGCGACGTCGCGCACCGCGCAGCCCCGGTCTTCGAGGAACCGGAGCGCCGCCTCGATCGCGGCGGCGACGTCGTCGTCGATTGCGTCGAAGAAGTGGTTGCGGATCACCGCGACCCGCAGGCCCCGGATCGGCCGGTCCAGCCCGGCCGTGTAGTCGGGGACCGGCGCCGCGCTGGCGGCGGGATCGCCGGCATCCGGGCCGGCGAGCGCCTGCAGCATCAGGGCGGAATCGGCCACCGTCAGGGTCAGCGGCCCGGCATGGTCGAGGGACCAGGAATGCGGCACGATCCCCGACCGGCCGACCCGGCCGTAGGTCGGCTTGAGGCCGACGATTCCGCACAGGGCGGCCGGGATCCGGATCGAGCCGCCCGTGTCCGAGCCGAGGGCGGCCGGGCAGAGGCGGGCCGCGACCGCGGCGCCGGAGCCGCCGCTGGAGCCGCCGGGCACCCGGTCGGGGTCCCAGGGGTTGCGGGTCGGCGGCGTGACCATGCCCCAGGCGAATTCGTGCATGCGCGTCTTGCCGAGGATCACCGCGCCGGCCGCCCGCAGTCGCGCCACGGCGTGGCTGTCGGCCGCCGGGAAGGTCAGGGCCTCCACCGCCGTGCCGGCCCGCGTCGGCATGTCGGCGGTGCTGTAGTTGTCCTTGATGGCGAGCGGGATGCCGTGCAGCGGGCCGCGCAGACCCGTCCGGGCGATCTCGGCATCGGCCGCGCACGCGGCGTCGAGGGCCGCGGGCGAGAGGTGGACGAAGCTGTTCAGGGCGCCGTCGAGCCGCGCGATCCGGTCGAGGCTGGCGCCGACGAGCTCGGCGCTCGACACTTCCCGCGCCGCGATCATCCGCGCGAGCTCGGTGATCGGCGCTTGCCAGATTGCGTCAGTCGCGGCGGTCGTCATGGGGCACCCGGCGATACGGCAAGGTCGGATCGAAGACGACCGGCGGATGGATGTCCGCGAGGTCGAGGTCGCGCAGCCGCGCGATCTCGGCGAGCACCGGCGCGAACTGGGCCAGCAGGTGCGCGACCCGCCCGGGCTCCTGGCGCAGGCCGACGACGTCGCGCAGGAGGTCGGGGGCCGCATCCTCGGTAGCGCCCGGCCGCTGGGCAGGGGGCTTGAGCAGCATGTCCACGACGTCGTCCGGCAGGGCGCCGGCCGGGCCGTCCTTCCGGGGCATGCCGGCCACGAACGGCACGAGCTGACGGCGGGCCACCGCCAGGACGCGGCGCAGCTCGGCGACGGGCTCCGCGTGCTCGTCGACCCGCAGGTCGAGGAGCGGGTAATCCTCGCCGGCGACGATCTTGAGCGCCGCCGACTGCTTGCCGCGCCGGTCGCCGCCGGCCGCGTCGCCGGCCTCCAGGGCGCGCATCAGCCGCTCGTCGAGATCCCGGGCGGCGCTCTCCTCGAAGGCCTGCGCCATGGCGTCGATCACGCCCGGCCCGGCGAGCATGTTGCCCTGGACGGCGTAGCCGGCCCCGGTGCGATGGCCGGCCGCCGGCGTGCAGCCGGCGCCGGTCCAGGCCGCGCCGGTCCCGCGCGCGTCGACGAGGCCGAGCTGGCGCAGGTCCGGCCGGTCGTCGGTGGCGAGCGCCGCCGCCAGCGCCGCGTCGGGATGCTGCCCGTCGGCGAGCCCGTCGAGGATGCGGGCGGCGAGGTAGGGGTTCACCCAGGACTGGGTGGTGACGGCCCCGATCCCGGCCCTGAGGAACGGGCAGAGCCCGCCCACCGCCGGGACGGCGCTCGCCACCGCGACGCCGAGCTGCCCGGTCCGGGGACAGCGGGCGGCGATCGAGAAGGTGTTGAGTTCTCTCATGCGCCTACGGCTTCCTCCTCCCTGCTCCCGATCCACCACCGTCTCTGCGAGCGCAGCGAAGCAATCCAGCAGCGCCCCGTCCGGAGCGTGGCGCGACCCTGGGTCGCTTCGCTGCGCTCGCGATGACGGTGGCGGATCCGGGTCGACCTCACACCGCCAGATGGTCGATGACGCGCGCCCGCGCGTCCGGCGCCTGCGCCGGACCGCTGTCGACGATCTCGCCGAGCTTCAGGACGGCGTAGCGGTCGGCGAGCGCCAGCGCGAAGGCGACGTGCTGCTCCACCACCAGCATGGACACGCCCGAAGCCCGCTCGGCCTGGAGCACGCCGCGCAGGCGCTCGACCATCGAGGGCTGCACGCCCTCGGAGATCTCGTCGATCAGCAGGAGGCGCGGGCGCAGCATCAGGGCGCGCCCGAGGATCAGCATCTTCTGCTCGCCCCCCGAGAGGGTGCCGGCCCGCTGGGCGAGGCGGTCCTTCAGGAACGGGAAGTGGCCGAACAGCCGCTCCAGCGCCTCCGGCAGCATCCGGTCGGACGGCACCGCGAGGCGCAGGTTGTCGCGGATCGACAGGTCCTGGAACAGGGGCTGCTCCTGCGGCGCGTAGCCGACGCCGAGCGCGTTGAGCTTGGCCGGCGTGAGGCCGGCGAGCGCCTGGCCCCCGACCGTGACGGCGCCGCCGCGCAGGGCCACCATCCCCAGGACGGTCTTGAGCAGGGTGGTCTTGCCCATGCCGTTCTTGCCGAGCAGCGCCACGATCTCCCCCGGCCCGACCGAGAGGGACACGTCCCTCACGATGGAGACGGCGCCGTAGCCGCTCGACACCGCCTCGAGGGCGAGGGCGGCCCCCGCCGGCGCGATCTGCCGTGCTGCCCGCCGCGCTGCCTCACCCATGGCCGCCTCCCGAATAGATGGTCCGGACCAGTTCCGAGCCGACGACCGCGTCCACGGTGCCGTCGAGGACGAGCCGGCCCTGGTGCAGCACCACGATGCGCGACGAGATCTCGCGCACGAAGTCGAGGTCGTGCTCGACCAGCACGGCGGCGATCCGTCCCTCGGCGGTGAGCGCCTTGAGGACGGTCCCGATGGTGGTGCGCTCGGCCTTGGTCAGGCCGGCGGTGGGCTCGTCGAGCAGGATCAGCCGCGGCTCCAGAGCGACCACCATGGCGAGTTCCAGCGCCTGCTTCTGCCCGTGCGACAGGAGGCGCGTCGGCCGGGTCAGCAGCCGGTCGAGGCCGGTCATGCGCAGCACGTCGAGGGCCGGCTGCGGCAGGCCCAGCGTCTCCGCCTGTCCGACCGGGCTCAGGCCGTCGTGGGACGCCCGGGCGAGCCGCAGGCAATCGGCCACCGACAGGCTCTCGAACACGCTCGCCACCTGGAACTTGCGCCCGACGCCGAGGCCGACGATCCGGTTCGGCGTCAGCCCGGTGATGGGCGTGCCGCCGATGGCGATGGCGCCCCTGAACGGCTCGGTGCCGTCGCTGAGGCAGCGCATCAGCGTGGTCTTGCCGGCGCCGTTGGGCCCGACGAGGCTGACGAGCTCGCCCGCCCGGATCTCCAGGTCGATGCCCTCCAGCACCGTCAGGGCACCGTAAGCCTTGGCGAGGTTCTCGACCTTGAGGATCGGCGCGTCCGATGGGGCCGCCCCGGTCCCGGCCGGGCGCGCGACGAGGCGCGGCGGCGCGGGCTCCCGCCGGCCCACCGGCAGCGCCCGCCAGAGGCGGCCGACGAGGTCGGCGAGGCCGCCCGGCAGCAGGATGATGATGGCCACGAAGGCCGTCCCCAGGAGGAGCTGCCAGAGGAACGGCAGGTCGCCGGACAGGTTCGCCGCGAGGTAGTCGATCGCGACGGTGCCCAGCACCGGGCCGAGCAGCGTGCCGCGGCCGCCGAGCGCCACCCAGATCACCAGCTCGGTGCCGAACAGGAAGCCGGCATTCTCGGGCGCGACCACGCCCGAGGCGTTGGCGAACAGGAAGCCCGCGAGCCCCGCGATCCCGGCGAGCGCCGCGGTCAGCCGGATCTGCAGCCGCCGCGGGTTGAGGCCGAGATAGGCGCAGCGCGCCTCGTTGTCCCGGAGCGCCACGAGGGCGCGGCCCGCATCGGCCCGGACCAGGATCCAGGCCGCCAGCGTGACGACGATCAGGAACAGGGCCGCGAGGCGGAAATAGCCCTCGATCTCGAAGGGCAGCACGTCGAAGCCGACGAGGCCGCTGCTGGAGCCGGTCCATTCCCCGCCCGAGTAGATGAGCTGCACCACGACGATCGGGACGACGAGCGAGATCACCGAGGCGTAGAGCGGGGTCGAGCGGTGATAGAAGGACAGCCACCCCACCGCGAGGCCGAGCAGGGCCGGCGCGACCAGCGCGGCCGCGATGGCCGCGGCGATCCCCAGCGGCGTCGCCCCGTAGGCGGTGAGGATCATCGCGGTGGCGTAGGCGCCGATGCCGAAGAACGCCGCCTGCCCGAAGGTCAAAATCCCGGCGAAGCCCCAGAGCAGGTCGACCGTGACCGCCAGCACCGCGTAGATCATCGACCGGGTCAGGACGTTGACCGCGAAGGTGTCGAGGAACAGCGGCGCGATCCAGAGGGCCAGCGCCGCGAGGGCCGCGACCACGAAGGGCGCGGCGCGGGACAGGCGGCGTCCGCGGGGCGCCGCGGCGGCGCGCTCGGCGACGGGAAGGGTCTCAAGCACGGGAGAAACCTTTCGGGCTGATCCGCAGCACGAGGGCGGCGAGCACCGCGACGGCGATGCTGCCCAGGATCGGACTCACGAAGGTGCTGATCAGAACCTGCGCGGCCCCGAAGACGAGGCAGGCCGCCGCGAGCGCCAGGTACGAGGCGTCGGCGACCATCACCAGCATGAAGGCGCCGATCAGCCAGGAGACGCCCATGTTCGGGTCGACGCTGGTGAGCGGCGTCAGCAGGACGCCCGCGAGCCCCGCGAAGCCGGCGCCGAGCATGAACACGACGAGGCGCACGCGCCCCGTGTCGATGCCGAGGCTGCGCGCCAGGGTCTCGTTCATGATCACCGCCCGGGCCGAGAGGCCGAGCCGGGTGCGCTCGATGGTGAGCGCGAACAGCGTGCCGATCGCGAGTGCGATGCCGAGGGCGACGAGGCGGTAGGCGGAGTAGTCGACGCCGAGGATCTCGACGGTGCCGGCGTAGAGGTTCGGGGTGAGCTGGACGTCCCGGCCGAAGGCCAGGGTGATGAGCTGCCCGACCACGATGCCGAGCCCCCAGGTCGCGAGGATCGCGTCGAGGGGCCGCCGGTAGAGCGGGCGGATGATGAAGTGCTCGGCCAGCCCGCCGAGCGCCGCGCCGACCGCGAAGGCCAGCGGCAGCGCCGCCCATGGATTGAGCCCGAGCTTGGCGGTCACCACCGCGCAGTAGGCGCCGACCGTCAGCCACGCCCCGTGGGCGAAGTTGATGATCTTGAGCACGCCGAAGATCGCCAGGAGGCCGATCGAGACCACGAACAGGATCGCCGCCGTGGTCAGGATGTCGAGGGTGAGCAGCATCGGGGTTTCCGGGTGCGCGGGAACGGCAGAGGACGCGGCGGGTGACGACGCGCCCCCTGCCCCGCGGAGGCTACGGTGATCACAGACTTCCGGGGGACACCGGCGGTGGCAGGGCGCGATCTGCCCCCTCTCCCGCCCGGGAGAGGGCTGGGGTGAGGGTCGAGAAGGTTCAGGACCGAGCACACCGTCGACGCGGCGACAGGGCGCGCGTCGTCCTGAAAGACCCGATCCCTCACCCTGTCCCTCTCCCGCACGGGAGAGGGGACCCGCGCTTCATCCCGCAGCCGCGTAGCGGGGACAGAAGCGTGGATCCGGCAGCCTCGGCGGGCGAAGGAGATCATCGGATCCCCCAGCCCCTCCCCTCACTGCAGCTTCGGGCACTGCTCGCCGGGATCGACGTCCCTGAAGGTGCCGGCGACCTTCACGGTGCCGTCCTTCTGGATCTGGCCGAGATACATGGTCAGCGGCGCGTGGTGCTGCTTGCTCATGGTGATCGTGCCGCGCGGCCCGGTGAAGCTCACGGTCGGCAGCGCCTCCAGCACCTTGGCGGTCTCGGTCCCGCCCGCCTTCTCGACCGCGGCCTTGTACAGGTAGATCGCCTCGTATTCCGGCACCGAGAGGTCGTTCGGGGTGCGCAGCTCCGCGCCGAACTTCTTCTGCATCGCCGCCAGGAAGGCCTTGTTCTCCGGGCTGTCGATCCCGGTGACGTAGGAGGCCGAGAGGTAGACGCCCTCGGCATCCGCGCCCATGCTCTTGGCGGTGCCCTCGTCCAGCGCGAGGTTGGCGAAGGGCAGCGACACGCCCGCGCCGCGCAGCTGCTTGGTCAGCGTCACGTTCGGCGCACCGCCCGCGGTCGAGGTGATCAGCGCGTCGGGCTTGGCCTCCTTCAGCTTGGAGATGATCGCGGTCCAGTCGCTGCCGTCCATCGGCAGGTACTCCTCGCCGACCACCTTGCCGCCGGTCTTCTCGACGTAGCTCTTGGCGAAGCCCAGCATGCCGCGGCCGAAGGCGTAGTCGCTGCCGATCAGGAAGTAGGTCTTGGCGCCCTTCGCCTTGAAGGCGTCCACCACCGGCGGCACCTGCTGCTCCGGCACCCAGGCGTCCACGAACATGTTCTTGTTGCAGGAATGGCCCTCGTAGAACGAGGTGTAGATGTACGGCACCTTCCCCTTGGTGACGGCGGGCAGGCCGGCGTTGCGGGCCGCGCTCGTCTCCATGGAGATCAGGACGTCGACCTTCTTCTGGTAGATCAGGCTGTCGAAGGCCTTCTGGGCTCCGGCCGCCCCCGAGGCGTCGTCGGCCACCTCCAGGACGAGCTTGCGGCCGAGCACGCCGCCCTTGGCGTTGATCTCCTCCACGGCGAGCTCGGCCGACTGCACCACCGAGGGGGCGACGACGCTGTTGGCGCCCGACAGGCCGATCGGGATGCCGATGACGATCGGCTTGCCGTCGGCGGCCCGCGCGGCCGTGGCGGCGAGGGCGAGCGCCGCGGCGCCGACGAGGGACCATTTCACCATGAACGAACTCCTTGGGACGGACGGGGGTGGGTAAGGATCTCGGCTCAACCGTAGATGTCGGTGCGGCGGTCGCGCAGGAGCGAGTTGAAGCGGTTCAGGTCCTTGCGGCCTGCCGCGTCGAGGTCGACCAACGCCGAGAGGGTCTCGGTCCGGTCCCGGCTCGCCGGGCCGGCGAGCGGCCAGCCCTTGGGGCCGATGATCAGGCTCTGCCCCTCGAAGGGCTGGCCGCGCTCGATGCCGACCCGGTCGGCGCAGGCGATGAAGATGCCGTTCGTGTGGGCGGCGGCCCGGTGCAGGGTGTTGGCCATGGCGGCCTCGCCCTCGGGCTGGTCGGGCATCGGCACCCAGTTGGTCGGGATGCAGACGATCTCGGCGCCGGCGAGCGCCAGCCGCCGGAAGGTCTCGGGAAACCAGCCGTCGTAGCAGATGGCGACGCCGACCTTGCCGAGCGCGGTGTCGAAGACCGGGAAGCCGAGGTCGCCCCTGGCGAAGAACACGTTCTCCTGATCCCAGAGATGCGCCTTGCGGTAGGTGCCGATATAGCCCCCCGGCCCGACGATCACGGCGGCGTTGTACAGGGTCTCGCCCGCGGATTCGGCGATCCCCGCCACGATGTGGACGCCGAGTTCCGCGGCGAGGGCCGCCCAGGCCCGGGTCGTCGGGCCGTCCGGCACCGGCTCGGCCAGGGCCGCGGCCTCCGCGGCGGATTCGAACACGTAGCCGGTGCTGGCGAGTTCCGGCAGCACGATCAGCCGGCTGCCCTCGGCGGCGGCCGCGCGGACGAGGTCCGACGCGCGCGCCATATTCGCGTCGACCGCGCCGAATTCCGGCTCGAACTGGATGCACGACACCCGTATCGGCGGGCGCACAGGACCGTTCGCCTGGATCATGAAAGCTCCGAAACGCAAAAAGCCCCTGGGCGCGGATACAAACATCCGCGAACCAGAGGCTTCAAAGCCGTGATGTCATGCAGCACTGCTGCTGCGGGGCAACCTTGCCCGGTTAGACTACGATACGCACCCCGAAACAGACCGCAAGACCATAAATGCAGCAAGCTGCTGCGATCAGGTCTTTTCCGCCAACGCGATGCGCAGGCCGAGGCCGCTCATCGCCTCGTGCGCCGTGACCACGCTCTCGGCCACGCTCGCCATCGGCACGCGGGCGGCGGTGGCCCGGTCCCGGAGCATCTTGTAGGCGGCGTCCTCGTCGATCCGGTTCAGGTCGACGAGCAGCCGGACCGCCTTCTCGACGGTGCGGCGGCCCTTCATGGTCTCCTCCAGC
The DNA here is from genome assembly GCF_052045615.1 of Methylobacterium sp. 22177. Taxonomy (NCBI): domain Bacteria; kingdom Pseudomonadati; phylum Pseudomonadota; class Alphaproteobacteria; order Hyphomicrobiales; family Methylobacteriaceae; genus Methylobacterium; species Methylobacterium sp. 22177. The sequence continues at coordinate 10,468 of NZ_JBQEPK010000055.1, read as the reverse complement.
CGGTTGATCTTGCTGGTGAGCCGCCCCTCGTAGCCGCGCCGGTAGCGGGCCAGGGCGAACTGGGTCAGCACGCCCCGCGGGTGGAGCGGCTTGTTGAGCACGCCGTGGGCGTTGACGTCGGCGATCGCCTTCAGCGAGGTCGGGCTCTCGTAGGCCACGATGGCGATGACCGCCGGCTCGATCGCCTCGATCGACGGCAGCAGGTGCATCACCTGGGCGTCGTCGAGCTGGATGAACAGCGTGTCGATGTCGGCCGGCAGGGCGGCGGGCGGCGGCCACGCCAGGGAAACCGCGCAGCCGAGGCGGCGGAGCTGCTCCAGCAGCGCGTCGGCCTCCTCGTCCCGGGGATGGATGACGAGGGCGCGGGCGCGCCGCAGGTCGTCCAGGATCTTGCGGGCGGGGGCGGTCACGCGGCGAGCCCCTCCTCCAGCCAGTTCGTCTCGAACCGGGACCACGCGAGGTACGGGTCGGGCCGCACCGGCCGCCGCGCCCGCCAGACCACGTCGAACTGCCCGTCCGCGCGGGCGACGCCGATGCCGGGGGTGAGCCAGATGTGGCGCGTCTCGCCGTCGAAGGCCAGCTCGCCCTCCGGCGCCGCGAGGCGCTGCCGCAGGGCCGCCGCGCCCAGGCGCTCGGCGTCGAGGGTGCCGGCCTCCGCGAGCGCCCGGGCGAAGAGGTGGACCTGCGCGTAGGCGGTCTCCGACCACATGCTGGTGGGGCGCTCGGTCCCGAACCGGGCCTGGAAGGCGGCGACGAAGCGCCGGTTCTCCTCGCCGGGCAGCGCGCCGAAATACGGCGCCGCCAGGACGTGGCCGGTGCAGTGCCCGGGGCCGATCGCGCGGATCTGGCCCTCCGCCAGGGTCAGGCTCGCGATCGGGCAGCGGGCGCGGTCGATGCCGGATTCGGCGTAGGCGCGGTAGAGCCGCTCGGCGCCGCGCCCCACCACCGTGGAGAACACCGCGTCCGGGGCGGCGTCGCGGATCGCCGCGATCATGGCGGCGTGGGCCGCGTCGTCCGCGTCGAGGGCCGCGTACAGCTCGCCCACGATGGTCCCGCCCTTCGCCTCGATCAGGTCGCGCATGACCCGGTTCGACTCCCGCGGGTAGATGTAGTCGGACCCGATCAGGAAGATCCGGCTGCCGTGCTCCTGCAGCAGGTAGTCGGCCAGGGCGAAGACGTTCTGGTTGAGGGTCGCCCCGGTGTAGATGATGTTCTCCGAGTACTCGAAGCCCTCGTAGATCGACGGGTACCAGAGCAGGCCGTTGTGCCGCTCCACGGTGGAGAGCACCGATTTCCGGCTCGCCGAGAGCGAGCAGCCGAACACCACCTCGACCCCGTCCTCGGCGAGCATCCGCCGGGCCAGGGTGCGGTAGGCGTCGGTGTCGCCCGCGGGGTCGTAGCAGACGGGCTCGATCGGCCGCCCGAGCACGCCGCCGGCCCGGTTGATCTCCTCGATCGCCAGGGCGGTGCCGAGGAAATGCTCGGTCTCGGTGATGCCGCTCACCCCGCTCCGGGAGAACAGGACGCCGACCCGCCACGTCGCTTCATCCCTGGCCGCCATGGTCCCCCCGGGCTCGCCGCAGGCGCCCGGAGGGCTGCGCGCCCCGCTGTCCTAGCCGAGGGAGCCCCCGCTGCGAAGGCTCCCCCGACCGGCGCGCGGCGGGCGCCCTCACCCGGCGGCCTTCCGCGCCGGGCGGCTCACGAACCGGGAGCCGGCGAGCAGGAAGCGCCACGGCGTCTCGGCGCCGCGGGTGATGCCGATGCGCCGGTCGCTGACCACGTCGACGGTCTCGGAATCACCCGCGGCGCGGGGCTCGAACCGGAACGGCGCCCGCGCGAGGGGCGCCCCGTCCAGCGCGTCGGTGACGCCGAGGGCCTGGCAGAGGCGGCCGGGGCCGGCGCAGAGGAGGCGCGGATCCTCCAGGCCGCGGCGCGCCCGCATCGCGGGAAGCCCCTCGGTCGGCGCGAGGGCCCGGAGCAGCACGGCGCTGCCGGGCTCGCAGACGAGGTTCAGGCACCAGTGCATCCCGTAGGAGCGGTACACGTAGGCGTGGGCCGGCGGCCCGAACATGCTGGCGTTGCGCCGGGTCGGGCCGCGGAAGCTGTGGGAGGCCGGATCGGTGCTGTCGTAGGCCTCCGTCTCGACGATGACCCCGCCGGCCGCGCCGACGAAGAGGCGCGCGCCGATCAGGTCGAAGGCCACCGCGGCGGCGCTGCGGGCGAAGAAGATGTCCAGCATCGGGGCTCCAGGTTCGAGGGCACCGTGCCGGCCGCTAAATGTCCCATTGGGACAAGTCAGCAGTAGAAATTCGCCGCTCCGCGACTTGATAGGATTCGCGGGACCGGATCCAGATAGGGATGTCGTCCCGAGCCGGATCGTTGTGAGATGTCGCTGGAACGGCGATCTTCGATTCGCCGAGATGACCGAATAATTCATCAACCGCAGGACCAATCAAATATCATATTCTGAAAATCGAGCTGCGCATTGCCTCCACCAAAATTGAAGCCACCGAAATATTCTTCGAATTCGATATAGTAAATACTTACTTGAGTTACCCACTGGGACGGCCGCATCGTGCCGCCGATATGGTTCGGCTTATGATCACGTGTCCATTCGGGATCATGGAATACGGTCTTGCCGTCCTCCTCAGTGATCGCACATTCTGGATGCACGTAATCGGTCGGGTCGTGAAGAAATTTATCGTAAGGAATGCGGCCGGCATTCGGATCACAGGCCCGCGGCGTCCAATGGATCGCGCGATTTTCAATCGGATCGTTCGCGGGTTTCTCGCCAAAAGTGTCCCGCACCCACCTGTAGGAGGAACCGAACTGCCAATAACTCGCAGCCCCCCCGATCGTCAGCCAAGCTGGCGGCTCCAGAGCATCGCGGTAGCGATTGGCGATCAGAATTGGCGGCGCGCAGAAGGGGCCATCGAATTCGGCACGGGTCAGCATGATGACCGCATAGGCAATTCCGAGACCGTCTTCCATGCGCGACAGCCGCGGGTGTGCCCTCTGCTCAGCCTCCCAGAAGAGCTTGAGCTCGGGGTTGTCGGGCGCTTCCGCGCCACCCATCGCCGGGCGGATCCCGGGGGCCTTCACCGTGGGGCCGCCATCGTTGTGATCAATCGACGACGCGAAGAAGGAAAAAGCCACGACATCTGGCCCGTGGCAGCGATATTCCTCCGGCAGCAGCAACGTAAAACCGTGTTGAAGCGGATAGCCATTAGCAGGATCCAGAGGCCACTGCGCTGAAGAAATGCCCGGTGGCAGGCCATAGCACCAGCCATGACAACTAGGATCCGTTCTGACAGCCCGCTTCTGACTAATCGTAAGATCGTATGATTTCATCTAATTCTCAGATCAAATGCAAGCACGCCGATTCTGCTGCGTGTCAGGAGAATTTGACGAGTGAACGTTGTCAATTGATACGTCCGATTGCTCAAATCGATCGATCCTCCTCCCTGGGTAGTGCAACCCAGGGAGGAGCCCTCCGGCTGACCCGTGAGAGGCGCGCCCGATCGCTTTGCCATGGACCACGGCTTCAAGCTCTTGTTTTGAGGCGCTCTGCTGCGTCGAACCGGTATCCACTTCGGCGGAGCGGGCTCTGAACGGATGCCCGTTACGCGCGCCGGTGACGCGTCTGGAGCCCAGCAGTCTCGAGCCGGTTAATGTCGCCTTTGTGGCCGCGAGCCAACTTCCAGGCGTTCGCGCCGGGACGCTGGCTCGGACTGCCGGGGTGCGGTGTGCAGTGCCGTTCCGCCGCTCGGCCCGCCACACCGTGGAGCCGGAGGTGCTCATGCACAAAATCTCGACGCCCTGCGCGGCTGAGCATCGGATACCGATCGTCGCAGACCCGCATCATGCCGGCGAAATAAAATAAACCGGACGCCGCGGAAGTCTTACTGGTACGAGGGGCCGTGAATGGCGGGCCCAGAACCGATCCCCTCGGACCTCCAGCATGGTGCGCACAGCCTCGACCGCGACGCTCCGGTCCGCCGAGTCGGGCGCGCCACCCCGGTCGGCCCCGCGCGCCGCGCGGCTCCGCCTGACCCTGCGGCGCCTCCGGCTGGCCAGCGGCCTGATCCTGTTCGGCTACGTGCTGACCCACCTGCTGAACCACGCCCTGGGCAACGTCTCCCTCGACGCCATGGAGGACGGCCTCGACCTCGTGACGGCCGTCTGGCTCAACCCCGCCGGCCTGACGGCGCTCTACGGCGCCCTGGTGGTCCACCTGCTGCTCGGGCTCCAGGCCCTCTACGCGGCGCGCTTCTTCCACTGGCGGCCGTCCGAGACCCTGCAGCTGGTCTCCGGCCTGCTGATCCCGCCGCTGCTCATCAGCCACATCGTCGGGACCCGGGTCTCCTTCGTCACCGAGGGGCTCGACAAGGGCTACGCGCAGGAACTCTACACTTTCTGGATCGCCTCGCCGACCCTCGGCCTGCTGCAGGTGACGGTCCTGGTCGTCGCCTGGATCCACGGCTGCATGGGCCTGTACTTCTGGCTGCGACTGAAGCCCGGCTTCGACCGCGTGGCGCCCTGGCTGCTGGCGCTCGCGGTGCTGGTGCCGGTCCTGTCGCTGCTGGGCTTCGCGCAGGGCGGCCGGATGGTCCTGACCCTGGCGCAGGATCCGGCGTGGCGCGCGGCGGCGCTCCAGCCGGTCCATGTCGGGCTGCCCGACCAGGTGGCGCGGCTCGCCGCCGTCCGGGACGGGCTGCTCGGGACCTACGCGGGCCTCGTGGCGGCGGTGATCGCGGCCCGCGGCGCGCGGACGCTCGCCGAGATCAAGCGCGGCACGATCCGGCTCAGCTACCCGGACGGGCGGGTGGTGCGGGTGCCCCGCGGCACGAGCGTGCTGGAGGCGAGCCGGCGCAACCGGATCCCCCATGCCAGCGTCTGCGGCGGCCGCGGGCGGTGCTCGACCTGCCGGATCCGGGTGACGGACGGCAGCGACGGCGCGCCGGCGCCCGGCCGCACGGAGCGGGCGGTGCTGGAGCGCATCGCCGCCGGTCCGGGGGTGCGCCTCGCCTGCCAGTTCCGGCCGGAGACCGACATGGCCGTGGTGCCGCTGCTGCCGCCGCAGCCGCGGATGCGTCAGGCCGACCTGCTCGACCGGGCGCAGTCCGGCGAGGAGCGCTTCATCGTGGCGATGTTCGTCGACCTGCGCGGCTCGACCCGGCTCGCCGAGGAGCGCCTGCCCTACGACACGGTGTTCATCATCAACCGCTTCCTGGGCGCGGTCGGCGACGCCGTCCGTGAGGCCGGCGGCTCGGCCAACCAGTTCCTCGGCGACGGGCTCCTGGCCCTGTTCGGCCTGGAGACCGAGCCCGAGCAGGCGGCCCGGGACGCGCTGCGGGCGATCGACGGCATCGCCGACGCCGTCGAGACCCTGAACCGGCTGCTGGCGGAGGATCTGGAGCACATCCTGCGCTACGGGGTCGGCGTCCATGCCGGCCCCGCGATCGTCGGCGAGATGGGGGACGCGACCGACGCCCGCTTCACCGCGCTCGGCGACACCGTCAACGTGGCGTCCCGGCTGCAGGGCCTGACCAAGACCCTGGGCTGCGTGGCCGTGGTGTCGGAGACGGTCTACCGGGCCGCCCGCGTGGCGCCGGCGGAGATCCGGGACGTGGCGGTGGACGGCCGGTCGGAGGCCGTCCGGGTCAGCACCCTGGGCAGCCTCTGACGTTCCCGTCCTTGTCCGTCCTTGCGCGCGCGGCGACGCGTGATCCGCGACGCGACCGCGTACCTCCCCTCAGGCCCGCTGACGCTCCGTCCCGAGGCGCGGCGCCAGGGCCAGCATCAGCGGCACCACGGCGAGCGCCGTCCCGGCCGCCGCCGCGGCCGCCCAGTGCGGGCCGGCGGCGTCGCCGAGCCGTCCGTAGAGCAGCGGCGCCGCCAGCGCGCTGCCGCCGAGCGTCCAGGTGTAGAACACCGCGAAGGCCCGCTCGACCTGGCCGCCCGGGGCCAGTTCCGGCACGGTCCCGTAGAGGACCGACGAGGTGCCGTTCAGCATCACCCCGAGCAGCGGCAGCAGGATCAGCCCGGGGGCCAGCGGCAGCCCGATCACCGCCAGGATCGCCAGCGCCGTCCCGGTCTCGGTGAGGATCACGGTCCGGGTCACGCCGAGGTGTTCGCCGAGGCGCCCGCAGACCGCCTTGCCGAGCGCGCCGCCGACGAAGACCAGCGACAGGGCGAGGCCCACCGTGGTCAGGGCCGCGCCCTTCTCCTGCAGCAGGAACGGCAGGTAGAGCAGGAAGGCCGGGCGCGCGGCGTTGTCGAGCATGCCGATCGCGACGAGCAGCCGGAAGCCCGTGCCGCGCCCCGGCCCGGTCCCGGCCCGGTGGGGTGCCGGCCTCGCCGCGGCGACGCCGGTGCGTGACGCCGGCTCACGCGGCAACAGGCGCGCGACCGCGAGCGCGACGAGGATCCCGACGCCGGCGATCACCCAGAGCGCGTGCCGCCAGCCCGTCAGGGTCAGCAGCAGGCCGACCAGGGGCGGGACCGCCGCCTTCCCGAGATCGCCGGTGAAATTGTAGGTGCCGAGGGGGCCGCGGGCGCCGGGCCCGTAGGCCCGGGCGATCACCGCCGAGGCCAGGGGATGCTGGGTGCTGCTGCCGGCGCCGCCGAGCAGGAGCCCGATCCCGAGCCCGACGAGCCCGCCCGAGGCGCCGGCGATCGCGTAGCCGACCGCGCTGAGCACGGTGCCGAGTACCAGCACGGTCCGGGCGCCCCAGGCCTGGGCGAGGCGGCTCGCCGGCATCTGCAGCGCCGCCAGCGCCCCGTTGTAGAGCGAGCGCAGGAACGCCAGGGCGACGTAGTCGAGGCCGAACTCCGCCTGCCAGACCGGCAGCAGCACGTAGATCAGGTCCGTGTAGCCGTCGTGCAGGGCGTGGTTGACCCCGGCGGCCACCAGCGTGCGCCGGGCGTCCGGCAGGGAGACGGGTTCGGAAGACGCGGTCAGATCGGACGCGACGGACATCCAGCCATCCTTCATGGTTCCGTCACAGGATGGCCGCCTGGTCCGTCGCTGACAAACGACTTATGCTGACACTCGTGTGAGGAAACCTGACCCGTGCATCGTCGTTTGCCGCCGCTGAACGCGCTGAAAGCCTTCGAGGCGGCCGCCCGGCACGGCAGCTTCACGCGCGCGGCGGACGAGCTGCGGGTCACCCACGGGGCGGTCAGCCGGCACGTGCAGACGCTGGAGGGCTGGCTCGGGCTGCCGCTGTTCGAGCGCCACAACCGGCGCGTGGTCCTCACCGAGGCGGGCAGCGCCTACGCCACCGAGATCGGCGCCGCCCTCGACCGCATCGCCCTGGCCACGGCGCGCCAGGCCGAGCGCGGCCGGCCGCGCCTGCTGCGCGTGAACGCGCTCGCCACCTTCACCCTGCGCTGGCTGATCCCGCGCCTGTCGGGCTTCCAGCGGGCCAACCCGTCGATCGAGGTGCGGCTGACGACCTCGAACGTGCCCCTCGCCAGCGTGGCCGAGCCGTTCGACGTGGCGATCCGGGGCGGCCCGGACAGCCGCCCGGGCCACCGCGCGGCGCCGTTCCTGTCCGAGCGGCGCATTCCCGTCTGCAGCCCGGACCTGCTGCGGCGGCTGCCGCTCCGGGTGCCGGAGGATCTCCGGCAGCACACGCTCCTGCACGCCGCGACGCTGCCGCGGGTCTGGCCCGACTGGCTGCGGGCGGCGGGCGTCCCGGACCTGGCGCCGCGGGCCACGGTGACGCTGGAACACTTCTACCTGACCCTTCAGGCCGCCCTGGACGGGCTCGGCGTCGCCATGGGGCCCGAGCGGCTGATCGCCGACGACGTCGCGGCCGGGCGCCTGACCCTGCCCTTCGCTGGGCCGGCCCTGCCGGCGCGGAGCTACTACGCCTACGTCCCGGAACCCCGGGCGGAGGACCCGGCGGTGCGGGCCTTCTGCGGCTGGCTCGCCGAGGCCGCGCGGCAGCCGTGAGCGCCGCTGTCGGACGGCGCGCCGCCCGGATGGCTTCGCGGCGCGCGCGATGACGATCTCGGCTTGGCGGCCGCCGCCGTCCGGCGCATGGATCGGATCCGGAACGCCCCCGACCGCACCCGGGTTTGCGTGAGACGCTTCTGCCGAAGGTGACCGCATGGCGCGCAAGCGTCTCCGCCCGACGATCGAGAGCCTGATCGAATCCGTAGGCCGGCTCGGCCTGTCCCCCGACGCGGTCGACCTCGACCGGCTGCTCGCCCATCTCGACCTGCCCGATTACGGCGCCGAGGTGGAGGACGAGCGCGTCGCCCGCGCGCTGCGCGAGATGCAGGCGGCCCGGGCCTTCGCGGAGACCGGCGTCCCGGCGATCCGGAAGGCGATCCCCAACCTCCGGGCCGTGGTCACCAAGGACCACCGCATCACCTGGCTGATCCGGACCGAGATCCCGCTCCTCGACAACGGCCGCTTGGACCTGCGGCTCGACATGGCCCCCGAGCCGGAGGCGGCCGAGATCCTCGCCCGCATGGCCGCCCGGAACGACCCGACGCACCGGCTGGAGGCGCTGCGCGACGCCGTGGCGCGCACGGCCCTGCAGGCGACCCGCGCCCTGCACAAGCCGGTCGACCGGCTGCGGGCGCAGCTCCTCGTCGACCTGCGCGAGGTCGGGGCGGACGCCGCCGCCTACATCGCCCACATGGACCGCTCGCTCCGGTCCCGGGTCTTCACCTACGGCCCGAAGCTCGCCCGCGGCCTCAACGACACGCTCACGCCGGTGCGCCGGCACGCCAAGGCGGTGGCGCGCGAGGGCTCGCGCCTGCGCCGCCTGCGCGATCAGGTCGGCTTCGGCGCCTATATCGAGCGCTTCACCGCCGCCCGGCGCCTCAACCGGACGATCCTGTTCCACATGGGGCCGACCAATTCCGGCAAGACCTACGCGGCCCTGCAACACCTGACGGCGGCCGAGACCGGCGCCTACCTCGCGCCGCTCCGGCTCCTGGCGCTGGAGAATTACGAGACCCTGCGCGAGCGGGGGCTCCGCGCCGGCATGATCACCGGCGAGGAGGTGCTGGGCGAGGCCAACCCGACCCACACCGCCCGGACCATCGAGACCGCCGACCTGACCCGGCCGATCGACGTCGCGGTGATCGACGAGATCCAGATGCTGTCGGATCCCGACCGCGGCTGGGCCTGGACCAACGCGCTGTTCGGCGTGCCGGCGCGGACCGTGATCGTCTGCGGCTCCGACGACGCCCTGTCGTATGTCCGCCGCGCCGCCGAGGCCGCCGACGAGTCGCTGGAGGTGATCCCCTTCACCCGCAAGTCGCCGCTCCTGCTCCTGGAGGAGCCGGTGCCGCTGGAGAAGGTCGAGGCCGGCGACGCGGTCGTGGCCTTCTCCCGCCGGGCCGTGCACGAGAATCGCGAGGTCCTCGTCGCCCGCGGCCACCGGGTGGCGACGATCTACGGCGCCCTGTCGCCGGAGGTCCGCCGCGCCGAGGCCGCGCGCTTCCGCTCCGGCGAGGCCAACGTGCTGGTCACAACCGACGCGATCGGCATGGGGCTCAACCTCGGGCCGCTCAAGCGGATCGTGTTCTCGGCGGTGCGCAAGTGGGACGGCACCGCCGAGCGGGCGCTGACCCATTCCGAGATCCGGCAGATCGCCGGCCGGGCCGGCCGCTACGGTCACCAGGATATCGGCTACGTGGCGGCGACCGACCCGTTCGCCGCCGAGCCGATCCGCACCGCCCTGTCGGGCGCCCCGACGGCGCCCGCGGCCGACACGCGCTTCTACGTCCGCCCCGATCTCGGGGCGATCCGCTCGGTGGCCGAGGAGATGCGCACCCACAGCCTGCACGAGGTGCTGACCCACTTCGCCCGGGCGACCTTCTACGCGGGCTCGCCGTTCCAGCCCTCGGCCCTGGAGGAAGTGCTGGAGGTCGCCCGGACCGTCGACCGGGCGCGGCTGCCGATCGAGGAGAAGTTCGCCTTCTCGGTCTGCCCGATCGACCGGCGCGACGAGATCGCCATGGGCCTGCTGGAGCGCTGGTGCCAGGCCCGGGCCGCCGGCCTCACCGTGCCGGCGCTGCGCGGCAACCTCGCGGGCGCGCTCGACTACCAGGAGCGAACGGTGAAGCTCGCCAGCGCCTATCTGTGGCTGTCGCGGCGCTTCCCCGAGACCTTCGACGACGTGGACGCCATCCGCCACATGCGCGGCCGCGCCAACGACGCCATCGAGCAGCACCTGCGCGAGACCGCGACCCGCAAGGCAGAGCGGCGGAGCCGGCGGACGATCGGCGCGCGGTGAGACGCGGCGTCCGGACATGAGAAAGCCCGCTGCGCGGTCGGCGCAGCGGGCTTTCTCGGGGTGACGTTGGTTGCGGGGACAGGATTTGAACCTGTGACCTTCAGGTTATGAGCCTGACGAGCTACCGGGCTGCTCCACCCCGCGCCAAGTCTGTGCGGCTGGTCCGGGTGCGCCGGCTCTGACAAGCGGGCGCGGTGTCCGGG
>NZ_JBQEPK010000054.1:18846-30692 GCF_052045615.1 Methylobacterium sp. 22177 | reverse complement strand
GTCGAGTTCGAGGCCCAGTACGCCGCGCAGGGCTTCGACGACGTGCGCGCCATCGCGGCCCGCACCGGCCTCCAGAGCCTGATGCTCGGTGAGGAGGCCATGCTGCTCGGCGGCAACACCTCGCTCGCGCGCGGCACCACGCCGACCCCGACTCTGTCCGGCGCGGCGACCGGCGGCACGCTCGGTGAGCGGACCTGGTCGGTGATCGCCGTGGCGCTGGCGCTCGACGGCGTGATCAACGGCACCGTCGCGGGCGGCATCCAGTCGACCATCACCCGCACCAACGCGGACGGCTCGACCGACGTGTTCGGCGGCGGCGCTGCGGCCCGCTCGGCCGCCGCCACGGTCGCGACCACCGGCGCCACCGGGTCGATCGCGGCCTCGGTCGACCCGGTGCCCGGCGCGCTCGGCTACGCCTGGTTCTGGGGCGCGGCCGGCGCCGAGGTGCTGGGCGCCATCACCACGATCAACTCCGTCCTGATCACCGCCGCGGCCGCGGGCAGCCAGACCGCCGCCTCGCTCGGGGCCGTCGACCGCTCGACTTCGGCCCTGTCCTTCGACGGGCTCCTGACGCAGGCGTTCCGGCCCGGTTCCGGCGCCACCATCGTCACCCTGCCGCCGGGCAGCGCCGGCATCGGCACGCCGCTCACCGCCGACGGCGCGGGCGGCATCGTCGAGGTCGACGCGGTGCTGAAGTCCATGTGGGACCTCTACCGGCTCTCGCCCGACACGATGTGGGTCAACAGCCAGGAGGCGCTGAGCATCTCCCGGAAGATCCTCACCGGCAATGCGAGCTCGGCCTACAAGTACGAGATCGCGGTGACCCGCGACCAGCTCGGCGGCGGCTTCATGGCCCGCACCTACCTCAACCGCTTCTCGATGGCGGGCGGCTCGACCCTCGACATCAAGGTCCACCCGAACCTGCCGGCGGGCACGATCCTGTTCACCACCGGCACCCTGCCCTACCCCATCAACAACGTCGGCAACGTCATGCAGGTGCGGGCGCGGCAGGACTACTACCAGATCGAGTGGCCGCTGCGGTCCCGGAAGTACGAGTACGGCGTCTACGCCGACGAGGTGCTGCAGCACTACTTCCCGCCGTCCCTGGCGGTGATCACCAACATCGCCAACGGATGAGCGGGGCAGCACGAAGATGCCCTCACCGCTCGCCCGCATGCTGCCGCCCGGGGACGGGCGCCCGCACGTAACGGTCGCCAACGGCCGACCCTACCGGGGCGTGGCGGGCAGCGTCCTCGACGTGCCGGTCTTCGACGCGCAGGTGCTGGAGGCCAACGGCTGGATCCGCGCCGGCGCGCACGCCCTCGCCGGCCCGACCGCGGGACGGCCGAGCGCGCCGCTGGCCGACCAGCTCTACCTCGACACCACCCTGTCGCTGCCCGTCGTCTGGGACGGGCTGGCCAAGGTCTGGCGCAACGTCTGGACCGGCGCCCCGGCCTGACGCCCGCCACTCGCAGCAGGAACCCCGACATGATCAGGATGCGCGCCCCCGCGGGGCTGACCGGCTTCTCGCACCAGGGCCACGCGCTCGAGCCGGACGCGGACGGCGCGGTGCACGTCGACCCGCGCTATCGTCGCGCGCTGGAGGCGCACGGCTTCACGCCGTGGGATGCGCCGGGCCCGGCCACAGCTTCGGTTGCCGTGTCTCTCGGACCGCTCGACACCGATCGGGCCCGGCTGGTGGCGCTGTTCACCGAGACGGTCGCGGCGATGCCCGACGAGGACGTGGCGCGCATGATCGCCGAGGCGGACCAGCGCCGGCGCCTGGAGCAGGAGGACGCCGAGCGGATCGATCCGGCCAAGGTCACCGCCGCGGACATCGACGTGATGAAGCGCCACGAGCTGTTCGCCTTCCTGAGGAAGCGCGGCATCCGCGTCGTGCCGCCGGTCGACAACGACACGCTGCGGGCCAGGGCCCGGGACGCCCTGGCGCCCGCCGCCTGAACCATGATCTGGCCGAGTTCCCACGACCTCGTCCGGCTCGCCGATCTCGGCGTGCAGGAGGATGCCGACGGCGCGGTGCAGCGTCTGATCACGGCGGTGAGCCGCATGATCCTGACCGCGCTGAACCGCCCCGCGATCCTGCCGCGGCGCTACACCGAGGTTCGGACCGGGGGAACTGGCCGCATCCTCCTCGCCAACTGGCCGGTCACGGGGATCGAGGCGGTTACCGTCGGCTCGACAGCGATCGCGGCCGCCGAGGACGCCGGATCGCGTGCCGGCTACACGCTCCAGCCCGCCGACGAGGCCCCGCCCGGCCGGCCGCAGGTGCTCACCCTTCCGGGGCGTCCCGGCTGTGCAGCTGTCTCGGTGACGTACACGGCCGGCTACCGGATCGCGGTGGGGCCCGTGCCGATCCCGGGCGGCGCGCCGTGCGTCGTGTATCCGGACCAGCCCTACGGCGCCTGGGCCTGTGATCTCGGCGTGGCCTTCGGCACCGGCGCGGCACTCACCCAGGTCGATCGGGATCCCGCGCAGGGGCAGTACGCCGTCACCGACGCGGGCAGCTACCTGTTCTCGGCCGAGGACGTGGGCGAGGCGGTGGCGATCACCTACGGCTACGTCCCGGCCGATCTCGCCAACGCCGCGCTGGACTGGATCCGCGACCGCATGGCCTACGCCGAGCGGGTCGGCATGCAGTCGAAGTCGCTCGGCGGCCAGGAGACCGTCTCGTACCGGATCGCGGCCGTGCCCGATTTCGTCTCGGCGGCGCTGCAGCCCTACCGCGCGGTGGTGCCGCCGTGCTGACCGACATCCAGGTCGCGGAGACCCGGGTCGTCGCCCGGTTCGACCGGATGCCCGACGCCGTCCGCGCCGAGATGGTGAAAGCGGTCCAGGTCGAGCGGCTGGTGCTGGAGGCGCTGATCAAGCGAAAGCTCTCCGGCGAAGTGCTGAACGTCATCACCGGCCGCCTGCGCCGCTCGATCTTCTCGGATGTCGAGACCCGCGACGACGCGGTGACCGGCACGGTGAGCCAGTCGGGCGACGTGAAGTACTGCGCCCGCCACGAGTTCGGCTTCACCGGCGCGGAGACCGTCGCGGCTCATGTCCGCACGATCACGCAGGCCTTCGGGCACGCCATCGCCCCGCGCGCGGTCGACGTGCGCAGCTTCACCCGCACCGCCAACACGCCGGAGCGGTCGTTCATGCGCTCGTCCCTCGCCGACCGGGCCGAGGTGATCGTGGCGGCGCTGAAGGGTGCCGTGGCCCGGGGGATCGCGAGGTGACCGCCCCGCTCGGCCCACGCAATGCCGCGTTGGTCGCGCTCCAGACCGTCGTGGCCGGCGCCTATCGCTGGAGATCCGGCCCGACCCGGCGCCTTAAGCTGTTCGCCGACGTTCCGGCCCACCAGCGCCCGGCCGTGTTCCTGCACGAGGGCGGCGACGAGAGCTACGCGTGGTCGTCGGGCGCCGTGCCGCGGCGGACGATCGAGGTGAAGATCTTCGTCTACATCGACGCCCGCGACCCGCGCGTGGTCGGTGCGGCGCAGCTCAATGACATCATGGACGCCCTCGACCAGGCTCTCGCGCCCGCCGGCGCCGATCTGGCTCTGGGCCGCACCACGCTCGCCGGCACGCCGTACATGGTCCGCATCACCGGTCGGCCGGTGAAGGTGCCGGGCGACCTCGACGGCGACGGTCTCCTCGTCGTGCCCGTCGCGATCGAGCTTCCCTGACCCAGGAGAACCCCATGGAATCTGAGACCAATGCGGGCGCCGGCGTGGCGCCCCAGCCTGCACCCGTGCGCGCGGACGGCCCGCTCGCCCGCGGCGACACGCTGGCTGCGCGCATCGACAACCTGCACGCCGACATGCTCGGCGGCAGCGCGCTCGGCCACCACACTGCGCTGTGGAACCTCGTCCACGCCTTCAAGGAGCGCGTGAAGGCGCTGGTGGCCGAGATCGAGCGCGCCGTGTCCTGATCCCATGTCCTGAGAGGAGACCCGCATGTATTCCTTCGGCTCCGGGGTCCTGATCGGCACCCGCACCGACATCGCCAGCGCGACCCCGGTCAACTTCGGCCTCGTCCAGGAAGTCACGATGGACGAGACCGCCACGATCAAGGAACTCTACGGCCAGCAGCAGCACCCGCTGGCCATCGCCCGCGGCACGATCAAGACCACCGGCAAGGCCAAGGTCGCCCGGATCTCCGGGCTGGCCATGGCCTCGCTGTTCTACGGCGTCACGCCGGTGCCCGGGCAGCTCATGACCGCCTTCGGCGAGTCCGGCACGATCCCGGCCGGGTCGCCCTACACGGTGACGGTCGCCAATGCGGCGACCGCGGCCGACGATCTCGGCGTGCTGAACGCGCTCACCGGCCTGCCCTTCACGAAGGTGGCCAGCGCGCCGGCCGCCGGCCAGTACAGCGTGGCCGGCGGCGTCTACACCTTCGCCGCCGCCGACCAGGGCAAGCTGCTGCTGATCAACTACACCTACGCGCTGGCCGGCGCCGGCCAGCACTTCACCGTGACCAACCAGCTGCTCGGCACCACCCCGACCTTCCAGGCGCAGTTCTACACGACGTTCCAGGGCAACGCGGTCAACGTGCGCTTCAACAACTGCACGTCCTCGAAGCTCGGGTTCGGCACCAAGCTCGAGGACTTCGTCATGCCGGAGTTCGACTTCAGCGTGTTCGCGGACGCGGCCGGCAACGTCGCGACCTGGTCGTTCGGGGATGTCGGATGAGCGCCGATCCGCGGCCGCAACCGGCCACCATCACCCTCGGGTCGAAGACCTGGACCATCCGTCCGCTCACCCTGCGCCAGGTCGAGGCTCTGGAGCCGCTCGTGGCACGTGGATCCGGCGAGAGCCCGTTCGCCTACGGCCTCGCGGTGGTGAGCGCGGCGCTCGCCCGCGACCACGAGCCGGACATCGCGACCCTGCGCGATCTCGAGGCCACGAGCGCCGATCTCGCCGAGGCGACGCGCGCCGTGCTGATCCTGGCGGGCTACCTGCCGGGTACCGACCCGGGGGAAGCGCGGGCGGCGCAAGGCGCCGCCTCGACCTCGACGCCGTCTACGGCCGGATCTGCACCGTCACCGGATGGTCCCTCGACGCCGTCGGCGAGCTGACGCTCTGGGACGTGCGGCGGCTCTACCGCTACTGGTCGGCCCATCCGCCGGTCCACGAACTGGTGGCGGCGTTCATGGGCGTGAAGGCGCAAGCCGAGCTGCCGCCTCCCGCTGCATCGGCCGGAGCCGAGGTCGACGATCCGAGCGGCATCGGCGCGATGATCCTGCGCTTCCCGGATGGGCAGGTGAAGGCGCAGTAGGATCAAAGGTCGATCAGCTCGGTTCTCGGCGGTACCGCTTCCGACTCATTGCATAAGCCCGGAACGTCCGCTTTCCGGTCGCATGGCTGACGACGATCTATGACTGCAACGGGTGGAAGGCCGCCGGTCCGCTTTCGGGCGACCACCGTGTCAGAGCGGACGCCAATTGACGGCCCAGCCTCTCGTGCCTGCGGAGTTCGAGTTCTACCACCCGCGATCCGACAAAGAGGTGCGGCCGAAACGGCCTAGTCGCTCTTCCTCGATCCGCTTCTGCGCAGCATTGATTATTGTTGAGACGCGCAACCTGCTGCGGGGGCCGTGGGTGCCATCCATAGCTCGAGTCGGTCATAAATTTCGAGCACTTCGCTTATGCTCATACATTTGTTATCCCGTCAGGCGACAGCCCGTTGACTAGGAGAGGCGATGCCGACCCGCCGTACAGCGATTGGTGTATTTACGGCTATGGCGCTCATTCCTGGTCGCTCGAATGCGCAACCTGTAAAAGAAAGCCGGCGCCTCGGTATTCTGATGCCATCTGGCGAGAACGATCCCGAAACCAGCCGACGCCTTGATGCCGTTCGAAACAAGCTCGACGAGCTTGGCTGGAAGACCGGTACAAATCTCGATGTCACAATCAGGTACGTAAGCGGACATCCTGACAGTGCAGCCGGACTGGCCATGGATCTCATCGCCGCCCGAGTAGACATCATCCTGACGGCGGGAACCGAGGCCTCTAAAGCCGCAGTCGCGGCGACGAAAGATTTGCCGATCGTCATGGCGACAATTGGCGACCCTGTTGGGATTGGTCTAGCCCAAAGCCTGTCGCGCCCTGGCGGCAACATCACGGGGTTCAGCCTCAATGCATCAGATCTGAGCGCTAAGCGAGTGGAGTTTGCCCGCGCCTGCGTTCCGGACTCGCATCGCATCGCCGTCTTGGGCAACATGAAAAACGACAGCGTACTTCTCAAAGCGAAGAGTATTGCGGAGGCGGGCGCCGCCTATCGCATCGATACGAAGCGCTTCGACATATCTGATCCTTCTGCGATGAACGGCGTCCTGCTCAGCATCCGGGATTGGAAAGCGGACGTTATATTGACGACGGAAGACGCTGTCGTCGTCGCGAATAGGGATCTTTTGATCAAGCTTGCAATAAACTACCGGATCCCAATTATGTCGGAATTTTCGGTTCTGGCGGATGCTGGTGCGGTTCTGAGTTATGGACCTGTTACGCTCGAATTGTGGAAGCGCTCAGCCATCTATATCGATAAAATTTTTCGCGGCGCTTCGCCGGGGTTGCTGCCGATTGAGCAGCCGAACACTTTTGAGTTGGTCCTGAATCAACGATCCGCAAATGCGCTAGCTTTGCGGTTTCCCTTAAACATCGAAAGCTTCGCGGATAGGGTGATCGAATAGACTAATTCAGCTTTCGTGCTCTCGAGACGAGGTTGATACGTCTCTCTTGCTGTCGAAGGTATGTTTCTGACCATCACGCCATGCCGACATTCGACGGCGGCATGGCGGCTTTCGAGACACTACAAAGCCGGCTTGTGCGTCCGACTTGGGTCGCAAGCGGGAGGACCGCTGTGGGTGGATTTCTGCCGGTCTGCTTCTGGATGGCGGATGCATCCAAGCGGACGTAGCCGCGGGAGCCGATCACGACCTTTAGCGGGTTTTGAAGACGTTCGGAGCCAAGTCGGACGCTGCCGAAGCCTTACTCCTTGTCGCTAGCGTCCAGCAGGTTGCGCAGACGCTCTGCTTCCGCGATCACGACAGCGACGGAGCGTTGACGCTCCTGCGTATCACGGACCGCAGCGTATGCGCTCAAGAGCGCTGCAACCGCCTTCGTCATCGCCTCGCTGTCGGGGGATGAAGCTCTTTCCTGATTATAAAGGGAGGCGACTGGCAAGCCGAGCTCAGCGGCGATCCGCCGGAGGATGCGGGCGGTGGAGGGCTTGGGTCCCATTAAGCATTTCTGCCATCGCGACGCCGCGATGGCCTTAATTCATGATGGTGCCCGCAGCCTTTACGCTAGTTTTGTTTGGTTATTTTAGCTATCAGCAGCGGTTCAGTTTAGGCAGCAGAGGGCCGACGGCCCGGTGAGTAGCCTGCGCGTCGGGAGCATATGAAACAGGCCAGCATCGGAAACATGAGTTAGTGTAGCCGGGGTCTCGGATAGCTACGGTGTGCCGATGACTAATCGGGCCACCCTCAAACCCGCCGAGCAGCGCCGCTTGCTGGAGCAGCAGATGCGGACCTCGCTGGCTCTAGACAAATTGACAGCGCAGCACTCTGCCGAGGCACTTGCTCGATCCCGCGAGCTTCTGGGAGCCTCGGTTTATTGGTCGCCGAAGCTGAACAAGGACCGCTGAGGCTTAACATAAACCGAACCACACGAATGGGCTCCTACGGGTGGCTTTATGCCAGTCTGCTTGGGAGCGACGAGCCGGAAATGCAGATGTCGAGATGGTAACGGAAGGTAGTCAACACTGGCCCATACGGTTCATGATGTAGTTCAACATGGCATACTATGACGCGGCAGAGGGGATCACTGCTTCAGGCCAATTCTGGCGTTGCATGAACACCTGTTCAAAGCGTTCGGCGGTCATCGGCCGTCCGAAGAAGTAGCCCTGCCCCTCCGAGCAGTGCTGACGCATGAGTTCGGCCTGCTCATGCGTTTCGATCCCCTCCGCTATAACATCAAGGTTGAACCCGCGCGCCAAGTAGGAAATTGCCTCGACGATCGTCTGATCCTTCCTACTGCGGTCGATCCCGCTTACAAAGGATCGGTCAATCTTCAACCGCGTGACTGGATAGTCTTTCAGCATCGTCAGCGAGGCATAACCGGTGCCGTAGTCGTCGAAGGCGATACCGACACCCATTTCCCGCAGCTGCGCCAAGTCGGCATTGACCCGGCCGTCGCTGTTGAGGATGATGTTCTCAGTAATCTCAAGTTCTAGCTCTTCGGCAGGAAGGGCGCAGTCGTCGAGGACATGTTCGACTACGCGGGGCAAGTCGCCGGACCTGAATTGCGCGGCGAACAGGTTCACGCCGATGCGGAACCGCCCCTGCCCACGTGCGCGCCAGGAAGCAGCCTGCCGGCACGTCGTGCGGAGGATCCACTCGGAAACCGGAACTGCGAGTAGGCTTGCCTCCAGTGTCGGGAGGAACGCCGCTGGGCTGACGAGGCCGCGCTCTGGATGGTTCCAGCGGATAAGGGCTTCCGCCCCGGTGATGACGCCGGTGTCGAGGCGCACCTGGGGCTGGTAGTACATCTCGAACTCGCCTCGGTCCCACGCCCCTCGCATGCCTGAACTCACGGACGTGCGCGTCCGGGCGACCGAACGGAGTTCCGGCGTGTAGAGATGGACCCGGCTCCGGCCTTGCGCCTTGGCGCGATACAGGGCGAGGTCCGTATCCCCAAGGAATTCGTCCGGGTCCCAGACGCCGCCGTCGGTCACCGCGATCCCGCCCCCGGCCCCAACATAGACAGACCGTTCGTCGATCTCGATGGGCTGCTCGATGGCGGCGATCAGCCGGTGGCCCAGGGAGATGCCGGCCATGGGGTCCGCAACCTCGCTCAGGAACACGGCGAACTCGTCTCCCCCGAGACGGGACACGAGCCCCGTCTGCCCGACTTCCGTAACGAGCCGGGCGGCGATCGTCTTGAGGACCTGGTCGCCGGCCGCGTGGCCGAGGCTGTCGTTGACGTCCTTGAAGCCGTCGAGATCTAGCAGGAGGAGCGTCGCGGGTGAGGCGTCCCGACCCGCTTGATTCATTCGTTCGGCAAGTACCTTGCGGTTTGCGATGCCCGTCAGGTGGTCGATCTCCGCCTCGCGCTTGAGGCGCTCTTCCGCGATGCGCCGGTCGGTGATGTCGCGGGCGATGGCTCCAAAACGGTGCTCACCGCCCTCGGTCCAGTGCGACAAGGACAGCTCGATCGGAAATTCCGTGCCGTCGCGACGGCATGCCGGCACCGTGACGACCGAGCCGACGAGTTTGGTTGGATGGCCGGCGGCGGCGCGTGCCAATCCGGCCTCGTGCATCGAGCGGAATGCGGGCGGCACGATGATGGATATCGGCCGGCCGACCGCCTCTGCGGCCGTGTAGCCGAACATTCGCTCCGCGGCCTTGTTCCAGAACAGAATGACGTTTGATCCGTCCGAGCAAAGGATGGCATCGGGCGAGACTGCTGCGATGGACTCGAATTGCTTGCGGCCATCGAGGCTCGTGAGCCTCAGCTTTCGAGCCTCCAGCCGCTCCATCACGAGGCGGGCTAGATCTCGCAGCGTTTCGCGTTGCTCGCTTGAGAACTCCGCGCGTGGCACGACGTCCTTGATGCAGAAGCTGCCGACTACGAAACCTCTCGGGGTGATGAGGGGGGCTCCAGCATAGAAACGGACATGGGGCGCGCGCGCCACGAGATGCGAGGATGAGAAGCGCTCATCCCGCGTCGCATCCGGCACAACCATGACCTCGTGGCTGAGGATGGCGTGCGTGCAGAACGAGCCAGCGCGGTCCGTCTGGCACACGTCCATGCCCACGCGGGCCTTGAAGAACTGGCGGTCGCGGGCGACGAACGAGACGAGTGCGATGGGAGCCGCGAAGAGGCGCTTCGCCATCTGGACGATGTCGTCGAATTCCTGCTCCGGCTCTGTATCGAGGATGGCGTATCCATCGAGAGCCGCCAAGCGTTCACTCTCGTCGGGGGGTATTTGGCTAATAGGCATCAGGGTCATCGCGGCAGTCTGGCAAAACTTAATTCAAGCACCTCGGTCGTAGGCGGATGCCAATCGAAAACATGCCGCATTGCTGCCCGGGGTGATGGGCCGCCCACGAAATCGAAGGCTATACCAGATTAGTTTCTATCCCTTTACGAACTCAGCAGATCAGCACGAAATTCGCGGATGGCTGCCAATGGGTCGGGTGGGTCTGGCGACACCGCACACAACTCAACAGCGCGGGCATCCTCGCCCCGAAACTCGTTGAACGCGCTCTCAGCGAAGTGAGCGCGCCAAACAGCTGGATTGGGCAGATTTCGTTGAAAAACTCGCGGTCGGCCTGGATCGAGGTTTGATGGGGGGTTGGCTGAGGGCCTCCCCCAGCCGATCAGGCTAGGCTCGGCTGCCCCAGCGGGATCAGCTTGGCCAGCTTCCGTAGGTTCTGGGCGGCGGCCGCGAGGTGGAATTCGTCCCGGGCTCCATCCGGCCCCCGCAACCGAAGCCGATCCAGCTTCAGGATTCGCTTGAGGTGGGCAAACAGCATCTCGACCTTCTTGCGCTCCCGCCGCGAGGTACGGCCCGCCTCCGAGGCGCAGATGTCGCGCGCCATCTGCCGGGCGCCCTCGTGGATTGAGCGTGGGATCTTGCGGGCGGATGCGTTGGGGCAGCATCGTGGCTTCAGCGCGCAGGCATCGCAGTCGTGCTTGCTCGCGCGGTAGCGCAGCATCCCGTCTGCGTCGACGAGCGGAGGCGGTGACCTGTAGACCTTCTGACGTTGCCGCAGGTGCTTGCCGGCCGGGCAGGTGTAGGCGTCAGCGCTAGGGTCGTAGGTGAAGGCTGATCGGCTGAAGGTGCCGTCCCGGCGCTCAGACTTGTCGAAGACGGGGATGTGCGGCTCGATGCCCTGTTCGTGGACGAGCCAGCCCAGCATCGCGGCCGATCCATAACCACTGTCGCCGGCGAGCCGTGCCGGGTAGAGGTCGAAGCGCTCGCGCGAGCGCACGATCATGCGCTTGGCGGCTGTGACCTCGGCCTGCCGGATCGCGGTGGTCGGCTCGACGTCCACGATGACCGCGTGGTCGAGGTCGATCAGGTAGTTGGCCGCGTAGGCGAAGTAGGCCAGCCCACCGTCCGCCCCCGTCCAGCGCGCAGCCGGGTCGGCGGGGGAGACGAGCTTGGGCACGACCGGCGTCGCAGCCCCGAACGCGGCGTCGTCGAGCACAGCCAGGTACTCCCGGGCGGCGCGGCTGACGCTCTCGGGTGGCAGGCCGTTCGTACCCTCGACACCCTTCTGTCGATTGGCATCGGCCTTGATCAGGCTGGCGTCGACCGCGAAGCCCTCGCCGCCCACGAGCCCCTCGGCGATGCAGCGGGCGAGCACGGTCTCGAACAGGCGCCGCAGCAGGTCGCTGTCGCGGAAGCGGCCATGGCGGTTCTTGGAGAAGGTCGAATGGTCCGGCACCCGGCCGTCGAGCCCGAGCCGGCAGAACCAGCGATAAGCGAGGTTGAGGTGGACCTCGTCGCACAGGCGGCGCTCGGAGCGGATGCCGAAGCAGTAGCCGATGAGCAGCATGCGGATCATCAACTCAGGGTCGACCGAGGGCCGGCCCGTCGAGCTGTAGAACGACTCCAGGTGCGCGCGCAGGTTCGACAGGTCAACGAAGCGGTCGATGCCGCGCAGCAGATGGTCGGCGGGGACGTGGGTATCGAGCGAGAACTCGTAGAACAGGGCGCCCTGCTCGACTTGCCGAGGTCCCATCATCTGCTTCGGTCTCCGCCTCTCGACGAGAGTGAATCACCTCACGACTACCGCTGCAACACCGAGTTTTTCAACAGAATC
>NZ_JBQEPK010000054.1:0-18796 GCF_052045615.1 Methylobacterium sp. 22177 | reverse complement strand
ACCGGCGCCACCGGGTCGATCGCGGCCTCGGTCGACCCGGTGCCCGGCGCGCTCGGCTACGCGTGGTTCTGGGGCCCGGCCGGCGCCGAGGTGCTGGGCGCCATCACCACGATCACCTCGGTCCTGATCACCGCCACGGCCGCGGGCACCCAGACCGCCGCGGCGCTCGGAACCGTCGACCGCTCGACCTCGGCCCTGTCCTTCGACGGGCTCCTGACGCAGGCGTTCCGGCCCGGCTCCGGCGCCACCATCGTCACCCTGGATGCTGAAAATCGCCGTCTGTGGCGATTTCAGGTTCGTTCAGACGGGATGGG
Organism: Methylobacterium sp. 22177; assembly: GCF_052045615.1. NCBI lineage: Bacteria > Pseudomonadati > Pseudomonadota > Alphaproteobacteria > Hyphomicrobiales > Methylobacteriaceae > Methylobacterium > Methylobacterium sp. 22177. The sequence continues at coordinate 18,482 of NZ_JBQEPK010000054.1, read as the reverse complement.
AGCAGAGGCGATCGCCTCCCGGCCGTTTGCATTCATCCCGCGAAACTTTCTCTCCGATGGCCTCGTAAGGGCCCACGCTGCCCCGTTCATCGGGGTTCGGACTGAAGGAAACACGATGCTCACTCAGAACACCGGCCGCCGCACGGCCCAGGCGCTCGCCCTGACCCTCGCGCTCAGCCTCGGAGCCAGCGGCGCGGCCTACGCCAAGAACCCGATGGTCGGCGGCGCCCCGATGTACGCCCAGAAGACCATCGTCGAGAACGCGGTCAATTCGAAGGATCACACCACCCTCGTCGCTGCCGTGAAGGCCGCGGGCCTCGTCGATACGCTGAACGGCCCGGGCCCGTTCACGGTGTTCGCGCCGACCAACGCCGCCTTCGCCAAGCTGCCGCCGGGCACGGTGGAAAGCCTCGTGCAGCCGCAGAACAAGGCGACGCTGACGAAGATCCTGACCTACCACGTGGTCCCGGGTGTCTACACCGCCAAGGACCTGATGGCGCTGGCCAAGAAGGGGGGTGGACAGGGCGTGCTGACCACCGTCGAGGGCGAACCACTCGCCGTCGAGGTGCAGGGCAAGAAGGTTCTCGTCACCGACCAGAAGGGCAACACCGCGACGGTGACCATCCCGAACGTCATGCAGTCGAACGGCGTCATCCACGTCATCAACGCCGTGCTGATGCCGTAACGCGCAGTGCCCGCGGCCCGTGAGGGCTGCGGGCCTCGACAGCGCGTGGCCTTTCAGATCACGCGAGCGCCGGCAGGCGTGCCCGCCGCGCCCGGTCATTCGGCGATGAGCTTGCCGGTGTAGATCACCGGACCCGTGGGTTGGCCGCTCGGTGAGCCTCCGGGCGGCTCGACCGAGACCGCGATTACCCCGTCCGGTGCGGTGTCCTGCGGTAGCCTCACCTGACTTGGCGCCGCTCCGACGAGGCCGAGTGGCTTTGCCCCTCCTGCGCCGACGTACCACAATTCCAGACTCCGCCCGGCGGGCGCGTCGGCACCGACGGGCCTGACTTCTGCGAGGCCGGTTTGCGTGTCGACACGCACAATCAGCGCCGGCAGCGCCCCGCCTCCCTGCACGACAGCCAGATAGCGCCCTCCCGCCGGGGTTCGTGACGGCCCGACTGCCACGAACAGCGCGAGGCCCGCGGCGAGCAGGCCTGACCCTGCCGCGGCGATCCGCCAGCGCCTCACCTGCCGCCGCAGGTGGCGAAGCTCACCTCGCGCTACGTCGGTCGCGTCTGGCAGCGCGCGCAGCAGCGCTTCGCGGACCCGCGGCGGCGGCGCCACGGGCGGCACGGCCTCCATCAGCGGCGCCAGGCGCCGCTCCCACTCGCGGATGCGGCTGGCCGTGCCGGGGTCTTGGCTCGCCTCGCGCTCCAGCGCCGCCCGCTCCCGCGCGTCGAGTGTCCCGAGGGCGTACTCGGCCGCGCGCATGTCATGCTCGGACGTCGGGTCCATGCCGGGCTGGCCGCTGCCGCTCACGAGACAGCCTCCAGGCAGGACTTGAGGCCTGCGAGTGACCGGTGCAGCCAAGTCTTGATGGTGTTGACCGGCCGGTCGAAGTGCCGCGCCAAATCCTCCCGAGATTGCCCTTCGCAATAGGCCAGCACGACGCAGTCCCGGTGCTTGGGGTCGAGACGGCCGAGGCAGGCCAGGAGGGCGCTCCGGTCCATGAAATCTGCCGCCCCATCGTGCGGATCGATCAGCCGCGCCACCCAATCCTCGCCGGTATCCAATTCCGGGCCCTGATGCTCGACCTTCCGCCGTACGCTGTCGATGGCGCGATTGCGGGCGACGGTGCAGAGCCACGGCAGCGGCGGCCCGGCCTCGGGCTTGTAGCTGCCCGCGGCCTGCCAGATGCGCATGTAGACGTCCTGAAGCACGTCCTCGGCCAAGCCACGGTCACGCTGGATACGCAGGATCAGGCCGTAAAGTTTCGGGCTCGTGAGATCGTAGAGTTCGGCCAGCCGATTTGCCTCTCCCCGGGCGATACCAGCGAGCAGTCGGCGCAGCGTGGCGTCGTCGGCCAAGTTGGCTCCCTACAAACTCCCAGGCGCCTTCTATCGGACGCCCAACCGGATGCTGCTTTAACCCAAACTGCCTAGCCGTGACGATCCCTCACGCGCGATAGCCCCGCTGAGCGGGCCTCGAAGTGGCCGCTTTCAAAATCCTCGGAGCGGCGGCTGCGGAGATATCGCTGAGGGCGGGATGCGGAGGTTGACCGATCCCTCGCAAAGGGACTTTCCGCGGTCGCCCCAATCCGGTCGGCGGATGCCTCGGAGAGCCTGTTTCGAAGCGGACGTCCGAGCGTGAACGAGACACGTGTCCGCCTGTCGAGCAGGAATGTGGCGTGGCATGTCACATCTTTGCGGGCCAGCTCGTCGTAGCTTCGAACGTCGATCTCCGGCGTTCCGAGCACCGGGATCCGTCATGAGTCAAAACAAGCGGCTAATCTGGACTGAGGTGGCGCCGGAGGGCGCGAGGGCGTTCTTCGGCATCCACCACTACATCACCACGGGCACCGACCTTCCCCACGAACTGATCCACCTCGTCTTCTTGCGCGTGTCGCAGATCAATGGCTGCGCGCATTGCATCGACCTACATTCCCGTGATCTCCTCAAGACGATGCCGTTCGAGAAGGTCGCCCTGGTTCCAGTCTGGGCCGAGGTGCCCCACCTGTTCTCCGACCAATACCGAGCTGCGCTCGCGTGGGCGGAGGAAGTCACACTGGTCAGCGAGACGCACGCTTCCGACGAAGCCTATGCGGCCGCGAGCGCGGCTTTCACGGCAAAGGATCTCGTGGACCTCACGATCGCCATCGCGGCGATGAACGCATTTAATCGACTCGGAGCGCCCTTCCGGCTTCCCGTCGTCGCGAAAGCCTGAGCCCCTTCCGAACACGACCATGGCTGGGGCGACGGCAGCTTCCCGGGCTGCCAATCGATGAGCAGACCGGAAGCTTTCCACCCCGAGCGGACGGCCAGCTACCGACCCAACCTCTCCATTCATGGCAGCTGGCGCGTTGCCTGTAAGCAGCCGTTCGATCGCTTGGCGGTCTGGTTGCTGCCCGCCTCATCCAGCCGGCGCGCCTCCCAGTCTCGGGGTACGTGGGCCCCACCGCCCCACTGAACAGGCTGATAGGCGACGCCTGATAGGGAGGACATGGTTCACGCGCTATGGACCTCGCGTGGTTTGATGAAGATCAAAGTCCGTCAAAGGAAAGAGCGCAACTGACTGCCCCTCGTATCAGAAGTCATCGGGGGCCACACTCATGTCTTCAGCCAAGCGCGATGGTAGACGTCTGACTTGGCGTATAGTCAAGTTGGAGCAGCCCCCGGCCTTGCGCCGAGGGCGAGAGCACTGGGTGGTGCGCTGGATCGGGGCAGCTAAATACCGAAGCAAAAGATCGGTCAAAGGCTCTATTCCAGTAGCTGTTAGCGCCCACATCATCAATTTGAGATGTGCGGACACCCACGCTCGACCGGTGCGCCCCGAACGAGCTGGCAAAATCGGGCGCGTTCTGCTGTTTGAAGGCCATCGAAGCGCCAACATTCGCCCGCTCTGAACGTTAATCATGATAAGGCGAGCTACTTGTTTTTTTGATTTGGATTGATAGGCGCACCCGGAAAATCTCGACAACACAATTTCGACCGCCCTGTTTGGTGTAATATTTTTGGGCGAGGAGGCAATTACGGCCGCTTCGATGCCGCTGCTCTTTGGAAGCGGACAAGCCGCCTTCCACCCCGAGCAGCTCTTGCAGCTTGCGATCGCTCGCGAAGAAGGCTGTCAAGCATAGGCGCCCGACCGGATCGCATGCAGCCCGATCGGGAACTCCGCCGGTACCGGTAGGCCGAGCGGCGACATGCGCCCATGCACCAGGCAGAGCATCGCGAGCGGTACGTCGAGGACAATCGGCATCGAGCCGTCGTGAGTGTCCCTGACAAGACAGAGGTGGTAACGCCGGTCACTCGGCTCCCCATGGGGGTTGTCGACCGGGTCGGCGGTGGCCGCAGCCTCGAGCGCATCCTCTACAACCGCCCAAGAGAACAACGGATCAGCTGCAGCGATGGCCGCGGCGTTGAGCCGTGCCAGATCGGAGACGAAGCTGAACACGAGATCCGCACCCGCGCGGTCGCTCGCAAACCAGCGGGCGCGCGGCGGACCGACCTCGCTATCGCCCAGAACGGGATCGAAGGGGCGGTGCGGGACCCAGCCGGCAAGCCACGCATCGATCCGTCGACCCTCCGCCAGCGCCGCTTCGTCGCCCTTCAGCACCGCCGCTCCGTCGAGCCCTTCTCGGGCAAGCCAAGAGACGAGGACGGCGATCCGATTGGGGTCGCGGGCGAGAAACTGGGCTAGGTTCTCGGCGCGTTGCTCCGGCGTCAGACCCCTTGGATCACCGCGATGGAGCGGCGTGTCGGGCGGGTAGTCGCCAAGCCGAGCCGAGAGAAGGGCATAGAGTTCGCCGGGCGCATCCCCAGCTGCCATATCCGAGTGCGTCGCGACAGCAGGGCCACGCTGTTCGGACGACCTACGGTTGCTGAGCCAATCGAAGATGCCGGGCATAGTTCCGATCTTACAACAGGCGCCCGATGAAACCACCAACCACCGCGCCGAAATCTGCGCTGCTGAATGCCTATAAGCAGGTCCCTTGGGAGCCCGCCCGGCGTCGGAAGCAGGCACGGCAGCGACGTCCGCTTCGATGCTTCTCCGTCCAAAAGCGGACCGTCGCAAAACCACCGTGAGCGGACGGCCTGCTTTCGACCCATGTCAGTCGCCCGCACCGCCGCGGGCGCTTCCCGGAAGCGGACATTCGTCTCCGTCCGGCAACCTCGGATCGGCGTGATAGGCGCGGGATGTGGGCCTCAGTATTTCAAGCCTGTATCGCACAGCACGGTCACGGCGATTGCGTCGGCTGGAAGGCGTCCGGACGACAACAGCGCAGCAGCCGCAGCTACGTTGGCAGCGGCCGAGTAGCCGACGTGCAAGCCCTCCTGCGTCGCGAGCCCTCTACGCCAGCGCTCCACCTCCTCATCGGTTACGGGAATAGACAGGTCCATCAGATCACCATTCCAGTGTGGGGGGATGCTTCCGTAGCTTGTGCCCTGGATGAGGTGGCGGTGCTTTGTGACTGATAATCCCGCCAGGGGGCGACATCCCTCCGGTTCGACGGCGGCGCAGATCACGTGGGGATTACGTTCCCTCAATGCCGCCGCCACTCCGAGGAAAGTCGCACCGGTCCCTACGGCGGCCACCCAGGCATCGACCTGGCCGGAGGATTGCTCCCATATCTCCGGCCCGGTCGTTTCGCGGTGGGCGCGCATACACTCCGGCGCGTGGAACTGGTTGACGTAATAGCCGCCCCGATCTTCCGCGATGCGCGCCGCCGCATCAGCCGCCGCGTCTACGTCCGCCCCGGTGACTTGCCCAGCTGCTCCGTCGATCTGCGGCACCAGAATAACTTCGGCCCCGAGCGCTTCGAGCATCCGGGCACGCTGGGGGCTGTTCCCGGCGGACATCGTGACCACGAGGGGATGCCCCAGCGCTGCGCAGGCCACCGCGAGACCGGCTCCCATGTTGCCGCTGGTCATCTCCACAACGGGCGCACCGGGGGCCAAACGCCCGTCCTCACGCGCGGCAAGGACGATGGCACGGGCCGCCCGATCCTTGACGCTCCCACCGGGCTGCATGAACTCGGCCTTCGCCAGGATGCGGCCGGGGCCACGGTGGATGCGGTCGAGGGCGATCAGTGGCGTATGGCCGATCAGGTCGAGGGCGGAAGGCTTGATCCGCGCAGTCGAAGGAGATGGGGACAGCGATGTGGGGCGCATCGAGGGATCGTAGCAGGAGCATCCAGCCTTCGGGAGATATCGAGGTCGCTCGCGGTCGTGAGCATGTCCCGCCGCCATGTCCGCTTCAGTTCATCCACCGACCGCAAGCAGACAGGCAGGGATCGAGTGAATGGCCGGCCATGGTCAGGCGGCCTCGCGGATCTGGTCGGCTTCGAAGTCTGCGATTGCCGCCAGCTCGTCAGCCTCTTCGGCCTCGCGCCCCTCGAGCCAGTGGCGTGCGGCCGCCAGGCAGTCAAAGCCCTCGGCCTCGAGCCCGCGAGCGCTGCGGCAGCCCAGGCGCCGTCGAGCGCGGTGATCCAGTAGTCGGATGGATGCCGAAGCGTGTCGGTACCAGGCTGTCGGGCGGGGAAGATGGACATCCGCGACTCCATCGCTAAGGCGATGGGCCATTATTATCCACGATCCGTGGACACTTCAAGCCATTATGTCCACAAATCGTGGATACGAGGCTCGCTACTCCGGCTTCACCACTGCTCAGACGCTTCCCTCTGGGGCGTCCCACACAGACAAACTAAGATCAAGGGCTACATGGGGGTTGCGTCATGTCGAATAATAAGGGGCAACTTAGCCACGCCGATCATCACATCAAGGCGCTTGGCTTGCAGATAGTGATCCAATTGCCTCAAGACAAGGAAAAAGCACCAGCCATTATTGAGCACGCGCGATGGCTAGCGACCAACTATCTTCATTCCGGGGAGGAGGAAGAGTGCGCGGAGCCGACGAAGCGTGAACTCAAGATCGCGAGCTGAGGTCAGGCTGCTCGCTCTGAGCCGCGTTGGGCGAGTATCCGTTGTGCGAAACCGTGCGAGGTCCCGGCGAGGTCGCCGTGATAGATCCAGTTGAAGTCTAGCTTAGCATTCGGAAAGGCGTTGATCACGAGAACGGCCATGGCCGGCTTCATCAGCCGGCGGCCTGCCTCGTAGTTCTCAAGCTGCGTCTTGGAGAAGCCGACCGCCTCGCAGAACTCGCGCGGCGACAGGTCCAGCGCCTCGCGTGTCTCGCGCAGGCGGCGGCCGATCGACTCCTGACTTTCCGGCGGATCACTTCTCTCGGTCATGGCCACACAATGCGTCTGTCCACGATCCGTGGCTAGAAACGATTTGTGGACTGGATTTATCCACGATAAGTGGACATTCTGCGGACATGCATGAAGCGCCCGCCCTCCTCCGAACCACCGATGCGGTGATCGACCTGCTCGGCGGCAATGGCCCGACGGGCGAGATCGTCGGCGCGAAGCCGAAGGCAGTGTCCAATTGGCGGGAGGCGGCACGCGGCCGTTTCCCCGCCGATACCTTCCTCGCGCTGAACCGGGCCCTAGCGCGGCGAGGACGAGCGGCCTCACCCAGGCTTTGGGGCATGGTCGACGATCAGGACGATGGCGCCTCCGGCGTCGCCGCATGAGCGCGCGCCTCGCCCCCTCCGAGATCGTTCTTGCCGATCGCCGCCGAGCGTCGTTCCGGGAGAACTCTTCGCCGCCGCGGCGGACCGTCGACGGGAGGGTCTCCACGGTCCGCGAGGCGTCGCGAGAGGAAATCATCTCGGTCTGCCGCCGGATGGCTCGCGACACCGAGACATGGACGATCGCGTGACCCTCACCTCGCCAGTGCCGATCGGGAGCGGGTCACTCCGCGTCCATCGCCGCGGCAATGTCGGCCACCTCAAGAAGCGCGGCGGCCAGGGAACGCGCCTGTTTCAAGCGCATGCCGGCACTATGCATCACAGGTTCGGACGACGGGCTAACGTTTTCGGCGCGACTTCCCGTGATCATCACGACGTAGGTCCCGCCAGGTCCTGGTAACGGGATGATGTGAAATCCGGCCAATGGATGGATTTCGGGCTTGATGGTCATGTCCCGGCCTCCATAAGCCGCAACTTTGCCACCGATCGACTCACGGATACGATCGGACGTGTCGACAACATCTTGATCGGCCGGCGCGGAAACTGCCAGTCGCGGACCGGTGAAGAAGATGGCTCTGCCGACGATGAATGCGCAGCCGATGCTGCCCCGCCCGGCCATGCGTCTCCGCCTGAGATTGCTGGGCTGCCGTGGCCGTGTCGGAGGCCGAGAACATGAGCCTCCCCAACGCTATCTCGGCGCGGCTCGAGACGATCCGGCCAGAATACCGGGTGCCCCCGCACAACGTCGATGCCGAGCAGGCGCTGCTCGGCGCGATCCTGGTCAACAATGACGCTTATCGCTGCGTGGCGGACTTCCTGCTGCCCGACCACTTCATGGAGGAGGCGCACCGCAAGATCTTCACGGTGGCAGGCGCCCTGATCAGCGCCGGAACCGTCGCCACGCCGATCACCCTGAAGACCTACCTGGGCGACGCGGATTCCGGCGGCCAGACGGTGATCCAGTACCTCGCGCCGCTGGCCACCGACGCCACCACAGTGATCAACGCGGGCGCTTACGGCCGCACGATCCACGACCTCGCCGTCCGGCGCCGGCTCATCGCCATCGGCGAGGACTTGGCGACTCGCGCCTACGAGGCGTCTCTCGACGATGCGCCGAGCACCCTGATCGAGCGCACGGAGCACGCGCTGCTCGACATCGGCGCGCCCGGTCCGGCCAGCCGTCTCGACGGCTGCTCGGCCGCGGATGGCGGCGCCTGGATGCTGGACCGCGTGCGCGGCCTGCGTGAGGGGACCATCGCCTCGACCGCGATCTCCTCCGGTCTCGTCGAACTCGACCGCGCCACGAACGGGGGCTTCCAGCGCGGCGAGCTGTGGATCCTGGCCGGACGCCCCGGCATGGGTAAGACGGTCACCCTCACCACACTGTCCCGATGTGCGGCTCGCACCGCCGGCGTGCTCGTCTTCCAGGCCGAGGTGACCCCGGAGCAGCAATGGGCCCGCTACCTCGCCGACCTCGCCTACCGCCCGGGTCATTCGCTGCCGTTCGGCCGGATCATGGCCGGCCGCGACCTCGACGACGAGGCGTTCGGACGGATCGAGGCGGCGCAGAGGCGGTTGGCACAGCTGCTCCTGCGCGTCGATTACCGCTCCCCGCTCTCGGTCGCGCAGATCGCCTTCGGGGTGAAGGCCGAGAAGCGCCATCTCGCGCGACTCGGGCGCGGCCTCGGCGTCGTGTTCATCGATTACCTGAAATTCATCCGGGCCTCGGAGCACTACCAGGGCCAGCGCGTGCTCGAGATCGGCGAGATCTCCGCCGCCCTCAAGCAGCTCGCCAAGACCGAGGACGTCTGCGTGGTGCTGCTCGCACAGCTCAACCGCGAGGTCGACAAGGAGAGCCGCCTCGACCGCCGCCCCAGCAAGGAGGACCTGCGCGACTCGGGCGAACTGGAGCAGGACGCCGACGCGGTCCTGCTGCTCTACCGCGAGGCCGTCTACCTCGAGCGCAAGTTCAAGGCGACGAACGATCCCGAGACGGGCCAGCGCCTGATCGACAAGCAGAACAGCCTCGAACTGATCCTCGGCAAGAACCGCGCGGGTCCGACCCCGACCCTGCGCCTGTGGTGCGACATGGCCCACTCGGCCATCGCCCAGACGACGAGAGGGCCGCTCTGATGGCGCGCATCCGGACGATCAAACCCGAGTTCTGGACCTCCGAGCAGGTCATGGGATGCGCGCCGCTGGCACGCCTTCTGTTCATCGGGCTCTGGAACTTCTGAGACGACGCCGGCCGGATGGCGCTGTCGCCGAAGCGGATCAAGGCGCAGATCCTGCCATCGGCGACGTCACGGCGTCGGACATCCTCGGAATGCTCCAGGAACTGTCGGCGAACGGTCTGATCCGGATCTATACCGTTGAGGAAAAAGAGTTTCTGGCCGTCACCGGCTGGCATCATCAGCGCATCGACAAACCGCAGAAGCCGCTCACGCCCGAACCGCCGGCGCCTCATTCGCCGAATGGTCCACGAACGTTCGGCGCAGGAATTGGTAATAATTTTTGCCGATATACAATGAATATCCAGCGCGAAATCAAAATTTCAGGCCAATGGAAATCGTCAAATATGTCAGATTGATAATGAAGCTCTGTCATGCAAATAAGTCATCCGGTATAGAGAACAGCGCTGCCTGCGCGCGCACTACTTCGGACTTACCACCGCTACCAAATCATGCGAGTAGGGTCGGAGATACCCTCTCTGTAGCATATAGCAGGTTTCGCGGAAGGTCGTTCGGCTAGGCTCCATACGTCAACTCTATGAGCACGGCCAGTCGTATCCCATAGCGTCCGCTCACAGGGTATCCTCGCAGGTAGCCGAAAGATCGGATCGGAAGTCGACGGCTCCAATCTTAGACCTCTGGTCACAAGCAGTTTCGTGCCGTCCAGACACATTCTGAGGCTTCACCGAAGGGCACTCGCAGTTGGCTTTAGCGACACGTGGCGGCGCGGCTGGCGTGTCGCTCGCCCCATTGGCCTACACCCTGACCTACGGCAGCGCCGGCTCCAGCTCGATCGCGGGCCATGAGCCTAGTTGGTTCGGCCCATCCGCGTCGATGCGCCCCTTAGCGCCGGCGGAAGTCGCCGGGCGCCGTTTCGACTACCCGCCCGGCTACAACCTCAACACCACCGCGCGCGCCTACGAGCCGGTCTCGTTCGCGCAGCTGCGCCGGCTCGCCGACGGCTACGATCTGCTGCGGCTCGTGATCGAGACCCGGAAGGACTAGGCCGCCCGCATGAGGTGGGCAATCAAGCCGCGCGACAGGGGGAAGCCCGCCGCCGCGAAGGCTGCTGCGGTCACGGCTTTCCTCGCGAAGCCCGACGGCGTCCACCCCTGGACCGACTGGCTGCGCATGAGCCTTGAGGACGTGCTCGTCCTCGACGCCTGGACCACCTTCAAGCAGCGTTCTCGCGCGGGTGATCTCCTCGCGCTGGAGCCCGTCGACGGCGCCACCATCAAGCCGATCCTCGGGGAAGACGGCCGGATGCCGATGCCGTGGGTGCAGGGCGGCCAGACCGTCTGGCCCGAGGCCGACCAGCAGATCCTGAAGGGCCTGCCGGCGGTGAACGACACCGCCCGCGAGCTGCTCTACCGCCCGCGCAACCTGCGCACCGACCGCGTCTACGGCTTCTCGCCGGTCGAGCAGGTGATGACCACGGTCAACATCGCCCTGCGCCGGCAGGTAATGACCCTGGAGTACTTCACCAGCGGCACCGTGCCGGACGCGCTGATCGGCGTGCCCGAGACCTGGGGGCCGGACCAGATCGCGACCTATCAGACTTACTGGGACTCGCTTTTCACCGACAACCTAGCCGCCCGGCGGCGCGCCCGCTTCGTGCCCGGCAAGGTCGCGCTCCACCAGACCAGCGAGCCCCAGCTCAAGGGCGAGTTCGACGAGTGGCTGTCGCGGGTGGTGTGCTTCGCCTTCTCGATCTCGCCCCAAGCGCTGATCAAGCAGATGAACCGCGCCTCGGCCGACACGCAGAAGGAACTCGCCGAGGAGGAAGGTCTCGCGCCGCTGCTCGACTGGATCAAGGCCGTCATCGACGAGGTGATCGCCGACGACCTCGCCGCGCCCGAGCTGGAGTTCGCGTGGCAGGAGGACGAGCAGATCGACGAGCCCGCGCAGGCCGAGCGCCTGCGCGGGCTGACCGCGGGTGGGCTGATGCGGCTCAACGAGGGCCGGAAGCTCCTCGGGCTCGATCCCGATCTGAGCCCGGCCGCCGACGTCCTGATGGTGATGACCGGCGCGAGCCTCGTGCCGATCGACGCGAACACGCTGGCGGGCAAGAAGGCGGCGCTCGACGCGTTCGGGCCGCCACCTGAAGCGGGCGGATTCGGCGACCCTGGGCAGCGCGCCGAGGATCGGAGCGACGGCCCCTCCGACGCCGTCGGCAAGTTGCTCGGCAAGTTCGACGAGGCTCAGCCGCGGGACGCGCGCGGGCGCTGGACCGATGGGAGCGCAGGCGGCGAAGCGGGCGAGGCCGCGGAGCGCGCGGCGTTCAAGCGCACGGTGCTGCGCACCGCCATCGGCGGGGCGGCCATCGCGGGCGGAGCCATCGTCAGCGCCGCGTCGGGCGGCACGGTGCCGGCCGCGGTCGAAGCGGCGGTCTGGATCGCCGAGAACTACCTGCTTGGCGACGCGCTGGTCACGGCCGGTCGCCACATCGGCGCGCATCTCGGCTACGACGACGAGGAGGTCGCGCGCATGCTCGACCACCTCGCCGGCGCGCTCGGGTTCGGTAAGGCGGCCGGGAACGCCGCCGCTGGCGAACGGATACGAGACCGGCTCGCCGAGGCGGTGGACGCCGCGCTCGACACGATGATCGACGCGATCCGACGAGGCGGCCTCGGCGCGGATCGTTGCAGCGCCATCGTGGCGGCCCTGGAGGATCTGCGCGGCCGCCTCACGACCCAGATCGCGCATCTGCCAGCGCCGGCTCACAAGGCCGCCGGTGCGGCACTCACCAAGCGCCGGGTCTGGAGGCCGGCCGCTCCCGTCCCTTTCGACCGGCCGGCGACGCGCCGGGCCATGCATGCGATTGCGGGGCTGCTGGAGACAGCTCTGGCGGCTACCCGCTCTGACGTGGTCGCCGAGCTGCGCGGGCGCGGCAAGCTCACCAAGGCCGAACCGGAGCCCGACGACGCTGACGCGCTGCGCCGCGCGCTGGACGCCTTTCTCGACGAGTTCGACTTCGCCGATCTGCGCGCGGTCGCGCCGGAGGTGGCCGACGAGCTGGAGGCCGTCGCCGCCGATGCGAGCCGCCGCGCTCTGGTGCAGATTGGCGCCGCCAGCCGTGAAGAGCTGGTCAACCGCGTGAACACCCGGGCGGTCGCCGCAGCCAGGGCCCGGGCGGCCGAGATGCGCTTCGACGCCGACGGGCGACTCGTGCCGTCGGCCGACGCGCGGATGGTGATCACAGAGGCGACTCGCGACCGGCTGCGCGAGACCATCGCGACGGGCCTGGAGCAGAATCTCGGTCTGGACGCCATCGCCGAGGCGATCGAGGCGGACTACGCCTTCTCGGAAGAATGGGCGGCGCGCATCGCCGAGTACGAGGTTGCCAGCGCCAACGGCGCGGCGTCGCTGGAGAGCTACCGGGGGGCTGCCGAGGACGGCATCGCGGTACGCAAGGCGTGGTGGGCGGAAGAGGGCTGCTGCGCGGTCTGCCAAGCCAACGCGGATGCCGGCGCGATCGATCTCGAGGACGCGTTTTCTAGCGGGGACGACGCGACGCCCGCGCCTCCCTCCTGCCGCTGTGTGGTGGTGCCCGTCGTCGAGGACGACGCTTCGATCGACAAGGCGTTCGACCCGTCGAAGCATCCGCGGGATCCGGACACCGGTGAGTTCGCGGGCGCAGGCGGGTCGGGGCGGGCGGCCAAGCGGCTGGCGGTGCGGGCCCTGGCCGACCGAGCGCATCAGGACGTGCTTGATCTCGGACGCGTTCACGGCGATCGCTTCACGGCCCATGCCGGGCGGAACGTGGATGGCTGGCGGCATGGCCCCACCGCCGAGTTCGTCCGACATATCGACCGACGGCACGGCCCTAGCAGCGGCGATCCCAATCCGATTGTTCCGATTGACTACAGCTACCTGCCGCGGCTGCTCCGGCATGGCTCGGTGACGCGAGGCCGCAAGACGCGCGGACAGGGCCTTCAGGGCGTCGTTGTCCGGCACACGATCCGCGGGCAGACCTACGAGGCGGTGCTGGCAGTGCGCAAGCGGACCGGATCGCTGACTCTGCACACGTTCTACAAGATCGGGGGTCAAGGTGGCGCGGCCCGCTGACGCCGCGTGCCCGATCTTGCGATCGCCCTTGGGCTTGACGTCCGAAACGGTCGACGGGTCCGCGCCTGATTAAGAGCTACGCCGGTTGCGCCGAGCATTCAAGCAACGTCAAGGCGAACCGCCACCGCGCCCGCGTGAAAGTCGCAGAATGACGCTGGGTCCACGTCAGAAACGACCGGTGGTCGATCGGAAACTATCCTCCCGCCGGAGCCCGTCATGCCCGAGCTGTTCCTGTTCCTGCCGCTGACGAAGGTCGATGCGGCCAACCGGCTCGTCTACGGCCTGGCCACCGCCGAGGCCCCGGACCGGGCCGGCGAGGTCTGCGACTACGCCTCGACGAAGCCGCTCTACGAGAAATGGTCGGGCAGTATCGCCAAGGCGACCGACGGCCGCTCGCTCGGCAACCTGCGGGCGATGCACGGCAAGGTCGCGGCCGGCAAGGTCACGCAGATCGCCTTCAACGACGACGCCCGGCAGATCGAGATCTACGCGAAGGTGGTCGACGACGCGGAATGGCGGAAGGTCGAGGAGGGCGTCTACACGGGGTTCTCGCAGGGCGGCGCCTACGCCAAGCGCTGGCGGGGCGAGGACGGCCTGATGCGCTACACGGCCGACCCGAGCGAGGTCAGCCTCGTCGATCTGCCGTGCCTGCCCTCGGCGACGTTCCAGGTGCTGAAGGTCGACGGCGCGGCCGAGACGCGCGCGTTCGCCGAGTCGGTGAGGATCGGCGCGCCGCTCGAGCCGACCAACGCGGATGTCTTCGCCAAGGCCGAGGAGCTGGCTGCGGCGGCTGGCCGGCCGGGCGCGGTCGGCGATTTCGTCGCGCCGGCGCGCGAAGCCCTGATGAAGGTGGCCGAGGCGGCGGCGCTGGCCCAGACGCAACCCGCCCTCGAGCCACCGCCTGGATCCGCACCCGCGAGCGACGGCGAGGTCGAACAGGTCTGGAAGGCGAAGGACGGCAGCACCTTCGCCAAGAAGGCGGACGCGCTGGCGCACAATGCCCGCGAGGACGCGGAAGCCTCGGCCCGGGTCGCGGCCGGCCCGGTGCTCGACGCGCTGTTCGACTTGGGCAAGCGGCTCGGGGCCGGGGACGGCGAAACGGCCGCCTACGGCAGCGCGCAACAGCCTCCGGAGCGACCGCGCAAGCGCGCCCACGCCGAAGTCGGCAAAGCGGCCGACGGTTCGGACCTCGCCAAGGATCTCTACGGCGTGTCGCGATTGGCGGTGCTGCTGAGCAAGATCAAGAGCATGGTCGGTTCGGCGGTGTTCGACGTGGTCTACGCCGACGGCGACGCGGCGCTGCCCCGGCAGATGAAGGCTTGGGCCACGCAGGGGGTGGCGCTCCTGCAGGCCATGGTCGCGGCCGAGATGGCGGACCTGATGGACGACGCGCCGACCGACGCCGCGATGGCGCTGGCCGCGGGACCCCTGTCCGACACCGCCTACGACGCGCTGGTGAAGGCGGTGGCAGCCGACAGCCCCGCCGGTCGGGCGCTGGCCAAGATCGGGGCACGCAACAGCCGGACGGACCAGGAGCGGATCCAGCGCATGCACGACGACGCCTGCAGCCTCGGGGCGACCTGTGAGGCGGCCGAGAAGGTCGTCAGCGCCGACCTGACCAAGGGCGGTGATGCGATTGAGGCGGTGCGCGCCGAACTCGCCAAGATAACCGGCCAGCGCGACGCGCTGCAGAAGACGCTGACCGACGAGGTGCTGCCGCAAATCGCTGCGCTGGCGAAGATGGTGGGGGACCAGCCCGTGCCGCGCCATCTCGTGGGCCGCGCCGTCACGAAGGGCAGTGAGGGTGATTCCGGTGCATCTGACATTCCGTCCGTGGACGCGATCCGCGACCACCTAGCCAAGATGAGCCCCGAGGCGCGCGCGGACCTGCTGATCAAGGTCTCACACCAGAACCCGCAGCACCTCCCGCTCGCGCGCTGAGGCGTTCAGATCCGCTACCTGCGTCCGGTGACGCGCGACGGCGTGCAACCCGACTCGGGCACCGGGATCGCCGCCGGCGCAGCTCCAAGGCAGTCAAATGTGTTCGGTCTGGCAAGTTCGGCGCAAGGCATCGATCAGACACATCGGCCGACACCGGCATCGCGCTGTACGGGAATGCGAGGCGCGATGGCTTGGTTGCTGTCAGGAGCGGATCCTACACTTATCGAGTGACAGGAGTGTCCCCAACCGGCTCCGTAACGCTGCTACCGATCAGATATTCGCGGCCTTCTCCGCGTCATCCCATTCGAGCGCCGGAACACCGATTTCTGCTTGAAGCACAATCGCTAGAACCGCGACGACGATCAGGCTCGCACCACAAAACAGCGCCACGCAGACCATCGCCCAATCTCCTCAACTACCAGTTGTAAAATCGCGCAACGTAGTTAACGAATGTTTAAGCTTGGGCGGTTGCGGCTCAGACAAACTCTGGCTCTCCTCTTTCGCGTGTGCGGAACGGTACCGGCAACAGGATCAAGCACTCATGTCCGAGACCATTGCTCATGTCCCGGCGCGTTATGAGCGGGTGCACCGGCGTCCAGGTTGATAGCCATCTACTCAACGCACCCGGCATTGCCAGCAGGCGACACGACGACTAACGATACGAGCCTCTGCCATATACGGAATTCGAGCTATCCCGCGCCTCGATTGGGTCCGGACTACTTGATAATCAGAGACCGTATGATGAATAGTCCTTTTCAACGTTCGCATCAATCTTAACGGCTTTCGCGATATCGATATCGCCACCTTCCTTGTCCCCACCCAGTCTTTTGGCCAGTCCACGGCCATACAACGCCCCCGCCGTCTCTTTCAGCTTCAGAGCGGCGCTATAATCGGCAACTGCTTTGTCATAGAGGCCCAATTTTGTATTCACCAATCCTCGGCTATCAAGCGTGTCCGCTTCATCTGGCTTCAATTTCAAAGAATTATTGCAATCTTCCAGCGCGTCCTTGAGATCTGTGCCCGTGGTTGCGCGTAGCCAGCACCGGGAATTATATATATCGGCATTATCAGGATTGAGATTGATCGTACTGCCATAGTCTTTCAGCGCCTGATCGAAATTACCCTTCAATTCCATGGCGGCAGCGCGGTACTGATAACCGAGTGCATTGTTGGGATCGGACTTGATTGCTTGATCGAATTCTTTGACTGCCTCGTCGAGGTTGCCCTTTGCTCTTTGAATTTCGCCGCGCCCTACGTAAGCCATCGAAAAATTTCGATCGAGTCGAATGGCTTTGTCGAAATCCTTCAATGCCAGATCGAAATTTCCTTTCCCGGCCAGGAGCGTGCCTCGATTGAAGATAAATATCTTCAAGATGGCGCCTCGCCAGAGGCCGGAGTCGATGACAGCATTGCAGGCCGCAAGATCTGCTTCCGCATTTCGCTCACCGCCATGCGGTTGGCACTGATTGATCTGCGCTCGGGTAAGCGGCAATGCATTGGCATTGGCGATGAAAAGGATCATAAATCCAGCGACAGTGATCGATTTTCTGCCAAAATTCATGATACTTTTAGCTCCGTATTTCGTGTTGATAGAGTATTCCGATGTTACGCCATGATGAATTTTCGGCCTGTGGTCTACACGTGATAACTATATCCACCGTTGATTGCAACATTTACAAATCAATGATATCGTCTGTTTATCAATTAGGCTATATGATTTGGCTAAAATCTACAAATCAGCAATACGGCGCCAAATAACGTCAACTCTACGGCCGGCCACATTAACCGATGTGCCATGAATGTTGGTCGAGTTGCCGACAGGGATATCAAATGGTATTGTGATTTCGGCTCCGGGAGGCACACGCATCCCCGTCACGAGTTCGCCACCGTCAGGAAACGACAGGATTGCAGTTCCCCGTGCGCGGCCGCCTTCCTCGACATAGCTGCCGCGATAGATACCGCCGCCTACGTCTAGGCCCGCCACCTTTCCGTTGGCGAGCGCTAGAGAGCCGGACGCTTGGTCAGTGCGCGCCTGGAACTCAACTCGAAAAAAGCCGCCCATCACAGCCTCGTAACCTTTCTGTCGCCTTGCTTCAGAATGTCTTTTTGTAACTCCGCCAGCCTGGCCAACGACGAGGATTTTCGACTGGTCTGATCGGTCCAATTTGATCGCGTCTCTTCGACATTCCTTCCTTAGACCCGATGACCTCAATGTCCTTAAATTTTGAACTACAAGCGGCGTGATGGCTGCGTTTTCGACTGCCATCTTGTGGATAGACATTAAGTGGCAGTCACCCCGAAGACTCGACAACGGGTTGTGCTTGCGAGCAGATTTGACAGAGGCTTGGAGTTACAGTCGGTGCCTATCGGCACGCATCGAGGCCAGAGTGGCTCCTAGGGCTGTGTTCGGTTCGATCCATCCGTTGCTCGGAAACGGACCGGCAGCGATCCACCCGAGGCAGATTGTCGGTCTGGAGACCGACAGCCTGACTTAGACCGTCCGGCACTGGACCGACCATTCTCGACGCGCCGCGGGTCCGGGGACGGATCGCGCGCGTCCCCCGACGGGCCGCAGGGCCCACCATCCCCTCTACGTCCGATGTCCCGCGCCCCGGGGACGGGTCAGCGCCGGCGCGGCCGTGCATCCGCACAGGATCACGCCCCATGACCCAGCACGTCGACGTCCTCGCCCTCCTCAAGGAGGCGCAGGCCAAGCCGCTCACCGACCCGATCCTGGCGCAGCTCGGGATCGATCTGCAGAAGTCGACCTTCGCGCAGGCCAGCTCGCCCACCTCCGGCCTGACCTGCTACGACCTCGAACTCGGCGCGAAGTCGCTCTACCCGGTGCTCACGCCCCTGCGAAACGCGATCCCGCGCGTCTCGGGCAAGGGCGGCATCCAGGCCGCGTGGCGGGCGATCACCGGCATCAACGTCTCCGGGATGCGCATCGACGTCTCGGCGGCAACCGCGGCGGCGTGCAGGTCGTCGC
>NZ_JBQEPK010000053.1:0-31480 GCF_052045615.1 Methylobacterium sp. 22177 | reverse complement strand
TCATCAGCGAGTTCATGGACGAGGCCGCGATCGCGGCCGAGCTCGCCGGCCTCGACGTGGTGTACGATCCCGGCCTCGTCGACCGGCCGGAGGACCTCGCCGCCGCCGCCGCCCGGGCCGACGCCCTGATCGTGCGCAACCGGACGCAGGTCCGCGGCGCCCTGCTCGACGCCGCCCGCGACCTCACGGTCGTCGGCCGCCTCGGCGTCGGCCTCGACAACATCGACCTCCCCGCCTGCCGGGCGCGCGGCATCGCGGTCTACCCGGCCACCGGCGCCAACGACGGCGCGGTCGCCGAGTACGTCATCGCCTCCGCGCTGCTGCTCCTGCGCGGCGCCTACGGGGCGAGCGCCGCCGTCGCCGCCGGCGCGTGGCCGCGCAACGCCCTGATGGGCCGCGAGATCGCCGGCAAGCGCCTCGGCCTCGTGGGCTTCGGCGCGATCGCCCGCGAGACCGCCCGGCGGGCGGCGGCGCTCGGCATGGCGGTCGCCGCCCACGACCCGTTCGTGGCCGCGGACGACCCGGCCTGGACCCAGACTTGGACCCCGGCCTCGGGCCCGGTGGAACGGACCGCCCTCGACGCGCTGATCGCCGGCAGCGACGTGCTCTCGCTGCACGTGCCGCTCACCGACGCGACCCGCGGCCTGATCGACGCGGCGGCGCTGGCGCGGATGCCGACGGGCGCGATCCTGATCAACGCCGCCCGGGGCGGCATCGTGGACGAGGCGGCCGTGGCCGCCGCGCTGCGCTCCGGCCATCTCGGCGGCGCGGCGCTGGACGTGTTCGAGCGCGAGCCCCTCGACCCGGCCGCCGGCGCCGTGTTCGCGGGCGTGCCCAACCTGATCCTGACGCCCCACATCGCCGGCGTGACCCGGGAATCGAACGTGCGCGTCTCCGCCGTAACCGCCGCGGCCGTCCGCCGCCACCTCACGGAGCGCTGAATGCGGGGGATCTGGGCCTTTCGGCCGGAGCGGGCTATCCACGGGAGCCGGCCGCGCGGGGACCGGGACGTCCGGTGCGGGCCGGGAAGGAGCAGAGGATGACCGATCCGGCACGGCGGGCCTTCCTGAAGAGCGCCGCCCTCGGCGCCCTGGCGGCGGGAAGCGGCCTGCGGCCGGCCCGCGCCGACGAGGCGGCGCAGCTGCCCTTCGGCAACGGCGAGCGCCCGCTCGTGGCCTATCCGGGCAAGCGGCCGCTGCTGCAGACCACCGCCCGGCCGCCCCAGCTGGAGACGCCGTTCGCGGTCTTCGACGCGGGCGCGATCACGCCGAACGACGCCTTCTTCGTCCGCTACCACCTCGCCGACATCCCCCTGGAGATCGATCCCGAGGCGTTCCGGCTGAACGTCGGCGGCCACGTCGAGCGGCCGGCCTCGTTCAGCCTCGCGGAGCTGAAGGCGCTGCCCGGCGGGACCGAGATCGTCGCGGTCAACCAGTGCTCGGGCAATTCCCGCGGCTTCTTCGAGCCGCGCATGGCCGGCGGCCAGCTCGCCAACGGCGCCATGGGCTGCGCCCGCTGGACCGGCGTGCCGCTGAGGACCGTGCTGGATCGGGCCGGCGTGAAGGCCGGGGCCGTGCAGGTCGCCTTCAACGGGCTCGACCGCCCGGTCCTGCCGGAGACGCCGGACTTCGCCAAGGCGCTGACCCTCGACCAGGCCGGCGACGGGCAGGTGCTGCTCGCCTGGGGCATGAACGGCGCGGATCTGCCATGGCTCAACGGCTACCCGCTCCGCCTCGTCGTGCCCGGCTATTACGGGACCTACTGGGTCAAGCACCTCGACACGGTCACGGTGCTGGACAAGCCCTTCGAGGGCTTCTTCATGAAGACCGCCTACCGCATCCCCGACAATGCCTGCGCCTGCACCGAGCCCGGTCAGGCGGCCGCCGCCACGGTGCCGATCGGGCGCCTCAATGTCCGGTCGTTCCTGACGAACCTGACCGACGGCGCGCAGGTGAAGGCCGGTCCGGTCGCCCTGCGCGGCATCGCCTTCGACGGCGGCTCGGGCATCAGGGAGGTCGCGGTCTCGACCGACGACGGCGCCACCTGGACTCGGGCCGCGCTGGGCGGGGATCTCGGCCCCTACGCGTTCCGGACTTGGTCGCTCGCGACCGCGCTCACGCCCGGCGCCCACGCGATCCGGGTGCGGGCCACCGCCAACGACGGCAGCACCCAGCCGACGACGTCGCGCTGGAACCCGTCCGGCTACATGCGCAACGGCGTCGAGACCACCCGGGTGCGGGCGGCGTGAGTGCGAACGGGAGGACCAACGGGATGCGGGCGCTCGTGCTCGGCGCGGTGATCGCGGGTCTGACGGCCGGCGCGGCCTGGGCGGCGCCGCGGACCTACACGCTTCCGGACCCGACCGCGCAGCTGCGGCCCCCGACGGACGGGGGCCTGACCGCGGGCTACGAGGCGGCGCAGGCCAATTGCCAGACCTGCCACTCGGTCGACTACATCGCCACGCAGCCGCCCGGGCGCGGGAAAGCCTTCTGGGATGCCGAGGTGGCCAAGATGATCAAGGCCTACCACGCCCCGATCGAGCAGGCCGACGCCGGCGCGATCGCCGCCTATCTGGCCAGAACCTACTGAGGGTCGGACGGGCGGCTCGAACGGACGCCCGATCCCGCCGCGTCAGCGCAGCGCGAGCGCCTGGGCCGCGTGCGAGGCGACGGCCTGCACGGCCGGAAGATCGTAGGCGTAGACGCGCCCGGCCAGGATCGCCAGGGCGAGGGTCCAGAACACCGCACCGCCGACCCGCCGCGCCGTGCGGTCGCCGGCCGTGGCGGCCGGGCAGGCGCGGGCGACGCCGTCGGCGACGGGCTCGCCGAACGGATCGAAGGCCGGCGACTGGTTTTCGGAGGCGCTGCGCATGGTGACGAATGTCGCGCTCGGCCGGCCCGTTCGCAATGGAGGCGTCTTTCGAATTTCGCCGCGCGTGGAGATGCTTGTTCTCCATCCGGTCTCAGTGACAGACAGGTTCTTCTCAGAGAGCCGCTTCGACCGCCGAGGACGCGATATCTTCTTCCCGATGGGGGTCGGATCCGGCCGATCCGGGATCGGCGGGCGTGTGGTAGGCCATGCGCTCCCGGCGTCCCCGCAGGGGCTCGCGGCTGACTTCGCGCCACGCCTCGGCCGGCGCCCCGGCGGCGCGGCGCGCGGCCTCCGAGACCAGGATCGGGACGCCGTGGAGCTTGGTCGCCTGCTCGAGGCGGGCGGCGACGTTGACGGCGTCGCCCAGCACGGTGAACTCGTAGCGCGCCGCCTCGCCGATGATCCCGCAGAACACCTCGCCGTAATGCACCCCGACGCCGATGCGCACGGTCCGCGCGGGCCCGCTCCTGTCGGTCCAGCGGGCGATCACCGCGACGAGGTCCTGGGCGAAGGCGAGGGCGCGGGCGGCATCGTCGGGCCGCGGCTCGGGCAGGCCGAACACCACCAGGGCGCCGTCGCCGATGAACTTGTCGACCACCCCGCCCCGCAGGCGGGCGAGGCGCGTCACCCGCCGCCGGAAGGCGGACAGGAACTCGGAGAGCCGGTGCGGATCGAGGCTCTCGGCCAGGGTGGTCGAGCCGCGCATGTCGACGAACACGATGGCGGCCTGCTGGCGGCGGCCGGCCTTCAGGCTGCCGTCGCCGTCGGCGAGACGCAGGACCAGCTCCTGCGGCAGGAACCGCGACAGCCGGTTGCGCCGGGTCGCCTCCCGCAGGGCCGAGGCGGCGAACAGCACGAACAGGACGGCGAGGGCGCCGACCATGACCCAGATGGCCAGGGCGATCCGCGACACCGTCGCCTGCCGCCGCTCCATCCGGTCCGCCTCGTGCGCCTCCATGCGGCGCACGCGGTCGCGGATCGCGTCCATCACCTGCTTGCCGCGCCCGTCCGCCACGGAGGCGCGGGCCGCGGCGCCGTCGCCGGCGCGCATGAGGGCGACGCTGGCGCCGAGCTCGTCGAGTTTCCGGCGGATCAGCCCGGCCAGGGTGTCGAGCTCGCCCCGCTGGTCGGGATCGTCCTGGACGAGGTCGCGCAGGAGGTCGAGCTGCCGGTCGACGTTCACCCGCCCCTCGGTGAAGGGCATCAGGAAGGCCGCGTCGCCGGTGAGCAGGTAGCCGCGCTGGCCGGTCTCGGCGTCCTGCACCGCCGACAGCACCCGGGCGAGGCGCCCGTCCACCGCCACGGTGTGGCGCACGGCGTCGACGCCGCGCTGCTGGTACACGAAGGCGCCCAGCGCGATGGCGGTCATCACCAGGATCGTGGCGAGGCCCACCGTCATCCACGCCACGGTGCGCGAGCGCAGGGACCGCTGCACCCGCGCCGCGACGCGTGCCCGGACGGAGGCACGCGTCGCGGCCTCGCTCCCGTCCGCTGCGGGCGCGGTGGCTGGAGCGGACATGTCAGGCCCCGCCCGCGCCGTGCAGCCGGACGGCGCGCCCGGTCCGCCCCCCGTCCCCGGCCGCCCGCGCCCGGCAATCCGCGATGGTCGCCCGCGCCGTGTCGATGGCGACGGACGCCGCCGACATGGTCCGGGTGTCCGGCTCCCGCGCCCGGGCGTAGCGCACCACGTCCATGGCCAGCGCGTCGACCTCGACGGTGAGCGCCTCGATCGCCGCCGGGTCGCGCAGCGCCCGGGCCTGCCCGGCGATCTCCAGGAGCCGGTCCATGATCTCGTCGATGCGCTCGCGGCGCAGGCCGGCGAGGCGCTGCCGGATCCAGGCCAGCACCGAGACGAGCCCGCCCGCCAGCGCGCCGAGGAGGTAGAGCGTGTCGCCGTAGCGCTCGATGAAGCCGTGCTGGTCGCGCTCGTAGTAGTCGATCGCCCCCGGATGGATCGGGATCCGGGCGCTGGTGGCCGCCACGGTCGTGTCGTAGGCCGGGGCCTGGACGTACTCGGCGGCGTCCGTCGCCTGCGCGGCGGCGGTGCGCTTCTCGAAGAGCTGCTGGGTCACGTCGGCTGCCACGACCCGGCTCAGGGAGGCGCGGGCCATCAGCCGGTACGAGGCGCCCACCGTCTTCACGTCGTCGGCCGGCAGCTTCGGCCGGCCGCCGAACAGGCCGCCCGGGACCGTGACCGCCTGGAGCCGCGGGAAGCGCTCGATCACGGCGCCGTCATCCTCCACGGCGACGAACGCCACCTTGCCGCCGCGGGCGACGCCCTGCACGGCCGAGACCAGGGCCAGCGCCTTGGGTGCCGAGGGCGCGATGATGCTGACGAAGGCGTCGATCCGCCGCTCGCGGAAGGCGGCGGCCACCGCCTCCTGGTCGACCGGGACCAGCAGGACCGCCGAGTCCCGGGCCGGGCCGGCGGCCTCCTCCAGGGTGAGCCCGTAATAGCCGAGGAGATTCCGGAGCAGCCAGAGATCGGCGTCCCGGTGCGCCGCGATGCCGAGCCGCTTGCCGGCGAGCTTCGGGAAGCTGGTGATCCCGGCCTGCTCGGGCGAGGCGATGACCATCGCCTGGTCGCGCAGGATCGCCAGGGTCAGGCCGTTGGTCGGGAGCAGCACGTCGGGGCGGACCACCGCGAGGTCGGCCCGCCCGTCCTGCAGGGCGGCGGCGCTCTCGCGCACGTCGTCGAAGGACAGGATCCTCAGCCGGACCTTCTCGTGCGCGGCGTCGAGCGCGTCCGCGTAGGCCTTGATCAGGCCGGGCTCGGTGCCGTCGCGCGGCGCGACCGCGATGGTCAGGACCGTTGCCTGGAGCAGGACCCAGGCCGCGACCCCGCCCGCGCCCAGGAGGGCGGCCCCGGCCAGGAGCAGGGTCTCCCGGCGCAGGATCCAGGCGGGGAGGGTCGCCATCGGCCCGGGCGCTCAGAACAGCGAGATCAGCACGATGCCGCCGACCATCAGGGCGGCGCCGATCAGGCGCGGCGGCCCGGCCTTGACCCGCTTCATGCCGAACCAGCCGAAATGGTCGAGTGCCACCGAGGTCAGGAGGTTCGCGGTGATCAGCAGGCCGTTGAAGGCGCCGGCCCCGACCTTGTCGACGAAGAGCAGCCCGGCGAAGACCGCCACCGCCCCGGTGAGGCCGGCCAGCGGCATCCACCAGCGGACGCCCGCGACGTCGTCCCGGGTCGGCAGCGGCGACGGCCGCAGCAGGAACATCAGCGCGAACACGAACACGACCGGGACGAAGGAGACCGTCGCGGCGAGCCAGGGGTTCTCCAGGGCGCCGCGGAGCTGCGCGTTCCAGACCACGCCGATCGCCATCAGGGCGCCGGCCACGAGGATGAACGGGTAGAGCAGCTTGCCCGACATCCCGTGCCCCTCGCCGTGCCCCTCGCCGTGCCCCTCACCCTGCCCCTCGCCGCCGTCGCTCTTGCCGCCCGAGCGCGCGATGAAGGTCACGCCCACCGCCATCAGCAGGCCGCCGAGCCAGGGCATCGGCTTGAAACCCGCGGCCTGCAGGCCGAACAGGCCGAGCGCGTCCATGGCCAGGGAGGTGAGGATGTTGGCGGTGAGCGTCAGGCCGTTGAACGGCCCGGCGCCGACCTTGTCGATGAAGGCGAGCCCGCCGAACACCGCGACCGCGCCGGCCAGGCCGCCGAGCGGCGCGTACCAGGGCATCTTGCTCAAGGAGTCGAGGCTCGGCAGCGGCGTCGGCATGGTGAGGAACAGGGTCGTGAACACGAAGACGATCGGCAGGAACGACACCGTCGCGGCGAGCCACGGATTGACCATGCGGCCGCGCAGCTGCGCGTTCATGGCGTTGCCGATCGCCTGCAGCGCGCCCGCCACCAGGATGAAGGGATAGAGGAGGGCAGCCGTCACGCGCGCGGACCTTCGGGTTGGCGGGGAGGGAGGGTCAGACGAGGAGCAGGCCGGCGAGCGCCAGCGCGAGGGCCGGCGGCATCACCAGCAGGCCGAGCTTGAGGAAGGTCCAGGCGCCGACATCCTGGCCCTCGCGGCGGATGGCGGTGAGCCAGAGGATCGTGGCGAGCGAGCCCGTCACCGACAGGTTCGGCCCGAGGTCGACGCCGATCAGGATCGCGCCCGCGACCTTCTCGGGCACGTGGGCGGTCTGCACGGCGGCGCCCGCGATCAGCCCGGCCGGCAGGTTGTTGACGAGGTTGCACAGCACCGCGACCAGGCCGCCCGCCCCCCAGGCGGTGGCCTCCGGGGCGGCGTGGGCGTAGCCCTTGAGCAGGTCCGCCAGCATGGCGAGCACGCCGGTCTTCTCCAGCGCCTCCACCAGGACGAACAGCCCGGCCACCAGCGGCAGCACGCTCCACGACACGTCCTTGGCCACCTCGACGAGGCCGCCGCGCTTGAGCAGCAGCACGACGACCGTGGTGGCGAGGCCGGCCACGAAGGTCGGCAGGCCGAGGTCGAGGCCGAGCGCCGAGGCGGCGATCAGCACGCCGCCGGTCGCCACGATGCCGATCCCCGCCACGAGGCCGGTGCGGGACAGCGCCACGGCCTCGACGTCGGTGGCGACCTGCTGCCCGCGCAGGGTCTTCGCCTGGGTCAGCCGCAGCACCGCGTAGGTCGTCGCGATGGCCAGCAGCGAGGGCAGGGCGAACAGGCCGAGCCAGCGCACCAGCGGCGGCATGTGCTCGGCGAAGACCACGAGGTTGGCCGGGTTCGAGATCGGCAGCACGAAGCTCGCCGCGTTGGCGATGAAGGCGCAGATGAACAGGTAGGGGAGGGGGTTCTCCACCTTGGCGGCCTTGGTGGCCGCGTAGACGGCCGGCGTCAGCACCACCGCGCAGGCGTCGTTCGACAGGAACACCGTGACGACGGTGCCGACGAGGTACACGAGGGTGAACAGCCGGGTCGCCGAGCCCCTGGCGGCGCGCACGGCGATCGACGCGAGCCAGTCGAACAGGCCCTCCTTCCGGGCGACCTCCGACATCAGCATCATGCCGACGAGGAACAGGTAGACGTCGGTCCCCTTCAGGACGCCGTCCCAGGCGGTGGCCGGGGCGAGCAGCCCGAGGGCCACGAGGGCGCCCGCGCCGAGCACGGCCCAGATCGCCTCCGGCCACGAGAACGGCCGCAGGATGACGCCGAGGGTCGCGAGGGCGGCGATCGTCCAGGTCGCGATGTTGGGGGTCAGCGTCAGCGCGCCCATCGGTTGCGGTGGTCCTCTGGTGGGGTGGATCGTGCGGTGCGGTGTGCCGCGATTCGGTCGGGACCGGCTACCAGTCCCGGCCGTTGCGGTTCGGCCCGAGCTGGTCGCCCCGGAGCCCCTTCTGCGGCCAGGCGGGCAGCCGGGACGCGTCGCTGCCGGGGCGGTCGGGGGCCGGCGGCGGGACGAAGCTGCGGCCCACCGGCTCGATCACCTCGGTGTCGGTGTGCCCCGTGCCGTCCGTGACCGTGACGGCGAGCCGGCGCGCGCCCTCCCGCCAGGGGATCCTTGCATGGACGGTGCGGGGCCCGTCGGGCGCCATCGCGTGGGGCGGCCCGTCGTCGACGCGCAGGGCGCAGCGCCACGCGGCCCGCGGCCGGTCCGACAGCACGAGCGCGCGCACCGAGATCGCGCCGTCGGCGGCGTCGAGGGGCGCCGTGGCGAGGCGCCGGTCGGCGGGGCTCGTGATCATCACGAAGGGCAGCGCCCGGTCGAGGGGCTTGAACCGCCAGCTCGTCACCGGACCGTCGATCGCCGCGACCGCGTAGCCGACCGAGCCGTCCTCGTTCTGGCCGACCGAGCGGGCCGCGGCGTAGAGGGTGCGCCCGTCCGGGGCGAGCTCGTTGTAGTGGGTGTGGCCCATCTCGACGAGGCGCACGCCGTGATGGCGGATCAGGCCGGCGAGCGCCGCCCGCTCGTCGGGCACGCGGAGATCGTCCGGGTAGGTGTGGGCGAAGACCGCGCAGGGCAGGCCCTCCCGCCCGGCCCGGGCCAGCTCCTCGCCGAGCCACGCGAGCTGGCAGGGGCCGAGGCGGAAGTCGAGGCCGAAGCCCTTCTGGCCGTAGCCGGGGCTGACCATGTCGAGGAACAGGCAGCGCACGCCCGCCCAGGTCTCGGCGAAGTAGTAGTGCGTCACGGGGGCCGGGTCGCGCGGGCGCGGCAGGTCGTGGCGCCGCGCCGCGTGGCCGCCGCCGCGCGGGCTGCCCGCCACCGCGGCGAACAGGGCGTCGAAATCCGCCATCGTGCCGTGCTGGCGGTCGTGGTCGCCGGCGATCAGGCGCACCGGCAGGTCCGGGTGCCGGTCCAGGGCCTCGCGCAGGACCGCGTACTGCTCCGCCCGGCCGTCCTCGGCGAGGTCGCCGGGCAGGTAGGCGAAGTCGACGAGGCCGCGGCCGTGCAGCCCCGCCACCTCCGCGAGCATCGCCCGCAGGTCGGCAGCGTGGGGATCGGAGGCCCGCTCCAGGTGGAGGTCGCCGATATGCGCGAAGGCGAACACGCCGTGGCTCGCCGTCATGGCGCGCCCGCGCGCGGTCTATGATTGCCCTGAGCCATCGTGCCCCCCGGACAGGCTCGTCCACCCCGGCCGGGAATCGGCCGCGGCGCTCGCGACCGGCCCGACGTTTCGGAGACGGCGGGGTTCCAGCCCCGGGGGCGGGCGCGCGCCGGCGGGACCCTACATTTTCGTGAGCGCCGGCCCGATCCGCGGCCGGTCGATCGGAAGTGTCGTGAAAGCAGACACTCGATGTCGTCTCAGCCGACAGTGCCCGGCGCTGTCAGCCGGTGAACCCGCCGCTCAGTGCGCGCGCCGGAACAGGTCCGGCAGGTAGCGTTCCAGGGTCTCGTGCCCCTCGAACTTCACGTCCACGGTGGCGGCCGCGCCCCAGGGGCGGTGGAGCCCCACGACCCGGCCGCGGGCATGGCGCCAGATCCCGAGGATCTCGGCGAGGTCGAGCCGGTCGAAGACCACCTCGTCGCCCGGCGCGACGGCCGGGTCGGCCGGGTCGGCCATGCCGGACCGAGCCGCGGGGACCGGGCCGCGGGGTATCTCCCCGATCCGGGAAGGCTCATCCCCGGGATCGCGGCTGTCGGAGAAGGTTTCGTTCGCGGAGTGCTCGCGGAAGAGCATGATCTTCACTAAGCCGTTGCGATGACTGGATAATCGCAGGTTCAACCCGGTCCGACAAGGCGTGTTCCGGCGCCCCGCGTGCGGGACCGACCTGTATTCGGCCGCCCGCTCGCCCGCCCGAGACCCGGCCGGGCGCCGCGTCCCCGCGACCGGACGCCCCGCGCGACGGGGCCGGAACGGCGCCTCGCGGAGCGCGCAGCATTCGCATCTCCGGTTCGGGGGAATCGGGAGATCGTTCGTGTCGTCGAGCGAAGATCTTTGGAATTTCGGGGCGGGTCGGGCTGATCTAAACCTGACGCGAGACGATCCTCCGCGTGAGACGGCGCCTGTCGACCTGATGGATAGTTCCCGCATGCTTCCGGATCTTGCCTTCGGATGCGGAGCGATCCGTCACGGCCCGACCGCCGGACTTGCCCCCGCCCATTCCCGCCAGAGTCCCGCCCGATGAAGTTCCTGCGTCTCCTCGCCGTCGCGGCGCTCAGCCTCGGCGCCCTGCCGGCCGGGGCGGAGACCCTCAGGATCGGCGTCGTGCCCGGCGCCTACGGCGACGCCGTGACGGTGGCGGCCCGGGAGGCCAAGGCCGAGGGCCTCGACGTGAAGGTGGTCGAGTTCAGCGACTGGACGACGCCCAACGTCGCCCTCGATGCCGGCGACATCGACGTGAACTTCTTCCAGCACCGCCCCTTCATGGAGAATGCCGCCAAGCAGAAGGGCTACGCGTTCGACATCGTCGGGCTCGGGATCCTGTCCAATATCGGCCTGTACTCCCTGAAGCATAAGGGCTTCGACCAGATCCCGGTGGGCGGCACGGTGGCGATCGCCAACGACCCGGTGAACCAGGGCCGCGGCCTGCTGCTCCTCCAGAAGGCCGGGCTGATCAAGCTGAAGGACGGTGTCGGCTTCCTCGGCACCCTCGACGACGTCGTCGAGAACCCGAAGACACTGCGCTTCACCGAGGTCGAGGGGCCGCAGCTGGCGCGGATCACCGGCGACGTCGACCTCGCCCTCGGCTACCCGCACTTCATCGTGGCGGCCGGCAGTTTCGACCCGACCAGCGGATTGATCTATTCCGGTATCGAGGACCGGCGCTTCGCCGTGAGCTTCGTCACCAAGGCCGCCCGCAAGGAGGACCCCGTGATCCGGAAATTCGTGACGCTCTTCCAGAACTCGGAGGCCGTGAAGCAGCAGATCCGCAAGTCCTTCGCCAACAGCGACAAGCTCTACCTGCTGGCGTGGCAGAACTGATGGTCGGCCTGATCTTCGACAGCCTGCGCGATCCGGGCACGCCGGCCGCGGCCGGACGGGTAGGCCCGGGCGCGGCGACCGCCGCCCGGGCCCCTGCCGCCGCGCCCGGCCGGGAGGCCGGGACGGTGCGGTTCGAGTCCGTCTCGAAGACCTACCGCTCCGCCGCCGGGCCGGTGCCGGCGCTCGACCGGGTGGACCTCGCGATCCCCGCCGGCGCGATCTTCGGCATCATCGGCCGCTCGGGGGCGGGCAAGTCGAGCCTCCTGCGCACGGTCAACCGGCTGGAGGCGCCGACCTCGGGCCGGGTCCTGGTCGACGGCGCCCCGATCGACGCCCTCGACACCGACGGGCTCGTGGCCCTGCGCCGGCGCATCGGCATGATCTTCCAGCACTTCAACCTGCTGGCGGCCAAGACCGTCCGGCAGAACGTGGCGCTGCCGCTGACGGTCGCGGGGGTCCCCCGGCGCGCGATCGGCCCGCGGGTCGCGGAGGCCCTGCGCCTCGTCGGCCTGGAGGACAAGGCCGACACCTACCCGTCGCGGCTCTCCGGCGGCCAGAAGCAGCGGGTCGGCATCGCCCGGGCGCTCGTGAGCGATCCGGAGATCCTGCTCTGCGACGAGGCGACCTCCGCCCTCGACCCGGAGACGACGCTGGCGATCCTCGACCTGCTGCGCGACATCAACCGGCGGCTCGGGATCACCATCATCCTGATCACCCACGAGATGAGCGTGATCCGCGAGATCTGCAGCGACGTGGTGGTGCTGGAGGGCGGCCGGGTCGTCGAGACCGGGCCGGTCTGGCGCGTCTTCGGGGCGCCCGAGCACCCGACCACGCGGGCGCTGCTCGAACCCCTGACCCGCGGCCTGCCGCCGGATCTGGCGGCCCGGCTGCAGCCGCTGCCCGCGCCGGGCGGCTGGGCGATCCTGCGGATCACCTGCTCGGGCCGGGCCGCGCTCGACCTCGCGGGCCTCGCGGGGGCCGGGGCGCCGGTGCGGCTGCTCCAGGCGGGCATCGAGCGGATCCAGGGCCACGCGGTCGGCCGGATGCTGGTGGCCGCCCCGGCCGAGGATCCGGGCGCGGAGGCGCGGCTGCGGGCGCTCGGCGACGACGTGGAGCGGGTCGGCTACGTCCCCGCCGACGCGGCGGTGGGGTGAGGCGATGCGGCACCGCTCTCCACCCGATACCCCGACCGCCCCGCACCCCGAACCCGGAGACCCGCCATGTCACCGCAGATGATCGAGCGCCTCTGGCAGGCCTTCCTCGACACCGCGCTCATGGTCGGGGTCTCGGCCGGGATCGCCGTGCTCGCCGGTATTCCCCTGGCGCTGTTCCTCGTCACCTCCGGGCCCGGCGGCATCTTCCCGGCGCCGGTGGCCAACCGGGTGGTCGGGACCGTGGTCAACGGCTTCCGGGCCGTGCCCTTCATCGTGCTGCTGGTGGCGCTGATCCCGTTCACCCGGCTGGTGGCCGGCACCACGATCGGCGTCTGGGCGGCGATCGTGCCGCTCTCGGTGAGCGCGACCCCGTTCTTCGCCCGGATCGCCGAGGTGTCGCTGCGGGAGGTGGATGCCGGCCTGATCGAGGCCGCCCAGTCCATCGGCTGCCGGCGCCGGCACATCCTCGCCCACGTGCTCCTGCCCGAGGCGCTGCCGGGCATCGTGGCCGGCTTCACCATCACGGTGGTGGCGATGATCGGCGCCTCCGCGATGGCCGGCGCGGTGGGCGCGGGCGGCCTCGGGGACGTCGCGATCCGGTACGGCTACCAGCGCTTCGACACCACCGTGATGGTGGTGGTGATCGCGATCCTGATCGCCCTCGTGTGCGTGGTCCAGTTCGCGGGCGACACCGCGGTGCGGCGGCTCCGGGCCCGCTGACGGCCCCGCGCCCCGGCCCGCGCCCGGCTCGCGGCGGTCCGACCGTGAGGCCGCATCCCTGAGGCCGAATCCGTGAGGCTGAACCCGTGAGCCTGCACACATGAGCCTGAACGTGGACGAATCCGCCGCCGACGGGGCGGCCGAGCCGCTGACCCCGCCGCTGCCCCCACCGCTGCCCCCGCCGCCGTCGCCGCCGCACCGGATCCGCTCGGACGCCGAGGCGCTCGCGGCCGCGCGGGCCGTGGCCCGGGTCTTCGCGGCGGGCGCGGCCGAGCGCGACCGGGACCGGCGCCTGCCCTGGGCGGAGATCGCGGCCTTCACGGAGAGCGGGCTCGGCGGCATCACGGTGCCGCGCGCCCACGGCGGCGCCGGGGTCTCGCACGCGACGCTCGCGGAGGTCTTCGCGATCCTCGCCGCCGCCGACGGCTCGGCGGCGCAGATCCCCCAGAACCAGTTCGGCGTCCTGGCGCTGGTCGCGGCCGCCGCCAGCCCCGCCCAGCAGGCGCGGATCTACCGCGACGTGCTCGCCGGCCACCGGATCGGCAATGCCGGCCCCGCCCGCAACGGCAAGGCCATCACCAACGTGGACACGCGGCTGACCGCCGGGCCGGAGGGCCCGCGGCTCAGCGGCACGCGCTTCTACTCCACGGGCGCGCTCTTCGCCCACTGGATCCCGACCCGGGCGGTCGGCCCCGACGGGGGGCCGCTCCTGGTCTTCGTGCGCCGGGACGCCCCCGGCGTGCGGGTGGCGGACGACTGGCAGGGCTTCGGCCAGCGCACCACGGCGAGCGGCACCGTGATCTTCGCGCAGGCCCCGGTCGAGGCGGATCTGACGATCGACCTCGCGCCCCTGGCCGGGCGCCCGGGCCTGTTCGGGCCGGTCTCGCAGCTGATCCACGCGGCGATCGACGCCGGGCTCGCCCGGGGCGCGGCCGCCGCCGCCCTCGACTTCCTGCGCACCCGGACCCGGCCCTATCCCTTCACCGCCGAGACCGTCGCGGAGGATCCCCACATCCTCGGCGAGATCGGGCGGCTCACGGTCGACCTGCACGCCGCCGAGGAGGTCCTGGCGCGGGCCGGGAGGGCGCTCGACCGGATCGCCGCGGCCCCCGTCACCGCCCAGAGCGCGGCCGAGGCCTCGGTGGCGGTGGCGCAGGCCAAGATCCTGACCACCGAGGCGGCCCTGGAGGCCTCCGAGCGGCTGCTCGAGCTCGCCGGCGCCTCGGCGACCCGCGACGGGTACAATCTCGGCCGGTACTGGCGTGACGCCCGGGTCCACACCCTGCACGACCCGGTCCGGTGGAAGTACCACCTCCTCGGCAACCACGCCCTGAACGGCGTGCTGCCCGCCCGGCACCAGTGGAACTGAGGACCGGGCGATGCCGCTCCAGCCCCACGAGACCGCCTTCACGCAGGCACCCGCGCCGCCGCGCCCGGTGCCGGTCCTTCCGGACGCCGCCGCGGCGCTCGCCGTCGCCGACCGGCTGGCGGAGGACTTCGCCGAGGCCGCCGCCGCGCGCGACCTGGAGCGCCGCCTGCCGGTCGCCGAGATCGCGCGCTTCGCCGAATCCGGCCTCTGGGCGATCACGGTGCCGAGGGAGTACGGCGGCCCCGGCCTCGACAGCGCCACGGTCGCCCAGGTGATCGCCCGGATCGCCGCGGCGGACGGCTCCCTCGGCCAGATCCCGCAGAACCACTTCTACGCCCTGGAGGTGCTCCGCAACGGCGGCACCGAGGCCCAGAAGCGCGCCCTCTACGGCCGCGTCCTGGCGGGCGAGCGCTTCGGCAACGCGCTGGCCGAGATCGGCGCGCGCGACCACACCCGCCGCACCCGGCTCGTGCGCGACCCGGCCGGCTGGTATGTCGAGGGCCGCAAATACTACTGCACCGGCTCGCTCTACGCCCACCGCATCCCCACCCTGGCCAGCGCCGAGGAGGAGGGGCGGGCGGTCGCCTACCTCGTCTTCGTCCCCCGGGACGCGCCCGGCGTGACCCTGGTCGACGACTGGGACGGGTTCGGGCAGCGGCTCACCGGCTCGGGCTCGGTCCTGTTCGAGCGCGTCGCCGTGGAGCCCGACTGGGTGGTGCCGTTCCAGGCCTCGCTGGAGCGGCCGACCGCGATCGGCCCCTTCGCGCAGATCCTGCACGCCGGGATCGATCTCGGCATCGGCGCGGGCGCCTTCGCGGCGACCCTGCCCCTCGTGCGGGACCGCGCCCGGCCGTGGATCGATGCCGGCGTCGCCCGGGCCAGCGAGGATCCGCTGACCCTCCACGCGCTGGGCGACGTCCAGGTGCGCCTCGCGGCGGCCGACGCCCTGCTGGCGCGCGCCGGCCGCTACGTGGACGCCGCCCAGGCCGCCCCCGACGCCGACAGCGTCGCGGCCGCCTCCGTGGCGGTGGCGGAGGCCCGGGCCGCGAGCCACCGGGCCGGCCTGCTCGCGGCCAACAAGCTCGTCGAGCTCGGCGGCACCTCCGCCACCGACCGGGCCGAGGCGCTCGACCGCTACTGGCGCAACGTCCGCACCCACACCCTGCACGATCCGGTGCGGTGGAAGTACCACTGGATCGGCGCCTACCACCTCGACGGCCGGCAGCCGCCCCGGCACGGAGCGCTCTGATGGCCGCCGCGACGAAGCAGATCCTGCTGAACGCCTTCACCATGACCTGCGCGGGCCACATCAACCACGGGCTCTGGACCCACCCGCGCGACCGCTCGGCCGAGTACAACACGCTGTCCTACTGGACCGAGCAGGCGAAGCTCCTGGAGCGCGGCCTGTTCGACGGCCTGTTCATCGCCGACATCATCGGCGTCTACGACGTCTACGGCGGCGGCATCGACGTCACCGCCCGGGAGGCCGTGCAGCTCCCGGTCAACGACCCGACCGTGATGATCTCCGCCATGGCGGCGGTGACCGAGCATCTCGGCTTCGGCGTGACGATCAACGTCCACCAGGAGGCGCCCTACACCTTCGCCCGGCGCCTCTCGACCCTCGATCACCTGACGGGCGGCCGGATCGGCTGGAACGTCGTCACCGGCTACCTCGACAGCGCCCACCGCGCCCAGAGCGGCGGCACGTTGCCGGCGCACGACCGGCGCTACGACTACGCCGACGAGTACCTGGAGGTGCTCTACCGGCTCTGGGAGGGCAGCTGGGACGATGCGGCCGTGCGCCGCGACCGGGCGGCCCGGGTGTTCAGCGATCCCGCCCATATCCGCAAGGTCACCCACCGGGGCGCGTTCTTCGCGGTCGAGGGCTACCACCTGTCGGAGCCGTCGCCCCAGCGGACGCCGGTCCTCTACCAGGCCGGCGCCTCGGGCCGCGGCCGCGCCTTCGCGGGCCGCCACGCCGAGTGCGTGTTCATCTCGGCCCGCGACCCGGCCACCGCCCGCGAATCCGTCCGCGCCATCCGGGCCGAGGCGGTCGCGGCGGGCCGGAATCCCGACGACGTGAAGGTGTTCGTCGGCCTCGCGATCATCCCCGGACGGACGCGCGCGGAGGCCGAGGCCAAGCGGGACGAGTACCTGTCCTACGCGAGCCCGGAGGCGGGGCTCGCGCATTTCTCCGCCTCCACGGGGATCGACTTCGCCCGCTACGGCCTCGACGAGCCGATCCCCTACGCGCCGGGCAACGCCATCCAGTCGGCCACCGCGGCGGCGGCCAGCCGCGGGCTGACGAAGCGCGACCTCCTGGCCGAGCTGCAGCTCGGCAGCCGCTACGCGGTGCTCACCGGCGACGCGGTGACGATCGCCGACGAACTCCAGGCCTGGATCACGGAGGGCGAGGTCGACGGCTTCAACCTCAGCCGGATCGTCGTGCCGGAGAGCTTCTCCGACTTCATCGACCTCGTGATCCCGGAGCTGCAGGATCGCGGCCTCTACAAGACCGCCTACGCCGAGGGCTCGCTGCGGGCGAAGCTGTTCGGCCAGGGGGACCGGCTGCCCGCCCGCCACCCGGCCGAGGCCTACCGCGGCGCGCCTCAGCGGCCCTGATCAGCGGCCTTGATCAGCGGCCCTGGGACTCGCCGCTCTCGGAGCCGAACCAGCGGCCGTAGATCTCGTCGTAGCGGCCGTCCTCCCGCAGGCCGAGGAGGGCCTGGTTGACGCGCTTGCGCCGGGGATCGTTGGCCGGGAACAGGATGCCGTAGGATTGCCGGTTGAAGGCGCCCCCGACCAGGCGCAGGGCCTCGTGGCCGGGCCGGGTCGCGTAGTAGCCCAGCGCGGGGGCGTCGTAGACGACCGCCGCGACCGTGCCGGCCTGCAGGGCCGCGCAGGCCGCCTCCAGCGTCGCGAAGCTCACCGGGGTGGCGAAATGGTCCGCCAGGTAGGCGACCGAGGTGGTGTCGGCGACCGTGCCCACCCGCTTGCCCGGCAGGTCCTGCGGGCCGTTGACCGCGCCGCGCAGGCGCTCCACCGTGGCCGTGCTGGTCAGGCCCGCGGTGAACCACGCCACCAGGGCGATGCAGGTGAACAGCCAGACGACCGTGACGGCGCGCGCCAGGGGGCTGCGCGGCATCTCCTCCGCCTGCGCGGCGAGGCTGCTCAGGGCCCACCAGACGACGTGGGCGAAGCCGTGCGCCGGTCCCGAGCGCGCCGCCATGCCGCCGGGGTGGCGCCGCTCGAGCCACCAGACCAGGGCCGCCACCGCCAGGATCAGGGCGGCGAGCCCCAGGAGGACCTGCAGGAAGGCGGCGTCGCTCAGGAGCGCCCGGAGGGCCCGCGCGGTGGCCGAGCCGGTGGCGTCCGGCTCCGCCCGGACGGCGATGCGCAGGCCGGTCTCCAGCATCGTGACCGAGAAGTCGAACCGCCGCTCGCGCTCCGCGGTGATCGACACCGCCGCGATGGCGAGGTCCGCGTGCCCGTCCGAGACCGCCGCGAACAGCGCCGGCAGGTCGTCGACGCGCACATAGGCCGTCCGGACGCCGAGCTCCCGCGCGACGGCGTTCCAGAGATCGATGCTGAACCCGCGCAGCCGGCCGTCCTCGTCCATGACCAGGGGCGGCACCGGATGCGTCGCGACCCGCCACGTCTCGGGCTCGCCGGTGCGGAGCGCGGGGGCCGCGTCCGCGGTCTCGGCCCGGACGGGGGCCGCGGCGAGCGGCGCGGCGGCCGCGAAACACAGGGAGAGGGACAGACAGAGGGACAGGACGCGAGCGGGCGCGCCGCCGCGCCGCCGTCCGGCGGACCGGCCCGGCACGTCAGAGGCTCTCGATCCAGTTGCGCAGGACGGCGCCGGGCGCGGGTTCGGGGCCGGTGTCCAGGCGCTGGGACGCGTCGCTCGGGATGAAGCCGAACCGGCGCTTGAACGCCCGCCGGAAGGTCCGCTCGTCCGAGAAGCCGACCGCGAAGGCGACCTGCGAGACGCGCAGGGGTTTGGGGGCATCGTCGCGCACGAGCATCCGCATCGCCGCCATGAGGCGGCGGTCGCGGATATACGCCACGATGCCGTTGGGGGCGAACAGCCGGTACAGGGTCGAGCGCGACAGGCCGAGCCGCATCGCGATCAGGGCGGGCGTCAGCTTCGGGTTGCCGAGCTCCGCCTCGACCAGGCGGCGGACCCGGATCCGGACGTCCTGGTGCTGCGCGGGGCGCCCCTCCTCCTGCCCGCGCAGCCAGCTGGCGCAGAGCTGGGTGATCGCCGCCGAGGCCGCCAGGGCCTCGCGGCGGTCGAGGAGGTCGCCGCAGGCGACCACGTTGGCGACGAAGTTGTGGACCAGCCGCCCGAACGGGTCGCCGTCGTGGTCGAGGGGGCGGCCGTGCAGGGCGTCGGGGTGGCAGCCCTGCTTCTCCAGCAGGGCGCGGGGGATCACGACGTTCGTGGCGTCGACGGCGCCCGCCACGATGCGCACGGGCTGGGCGAGGTCGAAGACGATGCACTGGACCTCGTTCACGGGCCCGGTGCCCTGATCGGTCTCCACGCGGCTCTGCCCCCGCCGGTAGAACTGCAGCAGGATGTGGTCGAGGCCCTGCTGGCCGATCATCTCCCGGGTCCGCACGAGGGTGTGGGCCGGCGCCACAACGTCGCCGACCAGCAGGTCGCCGAGGTGGTAGCTGCGCATCGCGATCGGGACGGTGAGGTCGGTCTCCGGGCGGAAGCTCACGTCGAAGATCGGCGCGAGGTGATCCTGCCACGCCCGGCCGAGCGCCTCTCGATCCTCCGGCGGCTCGAACCGCAGGCAGGCGACCTCGCCGCCCGGCGCCTCACCCCCGGCCGGTGCCGCGTCCGGGTCCCGGTTTCTCTCTTCGGAAGACATACGTAGAGCCTGACACCTGCTGTGAGCACGACCGATGAAGAACGAGGGCCTGCCCCAAGTTGACGCGTGGCAACGCGGTCCGGTCATCCCGCACGTTAGCCGTGTCCACCCGGACAGTCCCCCTGTCTCCCGCCGACCTGAGCGGCTGTACACTGTCGTTTGTCGCGGCGGCGTGCGATTCGACGCGGGGGCCGCCGGATCGGGGCGCCGCGGGCGCAGCTTTCGGATCAATCCTGACACGCGAGCTGCCGGACGGTTCCTTCCGTCCCAGAATGGGGGTTTGCCGTACCAGAATGTCGCGCGCGGACCCGACTGTGGCAGCCCTGCGATAGTCCGTTAAGGTCGCGTTTTCTATGCCCCTCGCAAAGTCCGAAACGGACATGGCGGGGGTCATTTCAGTGATTCAGAAGTATATCGACGTAGAGAACACGACCGGATCCTGTGATCCGAGCACGGGCGCGGGCGGCGGAACGCGGCGGCGCGGTGCCGTGCGCCTGGGATTGCTGGTCGGCAGCTCGCTCGCGACGCTCGCGCTGGCTCTCGGACCTGTGGCGGCGCAGACCGTGCCGGCGCGCTCGCCTTCGACATCCGGGCTGACAGCGGCAGACATTGCGAGCTGGCCAGCGTACCGAGGTGACTGGGGGCTAGCGGCGATCAACGCCGCAAATGCTTACGCGCGCGGCTACACGGGCAGCGGCGTCCTTGTAGCAGTTATCGATAGCGGCATCGATCCAACCCATCCGAAATTTGCGGGCCGGCTATCTGACGCGTCGCGGAATTTCTGGATCACCAACCCACCAAATCTGCTGAGCAGCGCGATCGTCGCAGACGTCAACGGCCACGGCACGCATGTCTCAGGGACGATCGGAGCCTCTCCAATCGGTGGACAAATGATGGGCGTAGCTTTTGACAGCACGATACTGTCGTTGAACGCCATCATGTCGGCCGATGACGCGGTTGCTATCAAAAACAAGTTCGGGTTCCAACCTGCTTTCACCGACATCAATGCAGCAGTAGATTTTGCCGCCGAGCGTGGCGCACGGGTTCTCAACGGCAGCTACGGACCCTCCTTTTCACCAAAATATCTATTCGATGAAATTCAAAAGAGATATGTCAGAAATCCCAACTATGTTCTAGAGCGGACGCAAGAAATCGAAATTTCAAGCGCAACAAATGAATACAATTCTTTAAGGAATGCGGCGCTCAAAGACATGCTGCTCGTCTTCGCTGCCGGAAACGATCGTTTCGACCAGGAAATAATTGCCGCAAATCCGACAGGGGCGGCAATATATCCATATATCAAGCCGAGTAATTCAACCAGTGGTGTCTACCAATTTGTTGATCGATCCGGCCAAGCCGTCGACCAGTCACAAACTAATTTTTCCGATCTTTCCGGATCGATCGTTGCGGTTGTCAATGTTGATATAAATGGAAAAGTGAGATTTGATAGCAATTTCTGCGGCGTGACAGCAAATTGGTGTATATCTGCCCCCGGAACAGACATATATTCTACTTGGCCGCAGGATCTCCGCCCTGAAAATCAGAAAAACGTTGGCTATAACGCGATCAGCGGCACATCGATGGCCGCGCCTCATGTAGCAGGGGCCGCAGCCGTGTTGCGTCAGGCGTTCCCGTTCCTGACCGCGCCGCAGATTGCCCAGACCATGTTCACCACCGCCCGCCATCTCGGCGACGGACCTACCGACCGGCCGAATGCCACCTTCGGCTGGGGCCTGCTCGACCTCGGCAAGGCCATCGACGGGCCCGGCCAGTTCACCTCCGACTGGACCGTCAACACCACCTACAACGGACAGGCCTATTACGGCCGCTTCGCCAACGACATCTCCGGCATCGGCGGACTGACCAAGACTGGCCTCGGGACCCTCGAACTCGCCGGTAGGGACACCTATGCCGGGCCGACCACCGTCGCCGGCGGCACCCTGTTCTTGTCCGCCACCGGCAGCCTGACCTCGCCGGTCTCCATCCAAGGCGCCGGCACCTACATCAACGCCGGCTGGACCCAGAGCGGTGTCAGCAATGCCGGCCTCCTGATCAACACTGGCACCGTCACAGGCGGTGTCGCCAATGCCGGCCTGGCGCTCAACAGTGGCGCTATCGCGGGCGGCGTGACCAACGGCGGCGTGCTTTCCAACAGCGGCACGATCAGCGGCGGGCTCGCCAACGCCGGCCAAGTGCTGAACGCCGGCGCCATCGGCGGCGGCGTGACCAACACCGGCACGCTTTCCAACAGCGGCACGATCAGCGGCGGAGTCGCCAATTCCGGCCTAGCGCTCAACGCCGGCGCCATCGGCGGCGGCGTGACCAACACCGGCACGCTCGCCACCAGCGGCACGGTCAGTGGCGGCCTGACCAATGCCGGCACCGTGCTGGCCAGCGCCGGCCGCATCGACGGCGCTATCGCCAACAATGCCGGCCTGCTCGCCGTGTCCGGGACCGTCACCAGCGCCGGCACCTTCGCCAACGCCGCCGGCGCGACCCTCGCCGTCACGGGCGGCGGCAGCTACAGCCTCGCCGGCCCCCTCGCCAATGCCGGCCTCGTCGCCGTCGCCCAGACCGCCAGCCTCACCGCCTCCGGCGGCCTCAGCAATGCCGGTCTGGTGGCCAGCGACGGCACCCTCACCACAGACCTGACCAACACCGGCGTCGCCCGCCTCTCCGGACAGTTCAACGGCACGCT
This sequence comes from Methylobacterium sp. 22177, assembly GCF_052045615.1. Lineage (NCBI taxonomy): Bacteria > Pseudomonadati > Pseudomonadota > Alphaproteobacteria > Hyphomicrobiales > Methylobacteriaceae > Methylobacterium > Methylobacterium sp. 22177. The sequence continues at coordinate 9,444 of NZ_JBQEPK010000053.1, read as the reverse complement.
CACCAACGCCGGCCTCCTGCAGATCACCGGCCCGCTCGCCGGGCTCACCAGCCTGACCAACACCGGCGCCCTCGACCTCGGCGGCACCGCCTTCACGCTCACCGACCTCGCCGGCCCGGCCTCCGCCGTCCTCGGCAACGGCGCCCTCACGGTCTCCAACGCGGCCGCCTCGACCTACGCCGGCGCCATCCTGGAGACCGCCAGCCCGACCAGCCTGACCAAAACCGGCCCCGGAACGCTCACGCTCACCGGCCTCGGCCTGTTCTCCGGCCCGACCACCGTCCAGGCCGGCACGCTGTCGCTCAACGGGCTCTGGGCCTCGCCGGTCACCGTCGCGGCCGCCGGCACCCTGCGCGGCATCGGCACCATCGCGGCGCCGGTCACGGTCGCCGGCGCCCTGCGGCCGGGCAACTCCCCCGGCACGCTCACCGTCCTCGGCCCGGTGGCGTTCAACCCCGGCAGCAGCCTCGGCCTCGACATCGACGGCCCGGGCACCGGCACCGGCGCCGGCAGCTACGCCCGCCTCCTGGCGCTCGGCCCGACCGGCACGGTCTCGGCCAGCGGCACCCTGGTGCCGGAGCTGCGCGGCATCACCGGCAACGCGGGCAACAGCTTCACCCCCGCGCTCGGCCAGCGCTTCGGCGTGCTCACCGCGCAAGCCGGGCTGTCGGGCTCGTTCACCGGGCTCGCCCAGCCGGCGGCGGGCCTGCCGGCCGGCACGCGCTTCGACGCGCTCTACGCCGCCACCGGCCTCGACCTCGTGGTCACCCCCGCCGCCTACGGCAACCTCGCGGGCCTCGGCCTCGCCCAGACCGGCAACGCCCGGGCCGTGGGCGCGGCGCTGGACCTCGCCCGCCCGGCCGCCGGCACGCGGCCGGACGCGGCGCGGGCGCGGGTGTTCGACCCGCTCTACGCGGCCAACCAGGCGACCCTGCCGGGCGGCCTGGCGAGCCTGTCGGGCCAGAGCTACGGCGACGCGGTGATGACCGACCTCGCCGCGCGCCGGCTGCTCTCCGACACGATCGACCGGCACCAGCGCGGCCTGGGCGGCGGCGCGGGCGCGTTCAGCGCGGGCGATCCGGGCCCGGGCCCGAACCGGACGGCGCTGCAGGTACGCGGCGGCGCCGGGGCGGCGGCGGCGCCGCTGGCGGTGGGCGAGGGCCGGGTCTGGGCCGACGCGCTGTACGGGTTCGGCGCGCGCGCCGGCGACCGGGCGGCCACGGGCGCCGGGTTCGACGCGGGCGGGCTGCTGATGGGCGTCGACCGTCAGGTCGGGGCGGACACGCAGGTGGGCGCGGCGTTCAGCTACCTGCGCGAGGGCGGCACGTCGCGGGGCGCGGGGCTGGGCCGGTTCACCACCGACAGCTACGGCGGCACGCTGTACGCCAGCACGCGGCTCGGCGCGGTGATCCTGCGCGGCACAGCGGGGGTGTCGTACGCGGACGGGCGGGTCGACCGGACGGCGGCGCTGGGCACGGCGGTGTCGCAGGCCTCCGGGCTGTCGTCGGGCTGGAACGGCGGGGTATCGGGCTTTGCCGGCTACACGCTGGCGACCGGCCTGCCGGTAGAGCTCGTGCCGGAGGTGGGCTTCAGCTACGATCGGCTGACGCGGGGCCGGGTGTCCGAGCGGGGCGGTCTGGTCAACCAGGGCTTCGGCGGCCAGGGGTTCGCGGTGGCGGATCTCGACGCGGCGCGCAGCCTGGTCGGTGGGCGCGTGACGAGCTGGGCGCTGGCGGGCATTCCGGACCTGCGGCTGGAGGGCCGGGCGTACTGGGCGCACGAGCTGGCCGACACGGCGGCGCTGGTCCGGTCGAACCTGTTCGGGGCGGCGTTCGCGAGCCGGACGAGCGCGCTGGGCCGGGACGGCGCGGTCCTCGGAGTGAGCCTGACCGGTGCGGTCGCCGAGGGCGTGCAGCTGTCGGTGGGCTACACGGGCGAGCTGCGCCCGAACGCCACCGCGCAGGTGTTCACCGCCGGCCTCCAGGCCGCGTGGTGAGGAACGGCGCCGCCCATCCCCGGCCGGTGCCGGGCTCCGGAGGCGTGCATGGGCGGGAAAGACGGCCGGGATGAGCCGCCGATCGAGGCCGAGCCGGCGTCCCGCCGGCCCGGCCTCTTCCGACGGTTGGTCGACGGTCTCGAAGCCGTCGAGCTGCTGGTCCAGGCCGGCCGGCTGCTCTGGTGGCTCCTGCGGGGCCTGTGGCTGCTCGCCGGCGCGATCGTGCGCCTCTTCGGGGATCGCTGACGGCCGCCACCCCGCCCGTGACGTCACCGCGGGATCGGGGTCAGCGCCCCCGCGATCCGCACGGGCGGCAGCGCGGGACGATGTGCCTGCGACGATGTTTCACGGGAAACATCCGGCGCGTCGCCGACCGCACGCCGCCGGCGGGACCGGTCATCTCAGCCGAACAGGGCGCGCGCGACGATCTGCGGGTCGATCGGCTTCTGGCAGAGGGCCACGGCGCCGTGGAGCGACGGTACGGCGACCGGGTCGTAGCCGGTCGCGAACAGGAAGGGCACGCCGCGCGCGCGCAGCGCGTCGGCCACGGGGTAGACGAGCTCGTCCTGCAGGTTGATGTCCAGGACCGCGGCGTCGATCTCGGACGTGCCGGCGATCAGCGCCAGCGCCTCGTCGACGCTGGCGACAGGGCCCAGGACCTGGGCGCCGCCCTCCTCGAAGCCGGACTTGAGATCGACGGCGATGAAGTAATCGTCCTCGACCAGCAGGACCCGCCTGCCGGCCAGCGCGCGTGGTTTCGGAGTCATGCGGGGCTGCCTGTGGCTTCTCCCTCGGGGAGCGGGATGTTGATCGAGCAATGTAGCGCCGTTGCGCCGAGTTCGTAGCTGGTCGTCGCCTTCAGGGCGTAGGGCAGGGCGTGCTCGATCAGCTCCCGCCCGTAGCCGCCGCGCGGCACCGCGTCCGCCAGCTCCGGTCCGCGGACGAGGCCTTCCTCCACCCATTCCACCAGCAGCCGGCCGCCGCCATCGTCCGCCCTGTAGGTCCGCCACGTCACGCTCAGGCGCCCGTGCGCGGTGGTGAGCGCGCCGTATTTCAGCGCGTTGGTGGCGAGCTCGTGCAGGGCCAGCGCGAAGGTCTGCACCGTCGCCTTGCGCAGCCGCACCACCGGCCCGTGGAGCCGGATGCGCGCCTGCATGGCCGGAGCATCGAGGGCGGCGAGTTCCGTCTCGATCAGGGAACGGAGCGTGATCGGCTCCTGGTCGGAGCGCGAGAGGAGGCCCTGAACCCGGGACAGGGCGGACAGGCGGTCGTTGAACCGCTGCCGGAACGTCTCGCCGGGCCCGGTCTGGGCCATCGTCTGCTTGGCGATGGAGCGCACGACGCCGAGCAGGTTGCGGGTCCGGTGCTGCAATTCGGCGACCATGACCTGCTGCCGCTCCTGAAGCTGGCGCAGATCGTCGATGTCGGTCGAGGTGCCGAGCCACTCGACGATCCGGCCCTGCGCGTCGCGGACCGGCGCGGCCCGGGTCTGGAACCAGCAGAAGCGGTCCTCGGCCGCGTTGCGGAGCCGGTGCTCGAAGGAGAGGTGGCCGCTCACCGGCGCCTCGCGCCACGCGGCCTCGGCGACCGCCTCATCGCCCGGATGGACCGCCTCCAGCCAGCCCCAGCCGAGGCTCGTCGCGTCGGTCTGCCCGGTATAGGCCTGCCATTGCGGGCTCGACCAGATGCAGGCCCCGTCGATCGCGGCGCGCCAGACGAGTTGCGGAATGCCCTGGGCGAGGGTGCGGAACAGCTCCTCGCTCGCGCGCAGGCGGCGCTCGGCCAGCACGCGCTCGGTGCTCTCGACCACGATGGCGATGACGCCGGCGGGGCGCCCGTCCTCGCCGAAGACCGGCGAATAGTCGAGATTCATCCAGACCCGCTCGGGCCGGCCGTAGCGGTGCAGGGTGAGTTCCTGGTCCTTGTACGACAGCGTCCCGCCGGCCAGGCCGACGCGCATGACGTTGTCGTTGAAGTCGGCGACCTCCGGCCAGCCCTCGCGCACCTTGGAGCCGAGGAGCGCGGGATGGCGCCCGCCCGCGAAGCTCGAATAGGCATCGTTGTAGATCATGATGCCGTCCTCGCCCCAGAGCAGCACGATCGGCACCGGCGATTGCAGCAGCGTGCTGACCGCGAAGACCAAGCTCCGCGGCCAGCCGGCGATGGGACCGAGCGGCGTCTCCGCCCAGTCGTAGGTCCGGACGAGGTCGGCGAGTTCGCTGCAGCCGGCCGAGAAGATGCAGGCCTCGCTCATGCGGTGACCGACTCGTGAGGCTCCAGCTCGGGCGAGCGCAGCGCGGATGGCGGAAGCCCGTTCCGCGACCGGCCGGGTGGGCCGTCCCGGCGGGCGGGTCACGCCCAGGCTACTACACCGCCCCCGTGCCTGATAGGGGACCGGTCGGTGCCGACCCGGCCCGCCGGGTTCGGATGACCGAATCCCGCGCCCCGCAGCCTCCTCAGGCCGCGGCGCGCTCCACCGCCTCGGCGAGCTGGCTCGCGGCCGCGTCGCCCTCGCAGATCTCGTCCACCGCCTGCTTCAGCTTGGACGCGTCGTCGGTGCGGCCGAGGGCCTTGGCGTAGGCGGCCGCCGAGCCGAAGCCGGCGAGGCCGTAATGCGACATGCGCTGATACTGCGCGATGATCGCCACGTCGCGCAGACGGGGGTCGGGCGAGGCCGCCTTGATCCCGTGCTTCAGCGCCTCGGCGACGAGGCCCTCCATGCCCTTGCAGGGCTCCGGTCGGGGCTCGCCGCCATTGGCCCGGATCAGGCTCTTCAGCACGTCGGTGTGCTTCCGGATCCCGTCCACGGAGCGGTCGAGCATCCGCTTCAGGTTGGCGTCGCTGACCTGGCCGCCGAGTTCCTGCACGGCCCGGACCATCTGGTCGTTCGCCGACCAGAGATCCTGCATCTCGTCGAGATAGACCTCTTTCAGGCTGTCGGGTCCCGACATCGTCGCCTCCTGTGTCCGCGATGCCCGGCGAACCCGGGGGGCCGGGCGCTGTTCCGGGCCGCCGGACCGATCCGGCCCGGGCGCCGCCATGGACGGCCGCGGCCCCGCCGGGCTCCTCCGGCCGCGGACCGGTGCCAGCCCGGTGCCGGTCCGGCCCCCTCACCGAGGATGTCGTCGGGCCGGCCGAGGGCCTCTAGCCGCGGCCCGCGGGCTCCGGAAAGCGCCGGGCGAACCAGTCGCGCAGGATCTGCCGTTCGTAGTAGAGGCCGCCGGTGGAGAAGCGCGGGTTGGACGTCAGCAGGAAGTTGATGTCCGTCACCGTGTCCTCGCCCTGCGCGACGACGCGACCGCCGCGACGCAGGCTGTAGGCCAGGCGGATCCGCGGCGGCGTGGCGTCCGTCACGACCCGCAGGCCGGTCGGGGTCGCGAAGCCGGGCCGGTCGAAGCCGGCGAGGTCGACGTCGAGCACGGTGATGTCGAGGCGCTCATCCGGGCGGAGCCGCGCCGCGCCGAGATCCGTGAAGATCCGGGTCAACTCGGCCAGCGTGACCCGGAGCGGCTGCCCGGAGCCGAAGCGGTTCTCGGCATCGGTGAACCGGTCCGGCGCGGCGTAGCGCACGTTCACCTGTCCCCGTGCCTGAACCGGGGCCGCGGACGGCCCGGGCACCGACAGCAGGGTCGCGACCGCGAGCGTGGCCAATCCTGCGGCGAGACGCGTGCGCATACCGAACTCCTCTCCGCCCGATGCGGGCCCGCCCCCGGCAGGCCTGCCGGATGGAACCGCCCGAACGGAGCCCGGTATCCCGGGCCCCGCGCGCATGGACGGCTGCGACCGAATGGCTCCCGCGCGTTCATAGTCTCGCCGTGTTCCGGGCGCCTCGTAGCGTTCCCGGCCCGAGGGGCGAGCCGGTCATGGGAGTCCGACGCGCATGATGAACTCTGTTCTCGCGCTTCTCACCGTCGTGGCGGTGCTGGTGGTCACGGCGCTGTTCAAGCTGCCGCTCCTGCCGTTCCGCCTGATCGGCCGCCTTCTGCGGAGCCGCCCGGCGACGGCCTGACCGCGCCGCTCAGGCCGCCGCGTCGATGACGAACTCCATCCCGCGACCCGGTCCCTGATCGGAATAGTCGACGAGCGTCAGGCCGCGCTCGGCCAGGGTCGCCTCCACGGTGTCCCGCTCCCGGCGCACCATCTGACCCACCGCCAGCGGGGTCAGCCGGGGACTGGCGCGCCGCAAGCGGTCGACGCCGATATGGGCCGGCAGGCCCGCCTCCTCGGCGATCCGGGCCAGGGCGAGCCCCAGATCGCGCGCCTTGGTCTCGGCGGCGGATTTCGGCTTGAACGCCATCTGCTTCTCCTACTGCGCGGCCGCCGGTCTCAGGCGGCCCGCCTGTCGACGCTCACGTCCGGGAAGGCCCGGATCCAGACCCGGCGCCCCTTGGCGTCGTAGACCTCGACCTGCCAGCCCGACCAGTCGAACCGTTCCACGACCCGCTCCATCAGCGCGAGCGCGACCCGTTCGGCGTGGGCGCGCACCTGCGCCGCGTTGGGAAACCGGCTGCCGCGCAGGTCGGTCACCAGCTCGTGGCCGTCCGTGCAGTGGAAACGGTAAAGCCGCGTCGGCATTGCGCTTCTCTCGATCAATCCACAGCACTCCACCGCGATCCGGGAACAGGGCGCATCGGCGATTGAACCCGCCGCATCGATGCGCTTTGTTCGTGATATGTTCTATACGGATTCGAGCGGCGATGCACCCTGATCCCGACGCGGCCCCTGCGGAGATTCGTCTCAGGGAGGCCGAGATGATCGCCGTCGCCTATCGTCGGGCGGCGCGGGGCGACGCGTGGACCGCCCTCGTCGCCGCCATCGCGGACGCGCTGGTCGATCTCGAGGCGCTGGAGCGGCGCCTCGCCCGGCAGGGGGGTCTGGTATCCCTGGGCTACGCCCGCGGCCGCACCGAGACGAGCGGAGGTCCGGGGCGGCGCCACGGAGGCCCGGGGGATTGAGCGCTCACCGGCGCTCACCGGCGCCCGCGCGGCGGTCCGGGCCGGCGGCGGTGTCGCCGCCGGGCGGCGACAGGCCTGTCGGGGATCAGCGGTCCGAGCCGCCGCGCCGCGCCATGGCGCCGGGCTGGCCCAGGCCGATCGCCTTGGCGAGGGCGGAGCGCTGCTCGGCGTAGCCGGGGGCGACCATCGGATAGTCGGTCGGCAGGCCGTAGCTGTCGCGGTAGCTGCGCGGGTCCAGGCCGTGGCTGGCCAGATGGCGCTTCAGCGTCTTGTAGAGCTTGCCGTCGATGAAGCTGACGATCCCGTCGTGCCGGACCGACTTGCGGATCTGGGTCGCGCTCGGCTTCTCGACCTCGACCTGCGGAGCCGCGCCGGCCGCCGTCGGCGTCCCGGCGACGAGCCCGCTGATCGCGCCGTGCACCCGCACGATCAGCGCCGGCAGTTCCGCGGCCGGCACCGGATTGTTCGACACGTAGGCGGCGACAAGCTCGGCGGTCATCGCGGCCAAGGTGTTGGAAGTCTCATCGAAGGTCTCATTCATGATCGGACTTTCAGCAAGCGATTTACGTTCCTACGGTTTGGGCGCGGCAAGGGTTTAAACAGCGTAAATATAGAACGAAGACTCGACGAATATCTCGAGATTTTCCCGCGCCGCGCGGACGCCGCCGGGCGCGCGATCCGTCGCCCCGCCGCGTGGATCGCGGAGGATCTCGGCGCCCCGGTCGCGGGCGATCCGGATGCCGGCGCGACAGCCCCGGGCCATGCCGGCGAGCGCCGCCGGGCGTCCGCGGACGCCTCCGACGAGCGGCGCGTCCCGGCAGCGAACGCGATGGGCAGGTAGAGGGAATTCGAGCGCCTCAGCCGGCCCCGTATCCGCCCTTCCGGTTATCCGGCTGCGGCGCGGGCGGCCGGGTGTCGTAGCCGCCGCTCTCCGGCGCCGCGTCGGGTCCGGGATCCACGGGTCCCGGCGCGTGCGGACCGCTGCCGCCGGCGGCCGGGTCGGGCCGCTTCTCCGGGGCTAGCGGCCGGCCCGGCGGGACCGTTCCCAGGACTTCGCGCGCGGCGTCGACATCCTGTCCCATCGGTCCCTCCCGACCGGCCTCGCGGCCCCTCGTGTAGGGAAGGCGGGTGGCCACCGCATGTTCCCCGGAGGACCGCCGCGCCGCCGGGCGCCGGGACCGCGGTGCGGGCCGACCCCGTCCGTCCCGGAGGATGCGGGCGCCTCCGGACCGACGGACCCCGGCGGGTCCCCGGTCAGGCGCGGCGTGCCGGGCGCTGGGTCACCGCGGCCTCATTTCCGCTCGCCGGTGGGATTGGGCGTCGCCGACGTGTCCGGCGCGACCGCCGGATTGACGGGCGTGACCTTCGACCACGTGGCCGCGATCGCCACGATGGCGAGCAGCAGGACGACGAAGATGCCGATGAGGGTGAGGCGCTTCATGTGGCGGGTCTAGGTCTTCCGTGCGGGGCCTGGAGGCGGGGAACGGCCGGGACGGCCGATCGATCCCGCCGCGGGCCGGATCCCGGCGCCGTCGCCGGGCCGCGCGGCCCCGACCGCTACGACCCCGCCGGACGCATTCGCGCCAGGGCGGCCGCCGCGTGCCGGGCCACCGCCTCGAGCCGGCGGACCGTCGCGTCGTCCGGGATGACCGAGGCGCACCAGTAGGCGCCGAGCGCGGCGACGGGCTCGGGCGAGCCGATCGGCACCATCACGAGGCTGCGCATCGAGGTCAGGCGGTAGAGGGCGATAGGCACCCGGGGATCGGACTCGATGTCCGGGATCACGAGGGTGGCGTCGTCCAGCATCGCGTGCCCCGAGATGCACGACGTCAGCGGGAACCTGCGGCCGCGCCACAGCGGCTCGATGGCGTCCTCGGCGGCGTAGAAGGAGGCGTCGCCCTCGCGCAGCACCACCGCGATCCCGTCGGATCCGGCGATCGCCCGTGCCGTCCCGCGAAGGATCGCGACCATGTCCTCCAGGGAGCAGGCGGTCGCCAGACGGCGACAGGCCAGAGCCAGACCCGAGGCAGGATCCAGGAAGCGTTCATCCATGGCGGGCGCGGCGCGCGCACTCCGATCCAGCGAGCAACAGGGTGTGTGGGGCCGCCGCGCGACGTCGCCGTCACCCGAAATCAACCGGCGCACGAGCTTGGCCAGCGCCGACACCGCGGGCAACAACCTGGATCAAGCGGTCCGCCGATGGCGAGCGGCCACGCGGAGATTGCAGGTCACCGCGCGGAGATGAGCGGAGCCGGCCACCGCATATTGGCCACCGCGGCGAGACGCCGTGACAGAAATCTCGAAATAGTTCCGCACCATTGGATCACGAGGCCGCGATGATGTGCTCCAGCGCACCTTCCGGCCCACCGGCTCGGGACCCCCACCGGCGCTGTTGCAACGATGCACTATCGCGCCGGCACATCCTGACGTCCTGTCCGCCCCGCACACATCCCGTCCAACGGGAGACAGAGGACCAGATGATCAAGAAGCTTC
>NZ_JBQEPK010000052.1:0-31731 GCF_052045615.1 Methylobacterium sp. 22177 | reverse complement strand
TAGCCAAGCGCACCGTGCGGGCGGATCGTGTTGTAGTGCCGACGCCAGCTTTCGATGATGATCTGTGCCTCCTTCAGGGTGTAGAAAATCTCGCCGTTCAGGAGTTCATCCCGCAATCGCGCGTTGAAGCTTTCGACAAAGCCGTTCTCACCACGGTGAGCCTGGCGCGATGTAGGCGGCCTTCGCGTCAATAGCCGCAATCCAGGACTGCACCGACTTGGCGATGAACTCGGGCCCGTTGTCTGAACGAACGTGCTCGGGCACGCCGCGCAGGATGAACAGGTCCGAGAGCACGTCGATCACGTCAGCTCCCTTCAGCTTGCGCGCAACGCGGATCGCCAGACATTCGCGGGTGAACTCGTCGACGACGTTGAGCATCCGGAACTTGCGCCCGTCATGGGTGCGCGCCTCGACGAAGTCGTAGGCCCAGACGTGGTCGCGCCGCTCCGGTTTGAGCCGGATGCAGGAACCATCCCCGTCCCACAGCCGGCCCTTCTTCGGCTGGCGGCCGGGCACCTTCAGCCCATCGCGCCGCCAGATCCGCTCGACCCGCTTGTCGTGGACCAACCAGCCGGCCGCCTTCAGCAGCGCGCCGATCTTCCGGTGGCCGTAGCGCCCGTACCGGCGCGCCAGTTCTACGAGATCGGCGGTCAACGCCGCCTCATCGTCTCTGCCCCGCGGCACCTTGCGCTGCGTCGAACGATGCTGACCGAGCGTACGGCACGCGCGGCGCTCGGAGACGTCCAGGACGTCCATCACATGCTCGATGCAGGCGCGTCGGCGCGCGGGGCTGGTCAGTTTCCCCGGGCAGCCTCCTGCAGGATCAGCTTGTCGAGCGTGAGATCTGCGATCGCCTTCCGGAGCCGGTGGTTCTCGGTCTCCAGGTCCTTCATGCGCCGGACCTAGTCGCTCTTCAGGCCGCCGTACTCCTTGCGCCAGCGATAGTACGTAGCCTCCGTCACGCCGATCGTGCGGATCGCGTCCCCGACGCTCTGGCCCACGGGGAGACCAGCACATCCACCTGCCGCAGCTTGGCGACGACATCCTCCGGCTTGTGCCGCTTCGTTCCCGTCTGTCCGTCCTCATCCTGGCCCGAAAGCCATACCTCAGGGCGGACCACTTCATTGGGGGCAGATCACGCTCGGGGATCCGGCTGCCTCGGCCCTCATCTCCGGCGGCACAAGCGCCAAATCGGGACGAAGCGTACAAAATCTGACGACCGCTTTGGGGTACGGCTCAAACGCGATTGGGTCGTTGGCGGGATGGCCGTTCAGGATGATTTACGGCCGAGATGCTTTCGGGCGTAGACCCGGACGAAGCGGCCGCCCAGTGATCAGTTGGAGCATGCCAGCAGCGACTTGTTGGCCACAGCCCTCTGCGGCTGCTCCCGAACACTCGTTCAGCACGTGCGGCCCCGATTAGGTAGTGGTCATACCAAAAAACGCCCCAGGAGCGGGTGCTCCCAGGGTGTAGCCGACCTCGCGGCCAGTTTGATCGGGCTGGGGATGCGAAGCTCAGCTGGATGGCTGCTCCTCCGCGACGGAAGGCGACGAGGAGGACCAACTACCCCTCGCCCACCGCCGCACTCCCGGCACGGCCGCGGGGAGCAGCTCGATCGGATCTTAGTAGGAGCCGAACTTGAAGTTCAGGCCGGCGCGGGCGATGGCGCCCTCGGTCCGGAAGCGGGAGATGTACCCGACGCCCGGGCCGCCGACGGAGCCGACCAGCAGGTTATGGCTGCCGAGGTCGTAGCGCAGGTACTCTGCCTTGATCGTCACGGCGTTCGACCGGAAGAAGTTCAGGAACGAGTCGGTGGGCAGAGCGTACTCGATGCCGCCGCCGTAGGCGTAACCGGTATCGATGCGCGAGCGGCTGCCGAAGTAGGTCAGCGGCGCGGCGGTCTGGAAGCCGACGCGCTGGGTCACGTCGCCGTAGGCGAAGCCGCCGGTGCCGTACACGAACACGCGGTCGAAGGCGTAGCCGACCCGGCCGCGCACGGTGCCGAGGAAGTTCAGGTCCGTCCGGTAGGTGTTGGTCAAAACGTTCGGGTTGAAGGCCGGGCGGAAGATCGACTGCACGCCGGTGCGCTGCAGATCCATGTACTGGGCGTCAGCCTCGACGCCGACGACGATGCCGGAGCCGGGGGTGAACTGGTAATTGTACCCGACCTGGCCACCGGCAGAGAAACCATCCTGCGGCAGGCGGACCGCCGGGCTGCGCAGCAGGTTGTTGACGTTGTTCTGAAGGGTGCCGATGCCGACGGTCCGGATCGTGTCCGACTCGGTGTAGGCGTAGCCGGCGTTGATACCGAAGTAGGCGCCGGTCCAGGTGAACACCGGGACGGGGGTGAATACCGGCGGCGGCGGCGCGGCGCGGCGCGGCAGGTCGGCGGCGGAGGCGACGCCGGTCAAAGCAGTGCCCGCCACCAGAATGCCAAGCAGGTTTTTAATCACAGCGCTCTCTTGTTCGCGACATCAATCGTGCTGCAACTTAGACGAAAACGCAGCGGACCGATGTACCTCCGAAGTCACACCCCGGACCAAAGCTGTCCCAAGTTAATTTCAGAGGCCGACTAGACTGAGTAGCGCCGCCTCCCAAACAGCCATGACAGTGCCGGATCTATTTCGAGGGAAGACAAACGTGTGGGGCTCGTTTTTAATCCTCCTCTTTTGCCAAAAATTCACCATCTCCGGTCCTGCCAGCCTGATCGCCGCGCATATGGGCGACCTTCGAGCCGGTGGCGTTCTCCGGTGCGGCTAGCGAAGCCGACAGGTTGACAGCATCGTTCACGCATGAATGATTCAGGTATGAACGGAGCGCCGGTCAATGGCGACATCGACGAAGCAACGCGGGCTGCGGCTGGACGACCAACTCTGCTTCGCCCTTTACGCTGCGACGAACTCGGTCGTGCGCGCCTACCGGCCGCTACTGGGCGAGCTCGGGCTGACCTACCCGCAGTACCTCGTCATGCTGGCGCTCTGGCAGGACGGCGTGACGGCGGTGCATGACCTGGCCACCCGGCTGCAACTCACGTCCAGCGCGATCACGCCCCTGGTCGACCGGCTGGAGGCTGCAGGTTTCGTCACTCGCGCCCGTGCCAATGACCGGCGCGTCGTCCTCGTCGCCCTGACGGAGACGGGCCGGTCGTTGGAGGTCAGGGTCTCGGAGGCTCAGCAGGCCGTAGTCTGCCGCACCGGGCTAGGCGAGCGCGACCTAGCCGACCTGCGCCAGGAGTTGAAGGAACTCGCCGACCGCGTCGCCGCGACGGGCATGGCCCGGGACGACGACCCGGACTGAGGATGCACCGCGCGCAGGCGGCGATGCTCCCTGCGGAGGCGAACTTTTCCTGCGTGGGTTCGACGGCGGGATGGCCGGCGACCCGGGCGGATCTATCGAGGGCCATGCGTCATTGCCGGCGCCCTCCAACTTGTCGGCTCGCGATGGGCCGGACGATGCCCGCACGCCATGCGGGTCGAACATAGGAGGAAATATGGACGCGCAAGCGACCGGGGATCCAGGGGGCGGCCAGCCCTGGGGACCCCACAACACGGTGACGGTGGTCGACCCGTCGCCGGTGAATTGGCTTTCCATCACCTGGAACACGATGGAGGAGGCCAACCGCGTCGACCACGACGGCATCGGCCAGCCGAGCCTCGCCGAGAGCTGGCGTTGGCTCGACAAGGAGACCCTCGAACTCACGATGCGGGACGCGGTCTACCAGGACGGCGAGCCCTTCAACGCGGCGATGTTCAAGCTCGGCTTCGACAAGGTTCAGGAATGGACCAACCCGCACCCGCCGGGCGCCTTCCTTAACTTCGCCCGGGACGTGACCTGCGAGGCGGTGGACGAGCGCACCATTCGCATGCGCTTCCCTGGCGGGGACTCCGCGGCGCTGATGAAGCTGCGCGGCATGCACCTACCGTCTACGCGCTTCTGGAACGAGTGGGGCTTCGTCGACCCGAAGACGGGTTCGGCAGAAGGTCATTGGTGAGTCATCGACGCGCCTGGTCCGTGGGGGACTGGCCCGTTCGTGCTCACCGAGGGCGTCTCGCTCATCGATAGCCGCTCCGACCGCGTGGTCATGGAGCCCAACCCAACGTACTGGAACCCGGCCCGCAGGCCGACGGTCCGGATCGTCTACGACAACGTGATCGGCAAGGCCGAGGGCATCAAGTCGGTGGCGTCCGGTGACGGCCGGGTCGACGTGGTGTTCGACCTGACGCCGGACGAGGCGCACGCCTTCCCGGCAAGCGAGCACGGCAAGATCCAGACGAAGAAGGCGAAGACGATCCTGACGGGCGTCTTCAACGAGAACCGTCCGGACTCGCCCTGGCGCAAACCGGAGGCCCGCCGGGCGCTCAACCTCGCCATCGACCAGGCCTTCGTGCTGGAGCACGGAGCGCATGGCTACGGCACGGTAATCCCGGCCTTCATCCAGCCCGGCCGCTACGGCGCGGACCCGGACATGAAGCCGATGCTACACGACCCCGAGGGTGCCAAGCGCACGCTCGACGGCCTGGGCCTCGGGGGGCGGGAGTTGGTCTTCGTGGCGTCGCCCGCCTGGAAGGGCGTGGTGGAGGCCATCGGCCAGTGCCTCGCCAAGGTCGGCCTGGGCTGCCGCTTCGTCAGCGACCGGGGCGACCTGCCGGACGAGTTCGACGTCAAGCTCGAATGGTATTTCGACTGGACGCCGCAATATCCGGTGGCCTGCGTGCACCGTGAATTCTTCGGGAAGGACGCGACCCTGCGCCAGGGTCCGGAAGACCCGAGGTTCGACGCCCTCTACGACAAGCTCCTGCATACGCCGGAGACCGGGACGGAGGGGGTGGTGCGCGAGGTGGAGCGCTACCTGCAGGACGAGGCCAAGGCCCTGTTCCTGTACTCGCCCTTCACCCTGTTCGCGGTGTCGGACCGGGTGGCGTTCACACCCTACGACACCTGCATGTCCGAACTCGCCGAGACCCGGATCAAGGGTTGATGCCTCCGGGCTGAAGGAAACGCCGGCGCGGGGTGACCTGCGCCGGCCCTCCGCGTCAAATGCCGCTCGGTCGAGGGACAGCATGATCGTCGCGACTGCCGGGCACATCGACCACGGCAAGACGGCCCTGGTGAAGGCGTTGACGGGCGTCGACGCCGACCGGCTCCCGGAGGAGAAGACCAGGGGCATCACCCTCGATCTCGGCTTCGCCTACGCGCCTGCGAACGGTCGCCTACGGGTCCCGCTCGGCTTCGTCGACGTGCCGGGCCACGAGCGCCTGGTGCGCACCATGGTCGCCGGCGCCACCGGCGTGTCCTGCGCGCTTCTGGTGGTCGCCGCCGACGACGGGGTGATGCCACAGACGCGCGAGCACGCCGCCATCCTCGACCTTCTCGGCCTCGACCGCGGCGTCGTCGCGTTGACGAAGGCCGACCGTGCCGATCCCGACCGCATCGCGGCGGTGACCGGGGAAATCCACGCCCTTCTCGCCGGTACCGGGCTCGTGGCGGCACCGGTCGTCGCGTGCTCCGCGCTGACGGGATCGGGCATCGATGACCTCGCCCGCCTGCTGGAGGCCGCGGCTGGCTCCCACGTCCCGGCAGATGCGGAGCGCGGCTTCCGGCTTGCCGTCGACCGGCGCTTCACGGTGCCCGGTGCCGGCCTTGTCGTGACCGGGGCGGTGCACGCTGGCACGGTGCGGGTAGGCGACCGTCTCCTCGTCTCCCCCGGCGCACGCGAGGTCCGGGTGCGCGGCGTTCGCGTCCACGACGCAGTGGCCGAGACGGCGCGCGCCGGGGAGCGCTGCGCCCTGAACTTGGCCGGTCCTCGCCTGTCCGTCGACGACGTGGGTCGGGGCACGTGGGTCCTGGCGCCGAACCTGCACGGGCCGGCGACCCGCCTCGACGTTTCCGTGCGCGTGCTGCCGCACGAGGGTCGGTCTCTGCGCCATCGCACCCCAGTGCATCTCCATCTCGGCGCGGCGGCCGTGACCGGACGGTTGCTGCTCCCCGGCGGCGGATCGGTCGACCCCGGCGCGACCGCCCAGGCGGTGATCGCGCTGGACCGCGAGGTCGGCGCCCTCGCCGGGGACCGCTTCGTCCTGCGCGACGTCTCGGCCGCGCGCACGCTCGGGGGTGGTCGGGTGATCGACGTGGACGGACCGCGCCGGGGCCCTTGGACACCGGAACGCCGAGCGGTCGTCGCAGCCCTCGACACCGCGGATGACGGTCGCGCTCTCCGAGGGCTCCTCGCCACATCCGTGCCGGGGGTCGACCTCGTCCGCCTCGCTCGCCTGCGCAACCTTACCGCGGCAACCCTCGATGCACTCGTTGCGGATGCGGGGGCGGTCGTCGCGGAGGATGGCCGCCGGCTCGCGTTCCAGGGTGCGCGGATCGCCGCGCTGGCCGCGAGCGTGTTGTCCGACCTCGCCCGGACGCACATGGCGCAGCCTGACAACCCCGGGCTGACGAGCGACGAGATCGCGTCGACGGTAGAGGCTGGGGAACGTCCGGCCCTTGCGGCCGCCCTTGATGGCCTCGTTCGGACCGAACGCGTCCTGCGGCGCGGCTCGCTCCTGCACCTGCCCGGCCACAAGGCGCGCCTGCGTCCGGCCGACGCCATCGTCTACGATGCCGTCCGCGCCGTGCTGGAGGAGGCGGGCTTGGACCAGCCCCGCCTCACCGTCCTCGCCGACCGGGTGGACCGCGAGCCGGATGATCTTCGCCACCTCCTCGACAAGGTCGGCCGCCTCGGCTGGCTCACGCGCGTCTCGAAGAGCTACTACGCGCTGCCGGAGGCGGTCGCAGAACTGGCGCGGATAGCGGACGCGGTGGCGCGTGAGCATCCCGAAGGCCTGCTAACGGTCGGGCGCTTCCGCGAGACAGCCGGCATCGGTCGCAACTTGACCATGCCGCTGCTGGAGTTCTTCGACGAGAGGGGTTTCACGGTGCGGATCGCGGAGGGACGGCGCATCCGGGCCGACTGGCGCGTCCTGGCCCCCTCGAACTTGCATGCCCCGGCGCCTAAAGCGTCGGGTTCGGATCCGACTGACCTGCGGGTGTCAGCATGAAGGTGTGGGCGCTTCTCTTGGTCCGGGCTTAAGCCTTTCGGAGCATGCGCTCGAACAGAGCGGCGGACATCAGGGTACCGGCGCCCGGGAGGCATGACTGCTTTCGGGATTCGTCCGAACCAACTTGGACGGCGCGCTTGGGTCGCAAGCCGTAGGACCGCTTGGGGTGGTTTTCCGCCGGTCCGCTTCCGAGAGGCGTATGCTTGGAAGCGGACGTCGACATAGCTTGAGTCCCAGCCGCAACGCGGAGGCACCTGCGGCGTCGAACGTCTCGTTCCCTCGGTGTGAAACTCCGGGCCAACGCTCGTGCGGCCGCACCGTGGCCAGCGTTTCAGGCGAGTACGACAGGACCACGCGCAACGTTTTGGTCAGGCTCTGCTGGCAGTGTCGCCGCCTATAGAGGCCTATAAGACAAGTGACTGGACGAGAACGATGCGGATCGTGTCAGGCGGCGAAGTGGAAGCCACGACGATCCAGCTCTCAGAAATTCTAGGCGCCCTAAGCCACGCCCTTGACCTCACGGAGGGTCAGCCCGTTGGCCATTGCGTCCGCGCGACTTGGATCGGCTTCCACATCGGTCGTGAGCTAGGCCTTCCGGATCTGCAACTCTGGGAACTCTACCATACGGTGATGTTGAAGGACCTTGGTTGCTCCAGCAATGCCGCGCGCATCTGCGAGCTCTATCTCTCTGACGACCTCAGCTTCAAGCGCGACTTCAAGACGGTGAGCGACAGCCTGCCCAAGGTGCTCGGCTTCGTCTTTTCTCACACGGGTCTCAAGGCAGGCCTCGCCGAACGCTTCCGCGCTGTGCTCAACATCCTGCAGAACGGCGGCACGATCGTCGACGACCTCATCCAGACGCGCTGCCAGCGCGGCGCGCAGATTGCCCGTCAGCTTCGCTTCCCGGCAAGCGTCTGCGAAGCCATCCACGCGCTGGACGAGCATTGGAACGGCAGTGGTCGGCCGGACCGCCTCGCCGGCCCCGCGATCCCGCTCTACGCACGCGTGGCACTACTCGCCCAGGTCGTGGACGTGTTCCACACCGCAGCCGGTCCCGCGGCCGCGATAGCCGAGGTCCGGGCGCGCTCGGGCACATGGTTCGATCCTCAGGTCGTCGCCTGCTTCGAGAAAATCGCCTCCGAAACCGGGTTCTGGGACACCCTGGCCTCGGAAGAGGTCGAGGAAGCAGTGGTCGCGTTGGCGCCGGCCAGCCCGATCGTGGTGGACGAGGATTACCTCGACGATATCGCCCGTGCCTTCGCACAGATCATCGACGCCAAAAGTCCGTTCACTTCTGGCCACTCTGAGCGCGTCGCGGTCTACGCCGACATGATCGCGGCTGAACTCGGCTACTCGCCGGAACGACGCCGGTGGCTCAAGCGAGCTGCGCTCCTTCACGATGTCGGCAAGCTCGGGGTATCGAACGCGATCCTCGACAAGAACGGCAAGCTGGACGAGGCGGAGTGGCGCGATATGCGCAACCACGCATCTCTGTCCGAGACCATCTTGGCCCGCGTCGCGGTGTTCCATGAGATGGCCAGCATAGGTGGTGGTCATCATGAGCGGTTGGACGGCAGGGGCTATCCACGCGGGCTCGCTGGCGATGCGATCGCGCCCGAGACCCGCATTGTCTCAGTAGCCGATGTGTTCGATGCGCTGACCGCCAACCGGCCTTACCGCGCAGCTATGTCGCTTGAGAAGGCGCTCGGCATCATGCGCGCGGACCTTGGAGCGGCGTTCGATCCAGTCTGCTTCGCGGCGCTTGAGCGGGCTCTCGTCGCCATCGAGGGTGATCTCGCCCGCGCGGCTTGAATCACTCTCGGCCGACCAATTGCCTACCGGACTGGGACCATCTTGCCAGCGCCGCCGTGGGCGGCCTTGCCGCGGGGTGACGCTTCTCTAGACGCCCAGATAATCATCGTCCGCACCACCCATCCGCAGACCGGCGAGCGCAAGGCCAGGAGGAAGAGCGAGGTGAGGAGGCGGGAGAACATGTTCTGAGCGTCCTAGACTTCTGTTGAACGGCGGGCTTAGATCGCTGGTGGAGCTATCAGCGGCGCCTTGCGAAAGAGTGCACTGTCCAACAGAACATGCTGATAGCAATCGCGATCGCATTTGATACAACCTAGATTGCACCTTATAGATGTACAAACCTTCCGGCGATTCCAGCGAGACAGCGCCTCCATCGGCTTTTTCAGACCGTCTGAATTGAGATCAATGGCGAAGTCAGGTCCGGCCTAGAAAGGCCGCTCAGGGTGGTTTTTGGCCCTTCCGCTTCCGGTCGGCGATTGCATCGCAGCCGACCTTCTCCCAAGCGAAGTAGCCGCATTAGGCCATCCCCGGAACTACAGACACAGCAGCATCCAAGCCGTCCTGTTGGTCATGTTTGTGCTCAGCATCCAACAAGTTTATGCGCTAATGGACTTCGATGTGCGGTCGCCATCATTTCTGGCGGGGCGCGCCCGATGAAAGGTACCCTTGCCCTGCTTTTTGGCGGCGTACAGGGCGCGGTCGGCGTTTGCGAGGAGCGAGTGGCTGTCGGAGGCATCCGGATCACGCTCTGCAATCCCGACGCTCACCCCGATCCGAACCAACGTGTCTCCGCCGAGGTCATAGGGTAGCCCCACAGCCGAAATAATCATGCCGGCCATCAGCTCAGCGGACACGGCTCGCGGCCCTGATAAAAGAACGGCGAATTCGTCGCCGCCGAGACGGGCAACAACGTCGGTTGTCATGGCCAAGTCCTTCAGGCGGCGCGCGACCAGCTGCAAAAGGAGATCGCCAGCAGCGTGACCATAGGTGTCGTTCACGGTCTTGAAGCCGTCCAGGTCAAGGTAGAGCAGTGCGAGTGCATGCTCTTCCTCACTCCCGTCGCCCTCGAGTGCGGCTATCATGGCATGATTGAGGAAGGTGCGGTTGGGCAGCCCGGTGAGCCCGCAGTGAAAGGCTTGCTGGCGCAGCGCCCGCTCGGCGCTCAGCAGCGCTACATAGTCGGTGTGCAAGCGCCCGTTCACGGCCGCGACCGCCACGACGTAGAGGGGCGCCAGCCCGCAGAGGGCCAAGAGCCAGGGTTGGCCGCTCAGTACCGCCCCGATCGCGAACGGCACGACCACGCTGATCATCTGGAGTACGGTCATGCGGGGGGCACCGGGATTGCGGGCTGCTAGCCCACCCACAAATCCCGTTGTCGCAAGGCAGGCGAACGGCACCAGCACCGGATCGGCCGAGGCCATGCATAAGCCGACCCCGCAGCCAATCTGGGTGCACCACAGCATGGAGCTGAGCACGTAAAGGTCCGTAAGCGGGAACCCGGGGTCTAACGGAAGAGCCGGGCCGCGGACAGCGCGCCTCATCACCAGCATGCTCATCAGGCGCACGAAGGTGAGCGCCAGGTCGGCGCAGAGCCAAGCGAGCATCACCGGCGTGGGGACACGCAGGACGGCGAGACTGGCCAGAGCGGCACCGACGACGGCGGCCACGCAAAGGGGGGCAGTCCCCACGATAAGGCGCCTCCGCAAGACAGTGGATACGTCCGGAGGAACCTGCAGTGGCGAGGCGGTCAGCCAGGAAACGAAGCGCCAAGCCGGTGGAGGCGTAGCAGTGGGAGCGAACGCCATGACCAATCAGCGCATGGCAAGGCTTGAGCCCCGGTTAAGAGATCAAGCAGAACGAGCCTTCTCAACGCTTCCATGAACGTCTCGGCGACGTGGTCGTTGAGCGAAGCATGCATGACGCGCTCGGCGGGGTCGTCTCGCCTGCTTTGCGCCTCCATCGGCCGCTTCTGGCTTCGGCGCTCAGCCCTTCAGACGCCCGCTGACTACCGTGAGCCGACATTGAACGGCGTCCTGTCTACGCCCGCTTTCGAGAAATGCGAACAGCTGTGGCGGCGGCAAGAATGGGTCGGTAGGAGGCCGTCCGCTTCTCTTGAGAACCTTCTCTGAAGCGGACCGGCAGCTCTCGGCCAGCTCCAGTCGCGCCGGCCGACGCCTTCGAATGACAAGGATGGGTGGAAAACGGTCTGGCTGCTTTTGAGAAGCATTCCCACGCAACCGGACAGTCGCGCGGATCATGATGGGCGGCCTCGCGTGCGATCACCGTTCCTGCTCTGCCAAAATGTGTTCCCGCTCCGCCTTCAGGATGCGGACGAGCTGCCCTGCCAGCCGCCCCAGAGGTCGACCAGTCGGGCGGATCATCACCGAATCGATGGGCAGGCTGGGTCGAAACGGGCGCAGCACGATAGGAAGATGGGTGAGTTCGCGCGCCGGAATGGGGTCCACGATGGCTAATCCGGCCCCTTCCGCCACCAAGCCGCAGCGTGCTGCCGTGTATTGCGCCATGTGGAGGAACCTCGGTTCCGTTGCCGCCTCAGCGAATGCGGCTTCGACCGATTGCTGGAAAACGCCGGGAGCCCCCGCAATCAGGGTCTCGGCCATGAGATCCTGTACGGTCACGAAGGGGGCCGCCGCCAACGCGTGCCCGATTGGCAGTGCACAGACCGCCTCAACCGTCAGGAACGGTTCGCTGTCGACGCCGACGTAGCCGGCGCGTGGTCGCCCGATCCCCAGGTCGCACTGGCCAGACGCCGCCCAAGACCAAATCGTGTCCGGCGCGGGGACGTGGAGCGCGACACGCGCCCCCGGACATTCCAGGCCGAGGC
Organism: Methylobacterium sp. 22177; assembly: GCF_052045615.1. NCBI lineage: Bacteria > Pseudomonadati > Pseudomonadota > Alphaproteobacteria > Hyphomicrobiales > Methylobacteriaceae > Methylobacterium > Methylobacterium sp. 22177. The sequence continues at coordinate 20,028 of NZ_JBQEPK010000052.1, read as the reverse complement.
GGCGGATCGCACGCGGCAGCAGGCGCGATGCAAGCGACGGCTGGCAGGCTACCTTCAGCGGTCCCGTTCCTAGTTCCCTGATTTGACGCGCGGCGTCGCGCAGGTGGTCGAGCCCGGCATAGGTGCGCTCGACCTCGCGGGCGAACGCCTCGCCCTCCAGGGTCGGCGTCGCGCTGCCGTGCCCGCGAATGAACAGCTCGAACCCGAGTTCGGCCTCAAGCTGCGCGACCGCCCTGCTGACATACGGCTGACCGATGCCGAGCGCGGCCGCAGCTTTGGTCATGCCGCCGTGCCTCAGAACTGCGCGGAAAAGATCGAGATGACCCGGGTTCATGATGCCTTCTGTGCATGGAAACGCAGTCTTTGGGCATTTGACGGCATATGAACAGAATGGTTGTCAATGCCAGCCGCGCCGAACCGACAGACGCGATGCCGCCGGACAGGACCATCGAGCGATGCTCAACGTGTTTCTCCCATCAGCCCTCGCGGTCGTGGCTGGTATCAGCATCGTCGTGCAGCAGGTGCTGAACGCAAACTTGCGTGCGGCTCTCAACTCGGCCGCGTGGTCCGGCTTCATGAGCTACTTCGTCGGAGTGATTTGTATGGTCGTGCTGGCCGTGACCTTGCGCGACCCGGCCCCGTCCGTCGCGGTCGCCAGCCGTATCCCGTGGTGGGCTTGGAGTGGCGGCATGTTCGGCGCGATCTTCATCGGGCTCGCAATCTTCCTGGTGCCACAACTTGGGGCTGCGACCTTCATCGCTTTACTAGTCGCCGGTCAGATGCTCGGCTCAGTCGCCTTCGACCATTTCGGCTGGCTGGGGCTTGCGCAGAGGTCGGTCGATCTCACCCGCTTGCTCGGCGTCGCGCTGCTGATCGTCGGTGTCGTCCTGATCCGGCGCTGAACGCTTGCTGTCGGTCGTTCTCGGACAGTGGATGAATGGCTGCTTCCGGGCGGACGCAACGGCTGCTCGGACGGCCGGGTTGGGTCGAAAGCCGCTATTCCGATTTGGAGGAGGTTCGCGGGAAAGCGGACGCTCTTACCACTTCAATCACGTTGCAGAGACAATCTTGCCACCGATCCTGGAAGCAGACGCTCTGGCTGCAGCGGTGGTGAGCACTCAACTGTTCCCAGGCCGCCATAATCTTTGACTCTGCCTCGTCGACGAACAGGCCCGCCTGTGCCCGGACGCACCGGTTAAAATATAACATAGGGATTCGCATCGTCTGGTCGGTACGCAGATTCGCAATTTAGCTCCGACGCGCGGTTTATCGCGGCGATAACGTCGTCAGTACCCGGTTTTCCGGCGCATCGCCTACTTCTTCTACGCCTGGAGCCGCGCGCCGAGATCTATGGCATCGGTGAGGTGGCTTTCGGCTGCCGAGAGCGCGTCCTGGCCTGTCGCGGTAATCGTCCACTCCGCTCGGTCCCATGCATCAATGCGCCCGGTCGGCACAACGAACCCACGCCGCGCCAAGCTGAGCAGGCTCAGGTCGGCCATGTAGAAGCGGTTCTCACTCACTGAGAGCCGGAGCTTGTAACGGTCCCGCGAGCTCAGCGTAATTCGGCGAGCAGCCATCTCGCGTTTCCTTTCGCTTCCGACACCGGATCCCGGACTCTCCCGGACCCGCGGCTTCTTTCAGGGTTCAACCCCCGGTGCGGCAGTTATGTTCATGATCGGGGTTCAGCGCAGCCACGATGAAGATGATCGTGGAAAACAAGGGCGCCTTCCCCTCGGCCCCGCGAATTCAGGTAACCTTTCGAGCAGGTTGGCAGAGGCACTCCGGCTGACTCCGAACTGCTTTTCAGCACGACGAGGCAGCCTATAGTCTGAGACCGATTCGACGATGTGAACCTTCATGGTCGCGTGCGACCGGTTCTACTCACCTGGCCTGAAAATGCGCCTGAATGCCTTGATGTAGGCAGGGCTACGACTGCCGCTAGACCCATGGAGATCATCCTTGGTCTGACCGTCGGCCCGGCTTGATCAAGACCTCACTTGCCCATGCCCCGAGATGATTGTAGGAGACCTTAACGGGCCGGTCATTGTCAGACTCGTGATGGGCGTGCTTGAGGGTCGCGGCCCTCAACCCGCGGGCACCGACAAAAGGGACGTCCCGCGCCAGAGGGATGCCCGTTCCGGCCCATTTGCGCCTGCGATGAACCCGAACGCGCGGCCCTTGTTCTCGATTCAAGTGTTTTTGCCTGAGTCTGGAGAGCCTTGAATGCGCGGTGCCCCGCTCAAAATCGCGACGCTGGCTGTCCTTCTCGTCACCGGCGCCTCGCTACCCCTAGCGGCGGCCTCGTCGGCGGTGCAGTCGGATGCACCCGCGACACCGTTCATCGAGGGACCCGAGCCGGGAACTATACGTGCCTCCGAGATGATCGGGGTTCCGGTCATCGGAATGGATCATGTCGAGATCGGCAAGATCGAGGACGTTTTGGTCGACGGAAGCGGGCAGGTCCGCGCCGTGATCATCGGCGTCGGCGGTTTCCTGGGCGTGGGCGAGAAATATGTGGCGCTTCCTTTCGACCAGCTCGGCTGGAACTTCAGCGATGTGCCGCTGATGGACGGACCGAGTTCGGTCGTGACGCCCAAGACGGCGCCCAGCGCTGAGGCAGCCGCGCAGGTGGGGCCGGATACCATGCCGGGTGCACGGACAACCCGCGACACGCTCGGCGCAGTTCAAAATCAGCATAGCGGTCGCGTGACTGGCGCGACCGGCTCAGTGGAGGCACAGCGGCCCAGCAGCACGACGGCCACGGTCCTCGTTGGCGACAAGCCGTGGCGCGCCGAGGTCCGCCTCACCCGGGCGCAGCTGCAAGCGGCTCCGGCCTTCCGCTCCGGAAAATCTCGCCCTTAGCCGTCCATGTTTGACCAAAGGAATTCTATGAGAAGCGCCATCCTCACCGGGTTATTATGGACTTCGGGCCTTCAGGGGTCCGTGGCTCAGCAGACCAACCCAGCCCCGCCAATTTCGGGAACGGGCCCTTCGCAATCCAGCTCGGGAGCAGCCACGGCCGCGGCGATAGACTTCAACTGGGTTTGGCTGAGCCTGCTCGTGGCCGTCGTGGTCCTGGGTCTCTGGTACATCGCGCGTCGACGCCAATCCGGCCCTCCAACCCGCTGATGTCGAGTTAGCGTGTTACGGACGCGGCACTCGGGAAGAACAGCGGCTCGCCGTCGTCCTGGAACAATGCCCAAACCTGTGTTGATGATCAATATTAGACGCGTGCGCCGCCCCGACTATGGCTCACCATCTTGTATCCGACGCCCAAAAGCCGAACCGATCGCAGCTAGAACCGCCGCGGCTGGCGGTGGGGACTGTGCTATAGCGGGGCGATCCATTTGAAGCGGAGCCCCGATGACCAGCTTTGCGCGGATCCTAGGCGTGATCGCCCTCCTGCTGCTCTGCGGCGTCCCGGCCCGCGCGCAGATGCGCGGCCACGGTGGTCCGGTCCGGGCGCTCGCCGTGACCGCCGACGGGCGCCTCGCCATCTCGGGCGGCTTCGACCAATCCGCCATCGTGTGGGCCATCGAGACCGGTGCCGCGCTCGGCGTGCTGCGCTTCCACGACGGTGCGGTGAACGCGGTCGCCGCACTGCCGGACGGCCGTTTCGCCACGGCCTCCGAGGACGGGCGGATCGCCCTGTGGCGCCTGGGGCGCGCGGAGCCGGAACGGGTGCTGGAGGGCCATACAGGCCCGATCGTCGCGCTCGCGGTCTCGCCGGACGGCCTGTCGCTCGCCTCCGCCTCCTGGGACGGCACGGCGCGGCTCTGGCCGCTCGCCGGAGGGGACAGCCGGCTGCTCGATCCGCACCGCGGCCCGTTGAATGCGGTGGCCTTCCTGCCGGGCGGCGCGCCGGTCACGGCCGGCGCCGACGGGGCGGTACGGCTCTGGCCGGCGGAGGGCGCATCTCAGGTCATCGCCACCGCACCCACGGGCCTCAACGCCGTCGCGGTCGCTTCGGACGGCGAGATCGCGGCCGCCGGGGCCGATGCGATCCTCCGCTTCGTTCGAGCCGACGGTACGGTCCGGGCCGCCGCCGAAATCGGCCCGAACCCGGTGATCGCCCTGGCCCTGTCTCCGGACGGGGCCAGGGTGGCTGCTGCGACGGCGGGCGGGACCATCGTGGTGGTCGACCGGGCGACCGGCCAGGTCCAGCTGCGGCTCGTGGGGCCCGGCCTCCCAGTCTGGTCGCTCGCCTGGCGTCCGGACGGGGCCGAACTCGTCACGGGCGGCGGCGACCGCCTCGTCCGGCGCTGGGACGCGAGGAGCGGCGAACCGATCGGCGCGCTGATCATGCGGCGCCCGGCAGATCCGCTCTCGGTCCGTCAGGGCGGCCGGGGCGCCGAGGTGTTCGGGGCGTGCGTCGCCTGCCACACCCTGACGTCCGACGCGGGCGAGCGGGCCGGGCCGACGCTCGCCGGCCTGTTCGGCCGCCGCATCGCCAGCGTGCCCGGTTACCGGTACTCGGACTCGCTGAAGCGGATGGACCTCGTCTGGACGCCCGAGACCGTCTCGCGGCTCTTCGAGGTTGGCCCCGCCCGCTACACGCCCGGGACGAAGATGCCCGAGCAGACGATCGGCAGCGAAGCGGACCGCGCGGCGCTGATCGAGTTCCTCGAACGCGCCACCGCGCTTCGCTGAGGCGCCCGTCAGCTGCCCGCGCGCGCGCGCAGGTAATCCTCGGTCGTCCGGGGCTTGTCGCGTTCCGGCGCCGCGTGCGGATCGAAGCCCTGGTTCACCGCGACTTCGACCCGGCAATCCTCGCACATCGACAGCGCTTGCAGGCGCGCCTCGCCGCCCGCCCCGCTGAACATCCAGTGCCGCTCGCGCAGCCGCTCGACGATGCGCTCGATCGTCGAGCGCGTGCCGAAGGGCTTGGCGCATTGCGTGCAGCAGAAGGGCTCTTCCTCCTTGACGACCCGGCGGGGCGCCGCCCAGGCCGCGAAATCCACCTGCGGGCGCAGGGTGATGACGTCCTCCGGGCAGGTCGCGGCGCAGAGGCCGCACTGCACGCAGAGGCTCTCCTCGAAGCCGAGAAGCGGCTGCTCGGCACTGTCGGAGAGGGCGTGGGTCGGGCAGGCGCTGACGCAGGCGAGGCACAGGGTGCAGTCCGCGACCCGGAAATCGAGGCCGCCGAAGGGGGCGCCGGCCGCGAGCGGAACCCGGTCGACGGGTGCCGGTGCGGCACTGTGCATGCCGCGGAAGGTATGGCGCAGCACCTCGCGCTTGTTCCCCAGGAACAGCAGACCGGCCGGCACCGCGGCCTGCCGCCCCGGCGTGGCCTGCCGGAGGGCGGCGCCCAGGAGATCTGGATCATCGGTCTCGATGGTCTCGACCACGCGCCCGCCGTCCTCCGCACCGTAGCCCAGCGCCTGCGCCAGCGTATCCCCGAGGGTCAGGGTCCGGTACAGGGGCTCGAGGTCGTGCTTGGCACGGGCCCGGACCAGGACCCGGATTCCGGCCGCGCCGTAGGCGAACAGGGCCGCGATCACCTCCGATCCAATCTGCGTGACCTCGTTGACCTGCACCGGCAGCACGTGGGCGGGGAGGCCGTCGCCGTAGCGGCCGAGCGCGTCGATCAGCGGCTCGCCGTGGTCGCCGTCGTGGACCAGGACGAGGGCGTTCTGCCCGCCCGCTTTCCGGTAGGCGCGCATCAGGCTGCGCAGCCGGCGCATCAGCGCGTCGGAGGTCGGCAGCGCGTAAGCGGCGGCTCCGGTCGGGCAGAGTGCGGCACAGGAGCCGCATCCCGCGCAGACGTATGGGTCGATGTGCACGGTGTCGCCCGCGGGCGCGATCGCGCCGGTCGGGCAGACATCGAGGCAACGCGTGCAGCCCGTGATGCGGGAGCGGCTGTGCGCGCACAAGTCGCCGTGGAAGTCGATGAAGCGCGGCTTGTCGAACGTGCCGACCAGATGGGACGCCTCCGCCAGCACGCGCTCGACGGCGGCCGGGTCGCCGGGATCCGCGCGCAGATAACCGCTGCGCACCGCATGTGCCGGAAACAGCGGCGCGCCGGCCGAGAGGTCGATGACGAGGTCGCAGGTCGACACGGCCCCGTTGCGCGGCGCGCCGAAGACGAGATGCGTGCGCGAGGACGGGGCCGGGAGGGCATAATCGTCGATGCCGAGCTCGAACGCACCGAGGTACCCCTTGGCGGTTCGGATCGTGCCCTGCAGGACCGGGAAGGCGTTGCGGTGCAGCGGCGAGATCTCGCCGGGGCGCGTCAGCAGGACGGTGATGTCCAGATGCTCGGCGAGCCGCCGGCCGGCCTCGACCGCCACCTCGTCGCGCCCGTAGATCAGGGCGACGCCGCGGCTCTCCAGGGCCACGGTGGCGGCATCGGGGAGCGGCTCCGCCGCCGCGGCGAGCAGGGCGGCCATCTTCGGTCCGGCCGCCGCGGCGTCGGACGACCAGCCGGCGGTCTCCCGGATCTTGGCGTAGACCACCCGGTCCTCCGCCCCTGCCTCCTCGGCGACCTCGTCGAACAGTGGCGCCTGGAGCGTGCAGGACACGGTGACGGGCCGCCCGGTCGCCAGGGCCTCCCGGAAGCGATCGAGCTCGCGGCCGCAGAGCTGGTCGGCGGTGCGAAGCTCGCCGCCGCAGGCCTGGCCAATGACGGCGGTATCGAGGGACATCGTCCGCTCGCAGGAGCAGGCGAATACGAGGCGGTCGGACAAGATCGGACCCGGGTACAAGTGCGAATGGGAGGCCCCTTCGCGCGGCGGGGCCCGTCCTTTATACTCGAACCATTCGAAACAACGATCCGGCATGCGGGCGCAGGTCGCAACCCTGTCCCTCACTCTCATCGGCCCCTCGCCAAAGCCGCTCCATGACTGTCCCTGTCGATGCCGGCCCGTCGAGGCTGGTCCTGCCCCCCGGCTTCAGCGCGCGCGCAGCGGAGCCGCCATCCGACGCGCACGCGGAAGCCTGCCGGCTCGCCGCGTCGGGCGAGGCGGACGCGGCGACGCTCGTCCTGGGCCGGCGCGACGACCTGATCGACCTCGCCGTGGTGCTCGCCCCAACCGAGCCGCTCGCCACCGCGCGCCGCGCGCATTTCGCCGGGATGGTCGCCCTGTGCAATGCCGTGGGCGTCTTCGGACCGCCGGAGATCCCGGTGACGTTCGACTGGCCCGGGACGCTGCTGTTCAACGGCGCGCGCCTGGGTGGCGGGCGCCTCGGCTGGCCTGAAGCGTGCCGCGAGGATGAGGAGCCGGACTGGCTGGTCTTCTCGGGGATGCTGCTCGCCTCGAAACTCGCGGCGGGCGACCCCGGGCACACGCCGGATTCCACTGCCCTGGAGGAGGAAGGTTTCGGCGCGAACCTGCGCGTGCCCCTGGTCGAGAGCTTCGCGCGCCACCTGACCAAGACCTTCGAGATCTGGCGCGAGGACGGCTTCGACCGTGTCGCGGCGCTCTACCTCGCCCATCTGCCGCTGGAATCCGGTGTGCGGGCCGCGATCGAGCCGGGCGCCGATGGCAGGCTGACTTGGCCGGACGGGCGGGTCGAGCACCTATCGCTGCGCACGGACTTGGAGGCGCCGGGCTGGCGCGATCCGAAGACCGGCGGAGTCCGGCTGTGACGCTCAAGCTCCTCCGAACCCTGCGGCTCGATCCCTCCGACACCTTCGTGTTCGCGCAGGCCGCCGAACCCGGAGAATGGGCCGTCACAGGGACCTTCCTGTTCCTCGACGGGGATCCGTCGCAACTGACCGGCAAGGCCCTGACGGCCTTCCGCTCGGGGTTCGTCGGCGTAAGCTCGCTCGGCTTCTCCACCCTGGTGGTGGTGAGCGCGGCGAGCGAGGAGGAGCGCGCGGGGGCCGAGGAGCTGCTCGCCCGCCACATCCACGCGCGCTTCGGCGCGCCCGACCGGGAGGCCGCCCGTGCGGCCGCCCGCGAGGAACTCGACGTCGCCGCGTCCCTCTGCGATCTGCCGGTCGGCAGCGTCGTCGCGCTGCACCGCGTCGCGACGGACGGGGCAATCCGGGAGGATTTCCGGACGCTGCACCACCGGCCCGGCCTCGACCGGTCCCACGGGCGCGCGTTCCTCTTCGTCGAGGACGACGAGCCGGAGGAACAGGCCGACCTTGTCGGCCTTCTGCGTGATACGACGGCGGGAGACTGACCGGATGACCGAGTTCTGGGTCTCAAGCGGCCACCACCTCACGCAGCGTACGGCCGGCGGCGGCCTCGCGGTCACGGACGAACTGATCCTCGCGTATCTGGCGCGGCCCGAACTCGTGCCGCCGGACGACGCCTGCGCGTCCGAGATCGCCCTCCATGCCGCCCTCCTGGACGCGCCCCGGCGGCGCGTGGAGCCCGCCGAGATCGCCGCCATCGCCGACGCCGACGCTCGGGAGAACTGGGCGGTGATCCTCGCCTTCCGCGATCGACTGCTCGCGGCCCGCTCCGTGGAGGCCGGATATCTGTCGCTCGTGCGCGGCGACCTCCAGGGCGTGCCGTCCCTGTTCCTGAACCAGCTCGTCCACCTGATCCTGCGCAATGCCCTCGACGGCTGCGACGATCCCTTCGTCCTGCGCGCGGCCGAGCTGTTCTTCCGCCCCCAGCGCGTGAGCTTTCACGAAGGCGCCGTGCTCCTGGCCGATGCCGAGGTGATCGCCGCCCGCGAAGGCAGTGCGCCGCTGTCGCCCCTGCTGACGATGCTGGGCAAGGAGGCGGCGAACGAGCTGGACGTGCTGACGGCCGAGAATGCCTGGACGTACTGGAGCCGGTCGGACGCCTTCACGATGGCGCTCAATCTCGGCTCCGATCCCCGCAGCCGCGCGGGCTTGGCCCGGGTGATCGAGACCTTCGTGGGCCACCTGCTGAACGTCGCGGTGCGCGTGACGCCCCTCGACCGGCTGGAGGACCCCGACTGGCGCTGGTTCGTCGGCCTCGACTCGGAGGCGACGCGCCTCGGCAACGCGCTCTGGCGCGGCGACGCGCTCGATGCCGGAACGCGCGAGCGGGTGCTCGCCGTGTTCAGCCTGACCTTCGACGACCCTACGCAGGTCCTGCCGGCTGTGGGGGAACGTCCGGTGTATCTCCTGCTCGCGGCGGCGCCGGATCGCAGCGTGCAGCTCAAGCCGCACAATCTCGTCGTCGGGTTGCCCCTCGCCGAAGGCCGGGAGGCCGCCTGACATGTCCACGACGCCCGAGCACCGTTTCGAGATCGGCATCATCGTCGCGCGGCGGCGCCTGACCGGCCCCTGGGCGAGCCATGCCTGGATCCCGGTCGGGGCCCTGCCGGCGGCGGCGGCCGCCTCGCCCTGGACGAAGCTCTCCGAGACCGAGGGCGAGGCGACCTTCTATGCCGGCTCGTACGAAGTCGCGCTGCATCCGGGCGAGACCGGGCACTACCGCGACAATCTCGTCTCCGGGCGCCCTTCCCTCTGGGTCGCCCTGCGCAACAACGGCGACGAGACCTACGCGGTCGCGAGCGTCACGGCCGACCCCTATGAGGGGGAATCCATGGCCGAAGGGGTCGGCGAGATCGTCGAGCCGGTGCCGATGCCGCCTGAGGTGCAGGCGAAGCTGCTGGCCTTCTTCGAGGCCTTCCACGTCGAGCGCAAGTTCGAGAAGCGCAAGCGCGACCGCGCCGATCCCGAGGCGCTGGCCCACCGGGCGCAGGGGACTCGGGAGCGGCGCGAATGAGCGAGAATTTCCTCTCGCGGTGGACCCGGCGCAAGCGCGCCGTGCGCGCGGCCGCCCTGGCGGAACGGGCCGCGCCGGCCGTCTCCGCCAGGGCGCCTCTCCCGGAGCCGGACGCGGAAGGCGCCGAGGCGGATCTCATCGCGCCGCAGACCGGCCCCGAGGCGCGGCCGCCGGAACCGGAGCCGGCGGACGATCCCGTGCTGGATCTCCCCTCCCTCGAAGCCCTGACCGCGGAGACCGACCTCGCCCCGTTCCTGCGGGCCGGCGTCCCGGCGGTCCTGCGCAACGCGGCCCTGCGCCGGATGTGGTCGCTCGACCCCGCCATCCGGGACTTCGTCAGCGAGGCGCGGGAATACGCTTACGACTGGAACAGCCCGGGCGGCGTCCCCGGCCTCGGCCCGCTCCTGCCGAGCGACAACGTCCAGGCGATGCTCGGCCGTCTCCTGGGCGGGGCCGCCGAAGCGACGCCGGCATCGGCTGAGACCCCCGACAGCCCGCCCGACGGTTCGCCGGAGCCCGGTCAGACGCCGGAATGTCCTCTCGCGGCCGATTCCGCTCCGCCCGGACCTGATCCGGCGGACCACGCGCCGGCCCTCCCGGCCCCCACGGCTACGGTCCAGCTAGCCGCTCCGGCCTTTTCTGATCCGACGCCCGCGCGCGACTCCGTGCCCGCAGCCGACGGAAAGGAGACGCGTCCGGAACCGCGCCTGCGGCGTCACGGCGGCGCGATGCCCAGTACGAGCTAGGAGATTTGGATTGCGGGAGATAAGAGCCTTTCTTATTGTCGTTCCAGAGAGCGAGATCGGTCCGATCTCGGGCGAGTAGAACACTCCAGTGGCGTCGGCGTTCGGACCTATGGAATCGGAGGCGCTGGGCGGCGCCCGCGTGGACGACGTCGACGGACTTCGCGCGCGGCACTACGACCTCCTGGCCGTCCTGCTCGGACGTCCGCCCGGCCAGGACCTTCTCGATACGCTCGCCGGCCTCTCGGGCGGCGGAGGGATCCTCGGTCAGCACGTCGCGGATCTGAGCCGCGCGGCGGCAGAGACGACGGGCGCAGAGGTCGAGCGCGAGTTCTTCGCACTCTTCATCGGCGTTGGTCGGGGCGAGCTTCTCCCCTACGCCTCCTACTATCTCACCGGCTTCCTCAACGAGCGCCCGCTCGCGCTGGTCCGAGAGGACCTCGCGGCTCTCGGCCTCTCGCGGGTTGAGGCCATGAGCGAGCCGGAGGACCACCTGGCCTTCCTCATGGATGTGATGGCGGGGCTCGCCGGCGGGCGGTTCGAGGCCGGGCCCGATGTACAGGCACGCTTCTTCGGCCGGCACCTCGTTCCCTGGGCAGATCGCTTCTTCGAAGATCTTGAGCGGGCGAAGAACGCGCGCTTCTACCGCGCGGTGGGCAGCCTGGGACGGACCTTCATGGAGGTGGAGGCGGAAGCCTTCGCGATGGATGCGTGACGGGGATGCGGTGCCCGGTGGTCGCAGCGTGACCGAAACGCGTGACGTGGGTTTCCTATCCAGCGGGTGTCGCTGAGGGAGTTGGATGATGCGGCAGGATCCGAAGACACTCGGTCGTCGCCAGTTCTTTCGGGCGCTCGGCGGGAGCACCGTGGCGGCCGCCGCCGCGGTCGCGTCGCCGATGGCTGCGACGGAGGCCCAGGCCTACGACCCGGGCCAGGACGAGACGCGCAGCCGGTACCGCCTGAGCGATCACGTGAAGGCGTTCTACCGGACCAACGGCTACGAGACGCTCCTGAAAAATCCCGATCCTGCGCCGGGGACGAAGTGAGGCTGCCATGCTGACGAAGCGGAAGAGCGGCGAGGCCAGCCGCAGCAAGCATCAGGCGGTCGCGGCCGGTCTCGCGGCCGGCGTGCTCGACCGGCGTGCGTTCCTGCGCAAGTCCGGGCTCACGGCCGGCGCGCTCGCCGCCGCGGGCTCGATTCAGCTCGGCGCCGTCCGCAAGGCCGAGGCCGCCGGCTCGTCGGCGGTCGGGCCGGAGACGGTCATCAAGAAGAACATCTGCACGCATTGCTCGGTCGGCTGCACGGTGACCGCCGAAGTCGTGAACGGCGTCTGGGTCGGCCAGGAGCCGTCCTGGGCAAGTCCCATCAACCGCGGAACCCATTGCGCCAAGGGGGCCGCCATCCGCGAGCTGGTCTCGTCGGACCGCCGCCTGAAATATCCGATGAAACTCGTCGGCGGCCAGTGGCAGCGGATCTCCTGGGATCAGGCGATCGACGAGATCGGCGACAAGCTGCTGCAGATCCGCGAGAAGTGGGGCTCCGATTCCGTCTACTGGCTGGGCTCGGCCAAGTACACGAACGAGGCCGCGTACCTGTTGCGGAAATTCGGGGCGTTCTGGGGCACCAACAACGTCGACCACCAGGCGCGCATCTGCCACTCGACCACCGTGGCGGGCGTGGCGAATACCTGGGGCTACGGCGCCCAGACCAACTCGTACAACGACATCCGCAACGCCAAGACCATGATCATCATGGGCGGCAATCCCGCCGAGGCGCACCCGATCTCGATGCAGCACGTGCTGTCCGGGAAGGAGATCAACCGCGCCAACCTGATCGTCATCGACCCCCGTTTCACCCGCACGGCGGCGCACGCCACCGACTACGTGCGCATCCGCTCGGGGACCGACATCCCGGTCGCGTGGGGCATGCTCTGGCACATCTTCCAGAACGGCTGGGAGGACAAAGAATTCATCCGCCAGCGCGTCTACGCGATGGACGACGTCCGCAAGGAGGTCGCCAAATGGACGCCCGAGGAAGTGGAGCGCGTGTCCGGCGTGCCGGGCGAGCAGCTCCGCCGCATCGCGGAGAAGTTCGCCAAGGAGAAGCCCGCCACCATGATCTGGTGCATGGGCAACACGCAGCACACGGTCGGCACCGCCAATGTGCGCGCGCTCTGCATCTTGTGCCTGGCCACGGGCAATGTCGGCAAGCCGGGCACGGGCGCCAACATCTTCCGCGGGCACACGAACGTGCAGGGCGCGACCGACCTCGGCCTCGATGTGACGACCCTTCCGCTCTACTACGGGCTGGTCGAGGGTGGTTGGCGGCACTGGGCCCGCGTCTGGGAGGTGGACTACGCCTGGCTGCAGTCGCGCTTCGATGAGGTTCCCGCGGCGGCCGGCCGCAAGGCGCGGTCCCGCAAGGAGAACATGGAAACCCCGGGCATCACCTCGACCCGCTGGTTCGACTCCGTGAATCTCCCGCCCGAACAGATCGATCAGCGCAGCCCCACGCGGGCGATGATGATCTCGGGCCATGGCGGCAACACCGTCACGCGCCTGCCCGAGGCCCTCGAAGGCCTGAACAAGCTCGACCTGATGGTCGTCGCGGACCCGCATCCGACCACCTTCGCGGCGCTCGATGCCCGGCAGGACAACACCTACCTGCTCCCGATCTGCACCTCGCTGGAGATGGACGGCTGCCGCACGGCCTCGAACCGGTCCCTGCAATGGGGCGAGCAGATCGTGAAGCCCGCCTTCGAGTCCAAGAACGACTACGAGTTCCTCTACCTGCTCTCGAAGAAGCTCGGCTTCGCCGACCCGATGTTCAAGAACATCAAGGTCGAGAACAACGTCCCCCTGGCCGAGGACATCCTGCGGGAGATCAACCGCGGCGGCTGGTCGACGGGCTATTGCGGGCAGTCGCCCGAGCGCCTGAAGGCGCATATGCGCAACCAGCAGAAGTTCGACCTCGTCACCCTGCGGGCGCCGAAGGACGATCCGGAGGTCGGCGGGGATTATTACGGCCTGCCCTGGCCCTGCTGGGGCAAGCCCGAGATCCGCCATCCGGGCTCGGCCATCCTCTACAACACGGCTTTGCACGTGAAGGAGGGCGGCGGCACGTTCCGCGCGCGCTTCGGCACCGAACGCAACGGCGAGACCCTGCTGGCCGAGGATTCCTACTCCAACGGCTCGGACCTGACCGACGGCTATCCGGAATTCACCCTCGGCGTGTTCAAGAAGCTCGGGTGGGACAAGGATCTCACGGCGGACGAGCTGGCGACGATCCTGAAGATCGGCGGCGACAAGCCCGACACGGTGAGCTGGGCGACCGACCTCTCCGGCGGCATCCAGCGCGTCTGTCTCGAGCACGGCGTCTCGCCGTTCGGCAACGGCAAGGCGCGCGCGAATGCCTGGAATCTGCCCGACCCGGTGCCGGTCCACCGCGAGCCGATCTACTCACCGCGCCCCGATCTGGTCGCCAAGTACCCGACCCGGCCCGACGAGCGGCAGTTCCGCATGCCCAATATCGGGTTCTCGGTGCAGAAATCCGCGGTCGAGCGCAACGTCGCCCGGGACTTCCCGATCATCCTCACCTCGGGCCGCCTCGTCGAGTACGAGGGCGGCGGTGAGGAGACCCGCTCCAACCCGTGGCTCGCCGAGCTGCAGCAGGACATGTTCGTCGAGATCAACACCGGTGACGCGGCCGAGCGCGGCATCAAGGATGGACAGTGGGTCTGGGTTACGGGCGCGGAGAACAACTCCAAGACGAAGGTGAAGGCCCTCGTGACCGACCGCGTCGGGAAGGGCGTCGCGTTCATGCCGTTCCACTTCTCCGGCTGGTACCAGGGCAAGGACATGCGCGACTACTACCCGAAGGGCACCGACCCGGTCGTGCTCGGCGAGAGCGTCAACACCGTCACGACCTACGGCTTCGATCCCGTCACCGGCATGCAGGAGACGAAAGCCACCCTGTGTCAGATCCGAGCGGCCTGAGAGGAGCGACCTGATCATGGCGCGCATGAAGTTTCTCTGCGACGCGGATCGTTGCATCGAGTGCAACGCCTGCGTCACCGCCTGCAAGAACGAGCACGAAGTGCCGTGGGGCATCAACCGGCGGCGGGTGGTGACGCTCAACGACGGCAAGCCCGGCGAGCGCTCGGTCTCGATGGCCTGCATGCACTGCACCGACGCGCCCTGCGCGGCCGTCTGCCCGGTCAACTGCTTCTACACCACCGCCGACGCGGTGGTGCTGCACTCCAAGGACATCTGCATCGGCTGCGGCTACTGCTTCTACGCCTGCCCGTTCGGCGCACCGCAGTACCCGCGCGTCGGGAACTTCGGGTCCCGAGGCAAGATGGACAAGTGCACCTACTGCTCGGGTGGCCCCGAGCCCGATCTCTCGACCGCCGAGTACGAGAAGTACGGTTCGAACCGGCTCGCGGAGGGCAAGCTGCCGCTCTGCGCCGAGATGTGCTCGACCAAGGCTCTGCTCGCGGGCGACGGCGAGATGATCGCCGAGATCTACAAGCAGCGGGTGATCAAGCGCGGGTACGGCTCGGGGGCCTGGGGCTGGAAGACGGCCTATCGCGAGACGATCGCGATCTGATGTGGGGCTGCTCCTCGGCTGAGGGGCGCGCCGGAACAGGGACCGCGGCAGCGTCCGCGGACCGCTCGACCGATCTGAAAGGAACGCCGATGCGGCGGGCATGGACGCTTCTCAGCACTCTCGTCCTGGCAACGGCGCTCTGGGCTGCACCGGGTGTCCACGGGGCCGCGCAGGCGCAGAACCCGATCCAGGCCGATGGCCGGAACCCGACGGGGGCGAATCCCACGGCGGATTCGATCAATGAGGAGCTTCTGTTCCGGCAGGCCCCCAAGATCAGCGGGCGCATCAGCATCCCGGACGGCAAGGCCGCCAACCTGATCCAGCCGCAGGGTCGCGCATACCAGATGTTCCGCGAGGGCTGGCTGCCCTGGATCGGGGCGCTCATGATCCTCGGCATGCTCGGGGCCCTGGCGCTCTTCTTCCTGTGGCGCGGCCGCATCATCACGGATCACAGCCAGGAATCCGGCAAGAAGATCCTCCGCTTCAACGCGTTCGAGCGGTTCACGCACTGGATGACGGCCGTGTGCTTCATCATCCTGTCGCTGTCCGGCCTGAACTACATCTTCGGCAAACGGCTGCTGATGCCCGTGATCGGACCGGAGGCCTTCGGCGCGCTGGCCCAGTACGCGAAGTACAGCCACGTCTATCTCGCCTGGCCCTTCATGCTGGGTGTCGCCTTCATGATCGTCGTCTGGATCCGGGACAACATCCCGAACCGGATCGACTGGGAGTGGCTCAAGGCGGGGGGCGGCTTCATCGGCAGCAAGCACCCGCATGCGGGCCGCTTCAACGCGGGCCAGAAGGGCGTGTTCTGGATGGTGGCCGGCTTCGGCGCCGCCATGGGCGCCACCGGCCTGATGATGCTCTTCCCGTTCGCGCTCGTCGACGTCAACGGGATGCAGATCATGCAGGTGATCCATTCCCTGATCGGCATCGTCTTCATCGCCGGTATCCTGGCCCACATCTACATCGGCACGCTCGGGATGAAGGGCGCCTACGACGCGATGGGCAGCGGTCAGGTCGATCTGGCCTGGGCGCGCGCGCACCACGACCTCTGGGTCGAGCAGGAGCAGGCCCGCACCGCCAGCGGCCCGCAGCTCGGATCCCGCCCGGCACCGGCCGAGTGAACGACCGGGTTGGCGTCCCGGCGTCACACCGGATGCTCCGGGCTCCTATCAGGGACCACTGACATGAAAGCTTTCATCGCCGCCGTCCTTGCCGCCGTTCTCCTGGGCGTCGCGGCCATGCTGGCGCTCACGAGCAATCAGAAGTTCGCCTACCAAGCGTTCGCCACCTCCGGTGCTCGGGTCTCCGAGCCGGGCACCAACTTGGTCGGCCCGCGTTGGACCGGCGACCCCGCTCCCGATGAGTTTGCCGGCGAGCCGCATGGAAAAGCCGAGGGTGCCGCCTCGCAGCCGAAGCGTTCCTGAGGCCCAGCCTTCGAGCACCACTGCGACGTGACCAGGCTTTCAGGAGGAGCGCATCCGATGAAGCGACGACTGAGCACTTTCGCCCAGGCAATCGGCCTGGCAGGGGCCCTGCTCGCAGCGGACAACGCCCTCGCGCAGGAGAGCGGCACAGCCGTTCCCACCGGGCGTCCAGCCAATCTCTGCCAGGAGCTTCTGGCCTTCGTGAAGCAGCCGAATCCAGCGAAGGAGGCCGCCGCGACGCCTCCGCAACAGGCGACCGCCGTCTCGAATCCTTCGGGAGCGAGCCAGGGCACGCCATCGGCCGCCGGCGGCGACGTCCAGCAGAAATCCGGCTTGAGCGGGCCGACCCCGGGAGGCTCGCCAAATCAGGCGGGCACCGATGCCCAGCGCGGGCAGGGGAACCAGGCGGCGAAGGATGCGCCGAGTGCCGCCAAACCGGCCTCATCACCTCACCCGGACGCGGCCACCATCGCGACGGTCGAGGCCGCTGCCGCAGCCGACGACCAGCTCGGATGCCGTTCGGCCGCGCGGACGATGCGGACGCACGGTGTGGCCCTCCCGCCACCACTCCTTGCATTGGCCGCGCTCGATCCGAAATTTTATGCCCAGTAGTATGCGGTCTTTGCCAAGCGATAGTGAGTTAAAGTAACTGCTGACAGAGCTAGACGCTGTTCTAGACCTGTGGCGTGTCGAGCGAACTGTCTGGGCGTGACGCGGACGAAGGCGACGAAGTGCAGGTCTGCCAGGGGTCTGGCACAGCGCTCATAGTCTTTGACGAGACGGCGGAAGCACCTGGCCTCGACAAAGGAGCGCTCGACCACCCACCGGCGGGGAAGCAGCACGAAGTCGCGCTTGGCCTCCGGCAGCTTGCCCCCTCCAAGGCAATGCCGTGCGAGCGTGCTGCCGCGGCCCGCTTCTCGCCCTTGTAGCCCTGATTGTGGATGCACCTCGAAGGACAATGGCGAGAGGTTGGCGGTCTTCAATTCGTACGTTTCACGGCCGCCGAAGGGCGTGGTCTCCGAACGTCGCGTGCGACGCGATACCACCAAGTCCAGCCGCGGAGCACGCCCTGACGCTCAGCAGCTTTTCTCAAGCCCCGTTTCACGGATCGGTCCAGACAGCCGCCCGGACGAGCAGCCCGCGTCCGCTTGCGGGGTGCTGCCGGATTTGGCTGGACGGCGGCAATGGGCGCGAAGCCGAACGTCCGGTTTTTCGTACTGATGATTCGGCGTGACGTGCTCCGGCCGTGAGCGGCCCGTCCGCTTCGGAGAGGGCGAGCCGAAAAGCGGACGGGCGACTACCGACCCTACTCAGACGCCCAGACCACCGTCGGCGCTTCTCCAAAGCGGCCGTTCGTCAGCCGTCCGGCAAATTCGGCCCGGGGTGGTTTGCAGACCCCATTGGCTCCGACCTGATCGGCGGCATGGAGGACTGGATCGAGCACTTCCGAGCAGCAGCGGAAGGGTTGGTCGTCGCCCACGTCTGGCGAGGCTACGGCTCGGCCCTCTTCGTCGAATTTGGTGCACTTATGCCCACAACCCGTATGCGCAAAGACGGTAGGCCCGCCGCGCCCTCAGGTGAGATCGGTCTGATGATCGAAGCCGACTGGCGTATCGAGGACGCGTGCACCATCGTGTGCGGCAGTGGCAACGATGAGGAACTCTGGGTGCCGACGTTCGCCAGTCTCATCGGCAAGCACGTCGTCAACGTGGCGACGTTCGGGCGTTTGCCCGAGATCTTGGTCTCGCTCTCGGATGGCTTTCACGTTGCGTCGTTCTCGACCCTGGAGGGCGATCCCGAGTGGACATTGTTCGACCGGCGAAGCACCGCGCCAATTGCGGTCCATTGTCGGTCCGGCGCGATTATCGAGGAGCAAGCAAGTCCTGCTTAGGGTGTCTTGCAGGCCCTTAGCGCAGGTCCGCAATGGGTGGTTTGCGGACCTCAACTTGGCTCCGGTGACTGCGCCAACCAACCGTCGTTGAGGCAAAGCCGCTCGCCCTCGTAGAGCCAGGACGAGACCTCCATGCCATCAGCGAGGTCTCGGTCGTAGAGGGTCTGGCACTCTACGACCCGCTGAAATATCGACGCCGCGTCCTCGCCATTCATATTGCGAAACTTGTTTTGGCGTTGAAGACCAATTTCAGCATCCCTCACGCAAGCTTCAGCCTCATCCTGAGCGTTGACGATATGAATGGCCAGTTTCCGCAGTGGCGCGTGTGGGATGGCTCCCGCGACCCGACACTCCGAGAGAAGCGACACAGCAAACAAAGGCACTAGTTCGCCCTCTCAATGACCATTCCCGCACTCGATACCGACCCACGTCGGCCGCCCTGAACATCACCGACGTTTTAAAAGGCGGCCATTCATCGGTGGTCCGGCAAACTCGCTTCAAAGGTAGAGGGGATGTCCGCGTTTTTGTGGTGGCGCTCATGGTTCGAGAGATACACAAGTCGGAGAAGATCTCGCCCAAGCCAGTTGCACATGTGGCGGCCCCAATCCGCGATGAGGCGTTCCTCTGCTGTCACTGGGCGATGATATTTACTCGAAATATGAACAGATCCGTCCTCCATTTGCGCTTGTTTTACATAATTTGGCGTTCCGTCGGAGAATTTCAGATACATATATGCGAAAACGACTAGGTGCCTTTTGCCTAATGAAAATAAACAGTTTTCTATAAAGCCTACGGCGGATTGAACAGCTTGAAAATCATTCATCCTAACTGTGCGTTCGAGCCGCACAAAGGCTAAAAAGACGCGGCTATTTTCGAGGATAATTCGTCCATCATGTGATTTGTGAGCCCCGTGCCGCATCAGTTTCTGTTTAACAAAAGCGTAGATTGAGGTGGCCATTGCCGAACTCTGTCGTGCGAGCCGCCATGATCGCTACGGTTCGTGATCGGGCGGATCGGCGGTGTCTGTTTCCCTGCATTGTCGCCCGAAAGCGGACCGGCGGAAATCCACTCAAGCGGGCATTCCGGAAGCGACCCAACCCGGCTACCCGGATCGCGCTCCGCGCTTCCCCAAAGCAGCCGTTCGTCCGCCGTTCGGCAACTTCGGCGTGGAATTGGGGAGCCTCACCACTCCTGATGACTGGTGGAACTATCGCGATCTTGCTTGCGCCTGGGTGCTTCTTGATCCTGCCGATTGTCATCCATGTTGACGATCACGGTCCCTCGGCGACCTCTGCCCATCCAGAGGTTCCCTGAGGGGCCACGAAAGCCCGCATAACCGTTCGCGCAATATACGGTCCCTGCACGTTCGGTACACGGCGGGGCCAAGGGAGCTGGCTCCACTGGAAACAGGACAGAGGCTAGGGCTACGGCTGACCCAGCTGAGGCCATCACAGAGCCTAAGGCCACGGCGGATACAATGCGCATGTCCAGATGTTATGCATCCTGTGGTTGCATATCAACTCATCTACGCAACCCAAATCCGAGGCTGCACGGACATCGAACGGCTTGGTAAACATCAGGCAGGAGTTCAGCCAATCGACAGACGAACACCCGCAAGTCTTGATAACTCAACCGGTTCTGGTTTTCCGGAGCGCGGCTTGATTGCGTTGCGAGCTGCAGCACGGCTCGGTGCGGC
>NZ_JBQEPK010000051.1:0-32792 GCF_052045615.1 Methylobacterium sp. 22177 | reverse complement strand
TTCCGATAGCGACCCAAAAACGACCTTCGGCCGGCCACCAAGTTCGCTCGTAAGCGGACGTCAATCGAGCCTTCGGTCAGGCGCCTAAGCCGTCGGCCACGACCGCGAGGCGTATCTAACCAAAAGTTGTCATGATCCTCCATAGAAAGCTGTTCGGATTGAGGGTTTTCCGAGGCCGGTCAGCGCGTCATCAGGCAACCAGAAATAGTCGAGCTGCCGCTAACTAAATAATAGGAATAGAAGACGAAAGTGTAAAAAGCTAGGCTTTTGCCCTCGGAGCTCAGATCGTGCAATTTGGTATTCGCTCTCGACTTTACGCGGGCTTCAGCGGCTTGATGGTCGTCGTCGCAGCTCTCGGTGGGGTTGCGCATTATCAGCTCGGCCGTGTCACCGACCAGTACGAAGAGCGCGGCAGATATGAGGCCATTGCCCGCAATGTCTATACGGTGAATATCCTCGCCGCTCAGCTCAAGGGCGATGCAGAAAATTACCGGCTCGCGCCCAAGCCGGAGCAGGTCGCGCCTATGGAAGCCGCCCGGCATGAGATCGAGGAAGCCGGGTCTAAATTGGCGAGGAGTGCTATCTCGGAAGAGCGCCGTAAGATTTACTTGGGCATCAATGAGGATGCTCGAGCGATGAAGCCCGAGTTGGAGCGTCTGGCAGCCGCCGGCGTGACCCTGAAGGAAGCCAAGGACAAGCTTTTCACGGGCGGTGACGACCTCACCCGTGCGACCGCGACGTTGGTCTCC
The DNA here is from genome assembly GCF_052045615.1 of Methylobacterium sp. 22177. Taxonomy (NCBI): domain Bacteria; kingdom Pseudomonadati; phylum Pseudomonadota; class Alphaproteobacteria; order Hyphomicrobiales; family Methylobacteriaceae; genus Methylobacterium; species Methylobacterium sp. 22177. Next base: position 32,043 of record NZ_JBQEPK010000051.1, on the reverse strand, counting down.
GATGTGCGCTCACAAGCCGATGAGGCGACGCTCAGCCGGGCTCAGACCGTCGAGAGCGCCATGCTGCTCGTCCGCGTCGCTAACTGGCGCTTCCTGGCGACGTTCGATCCGAAGGGACCGGCAACGTTCGCCACGAACGTCGAGAAGGCTGAGAAGGCCATGAAGGCCCTCAGGAATGCCGATGGCAGCGCGCCATTCCAGACGCAGATGAAGGCGGTCGATGTCGCACTCGCTGCCTACGCGACCAACTTCCGTGCCACGGTTGCGGCAATGGCGACTTCAAACAAGGCCTTCGACACTGGCATCAAGCCGCATACGGATGCCATCGACCAAGCCGCCATTGGCGTGCGTGGCATGATCAAACTCGCGGTCGAGGAGATCACCGATGCCACCGCAGCATCGGTTGCGGGTGCCCGACTCATCCAGATGAGCCTCCTCGGGTTGGCTCTGATCATCGGCGGCGTCCTAGCCTTCCTCCTGGCCCGCAGCATCATCAGACCAATCGCCGGTATGACCATGGCCATGAAGCGTCTGGCCGCCGGCGACAATGCCGTGGATGTGCCCTCGCGCGCGGCCACCGACGAGATGGGTGAGATGGCACAGGCCGTCGAGGTGTTCCGCCAGAACGCCATCGCGCGGGCCGAACTGGAGGCCGCACAGGTCGCCGAGCAGTCGGCGCGGCAGCGCCGGGCCGATCGCGTTGACGCCCTGATCAAGTCCTTCCAGCAGAAGGTTGCGAGCTCCCTGGAGATCGTCACCTCGGCTGCAACCGAGCTCGATGCCACTGCCCGCTCGATGACCCAGGTCGCCGATAACACCAACAGCCAAGCCGTGGCCTCAAGCGCGGCCGCGGAGGAGACCTCGGTCAACGTGCAGACGGTGGCGGCCGCCGCCGAGGAGATGGTTTCCTCGCTTCAGGAGATCGAGCGACAGGTGGTTCGCTCCAACGAGGTCGCCGCCAGCGCGGCGCACGAGGCGGAAGCAACTGGCGCGGCGATGGCCGATTTGGGGGCGGCAGCAGAGCAGATCGGCGCAGCCGTGACGACGATTTCGTCGATCGCAGGTCAGACCAACCTTCTGGCGCTGAACGCCACGATCGAGGCCGCGCGTGCGGGGGACGCGGGGCGCGGCTTCGCAGTCGTCGCCGCCGAGGTCAAGGAGTTGGCCGGCCAGACGGCGCGTGCGACCGAGGAGATCGGTGGTCAGATCGCCGCGATCCAGGGCGCGACTTGCCGTGCGACGGAGGCCATCCAGGGGATTGGCCGGACGATCGCATCAATCAACGAGATCGCCGGCATGATCGCCTCGACTGTGGTCGAGCAGACGGCAGCGACGGGTGAGATCTCGCGCAACGCCAGCGAAGCGGCGCGCGGCACGCAGGACGTATCGGCCAACGTCGCGCGTGTTCTGACCTCGACGGGTGAGACCGGCAGCGCAGCGACACAAGTGCTGAGCGCGGCGGCCGAACTCGCCACACAATCGCTGAGCGTCAAGCAGGAGGTCGATGCCTTCCTTCTCGACATCCAGGCGGCGTGAGGCGTCGATGGCAGATATCTACGTCTTGCCGAGCATCCTGGACCAGAACGGAGTCCAGCACCTCGTCGCTGCCCTGAAGGCTGAGATGACATCGGGACGCGATCTCGGTCCGCGCGGTCCCCAGATGCAGGCCATTGGTCATTCACTCGAACAGTCGAGCCTTCAGCTTCGCCGTGAGTTAGAAAGCTTCGTGCTCGAACCCCTTGCTAGCAATCCAAATTTGACGAAGGCCTATTCCGACATGATGGTCTTGCGAGAGGAGTTGCTGCAGCTCGCTGAGGCCTTCGCAGAGCTCGGTTTGGTAGCGAAGGCATACGCAGCCTAAGTCCCCCATTGCCTGCATGTCGCACCAATTAAGCCCGCCCGGATCGCCGTGGCGGGTTTTCTCTATCCGGAATAGCTCTGGGGTTGCCGTAGATGTTTACCCTCCTGGCACTACAATATAACCAGTGGCGCTTGAGCTAGCAAACGGATCGATGCGGGCGGAATCTTTTGATCAATGCGGCAAATACTATATTTCGCGTCATTATATCAGGGCTTTATCCTGCTCGGGTTCATGAGCGGGTGCTGTAGCTATGTCAGCTTTGATGCCTTTCTCCTCAGGAGCGGACGGGCAGCAAACCACCCAAGGCGGCTATCCCGCTGTCGACCCAACCCAGCCGTTTTCAAGCTCACCCCGTATCACCGGAAGCGGCCGTTCCGGCTCTGCCTGCGGACGTACCTGGCCCCCCGCCCCGACTGGCTAGGACAGCGCCCAGAACGACCAGAATGGTAGACAGACCCACAGCCACGGTTGCGGGGGCCTGATTGGTAAGAACCAGCAGAAGCGTCGATACGAGGGGGGCGAGGTAGGACATCGGCGCCAAGAGTGAAATGTCGCCATGCTTGGTCGCATGGTCCCAGGCGAGGAAGGCAAGCCCAGTCGGGCCGATGCCAAGGAACAGGATCGCCAACCACTGCGATCCGCTGGGCGCGACACTCGTCTCCGCCATGAAGTGCACCGCCGCCCCAGCAAGCGCGACCACGCCGCATACGCCGATCAACATCTCGCTCGCCACATCCGCGAAGCGCCGGTTGACCACCGAGTAGCCTGCCCAGATTACTGCGCAGCCGAGAGCGGCCAGATAGCCTATTTGGTTCGTTGCGGTTGCCGCGTTGTCCTGCCGCCCGGCGAAAAGGATCGCCACGCCGAGAAATCCGAGCGCCGCTCCGCCGAGGTGATGCAGCCGGAGGCGCTCACCCCCAGGCACCCACGCCGCGAATACCACGATAAGCAATGGCCAAAGGTAGGCGATCAGGCTCGCCCGCGCGGGCGGGACCGTCGCCAACGCAAAGAAATAAAGCGCGTGATAGAGGAAGATCGCCACGAAGGCGGTCGCCCAAGGCACGATCGGCTGCCGCAATCTGGCTAGCGCATCGCGCCCCTGCGCCGCGAGCACGGCCAGACCACTGGCGAACGCAACACCGAACGAGAGGGCAAGCAGCTCGAATGGAGGAACGCCGCGAGCCGCCACGGTAGACAGGGCGAGCCCAGCCCATAACCCGATCGCGACCAGCCCGATCGCCGTCGCCCTATGCCGTGTCCCAACGGTCATCTTCGAAATCCCTTAACCGGAAGGGATCCGAAGCATGACTGGCCGAAATGCGTCTAGGACCGCTCTTTCGAAGTTTGAGCATTTCCTCCCGTGCCGCCGCGAAGTACGCGACGGAGCATTGCGGGCGTGGTGTCGCGCTCGCGCCGCAGAGCACGGCCGAGCGCGCTCTGGTCGAAATGGCCACTCCGAATGGCGACCTCGGCAATCGACAGGCTGGGGTCGGCAAGCATCCGTTCGGCCGCATCAAGCCGAAGCGCCACCAGATAGGCATGGGGCGTCGTTCCAAGTTGCCGAACGAAGGCCTCATGCAAGCGGCTCGAGCTGGTGCCGGCAGCGCGCGCTATGTCGCGCACACCAATGGACTGGGCCAGCCGCTCGCGCATGAAGGCTACGGCACGACTGACTGCCAGCCGCTCGCGGCCGGGTAAGACGATGCGCTGCTCGGCGAGTCGCGCGAGAAGCAGTTCTGACCAAGCCGTGCGAAGCCGTAGCGTGAAGTCGTCCGACCGGATATATTTCATATAATCTATCAATCCTTGAATGTCCGGGCCAATCGCGAAGAAAGTCGGCATATCTTCAGTGTTGGCCGCGTCTTCTGCCGAGATATGCGGTATATCAAGGACGATGCAGGCGCTGTCGCTCCGACCATGGAAGCTATGATCAGAGCCTGCGGCGACGAATGAACCGACGCTGCCGGCCACAAAACCCGCTTGACCGTTCGTTTCAATGTCAAGCTGGCCTACATACGGGAGCACGACCTGATGGTAGGCATGGTGATGTCGCATCACCTCGGTCCCGTAGTGTCTGACCGCCCATTGCATAGCGCTCGCCATCAGGTTTCGTACCGAGTCTGAACGTGCCGCGGCGACCGCGGATGAATCGCGAAAGGGGTGGCTTCAGGCCAGCAGGGTAGTCAATCTTCTCGTTTCCCTATCGTTTTCGAGAAGGCGGCATAGTCTACCAATGTCAGCTATCGACACGCCTCAGCCCCGGAGCGGACGGACCGTTTTCCACCCATCTGAGACGTTCACGCCAGGCTGCTTGACGTCTGGGGTTGGCCGAGAGCAGGATGATCGCTTAGCATAAGGCCCGACGAGAAAGCGGACGGGATTCGGTGCGGTTCGTCACCGACGAGGATCGGGGAGCCGTCGCAGCCGCTGTCCGGCAGCACCTCAGCGCCTCCACAGATCGGCCAGGGAGGCGCCTACCAAGCCAATGCCCGGTCTGTGGCCGCCGTTCACAGTTTCATCGCCTCGGGGAAGCCGCCAGGCTCGACTGCGATGACCCGGACCGGGCAGGTATCCTGACCTCGCTCGATCTGCGCCCGCTTCGGATCCGGGGGCACCGGATCATAGAACGGGATCTCGTCCCCCCGGATCTCGAAATGGTCGGGCGCAGCGTAGCAGAACTTGGCTTAACCCTGGCAGCGATTGAGATCGACGACACCCGTTCCCGAGCGCCAAGGCAGGGTACGGATAATCGGTGGACCGGAAGCCGCGATGGCGCGAGGTCCGGATTGGCTCATGTCCAGGCGCGCAGGCGGCCGGAGTCCAGTGCTTCCTGTGCGCAGCGATAGCCGATCTCGGCCGTCGTCTCGAAGCTCGACCACGCCCGCAGGTCGACTCCGGCGAGGGCGGGTTTGAGCAGGACGGCGGCGCGGGTGACGGCCGCCATGGTCTGGGCGCCGCTCGACACCATGGCGGAGCGCAGGAGCAGGTGGGCGATGCCGGGAAGCTGGTCCGATATGCCCAGGAAGCGCCGGAACGCCTGCGCGCCCCGGCCCTGCCGCGCCATGACTTGGAAGGCGGCGTCGCTGCCGACATCCACCGCGAGGACCGGCCCGCGGTCGAGGTCAGCCATCACGTCGGCGGGCAGATTGTTCATCATGCCACCATCCACGAGGATGCCGTCCGCACTCGCCACCGGAGGCAGCAACCCGGGAATGGCGATGCTGGCCCGAACCGCCCGGTCGAGGGGGCCCGCCCAGTGGACCATAGCGGTGCCGGTGGTGAGATTCGAGGACACGCAGAAGAACGGGCGCCAGAGATCCTCGATGCGGGCATCCCCGAAGCGCGCAGCCAATCCCGCATCCACCTTGGCTCCGCGCGTCAGGGCGTGGAACGGCAGGGTGTAGTCGTCGAGAGGATTGCGTCCGACGAAGGACGCGACCGTGTCGGCCTCGATCGCGTCAAGGCTCCAGTCCAGGGCGACGCTGGCGGCCAGGATCGAGCCCATGCTGGTGCCGCCGACGAGATCGATGTCGAGCCCGGCCTCGGCGAGCGCCCGCAGGACGCCGAGATGAGCGAGGCCGCGGGCCCCGCCTCCGCCGAGGACGAGGGCGCGGGCATGGCCGGACGCGATCCGGGCGAGCCGGGCGAAGTCGCCGGCGTGGTTCTCGCGGACCTGGAGCCGCAGGGAGAAGGGGAGCGCGGCGACGTCCGGATGCAGGGGGCGAGGCAGGCGCGCCTCGGCAGGCTGTGCCACCGCGAGGTCCATGCGGATCCAGGGAGAGCGGATCGCGGCCAGGTAGGCCGCCGCGCCCGGCCGCGGTGGCGCGCCAGGCTCGGCCAGCAGCAGGACGTGGTCGGCGTGGCGCAGGCAGAGCTGGCACCAGGGGCAGTCGATCTGGTGGGCGACGAAGACCGTGCGGTCGTGCGCCTGCTCGTAGCGGTGGAACCAGGCCTCGTCAGCCTCGGGCGGCCATTCGGACAGGCAGCCGGTCCGCCCCGGCAGCGCGGCGTCGAGGGCCCGCGCCAGCCGCTCGCCGAAGGCCGTCGCCGTGCGGCCCTCGGTCACCGCCAGGACGGCGAAGCTCCGTGGCGCGTGGCGCAGGGTCACGCCCGTATGGGCGATGCGCAGCCGCGCGGCCAGGATCCGAGCGAAGTAAAGCAGCGTCCCGGGATGGGCGGCGATCAGATCGGCGAACGCGTCTCGGGAGAGCCGGAGGAGGTGCGTGTCGCGCAGGGCCGTCGCGGTGATCGAGCGCGGCTCGCCGGTGAGAAGGGCGAGCTCGCCCACGGTGTCCGGTGGGGACAGGCGGATGAGGCGGCGCACGCTGCCGTCGCGCGGGTCGCGGGTCGAGAGGCCGACCGCGCCGCTAACCAGCGTGTAGAGCGCGTCGGCCTCGTCCCCCTCCTCGAACAATGGCCGTCCCCCGGCGACCGCGACCGAGGTCATCCGCGCCCGGACCGCGTCGGCGGCCTCTCCGCCGAGGTCGGCCAGGAACGGGATCTCCGCGCGCCCCGATGCGATGGCGGCGGGGCCAGGCACGAGGTCGCAGATGTCGAGACGTTCGGTGCTTATCGGCCGGCGCGCCGCAGCAGGTGATCCGCGAGGATCCCGAGCGCCGCACCGCTGCCGACGCGGCCGAGACCGAGGCGCAGGCGGTCCGCGGGGATCGACGCCAGCGCAGAGTGCCACAGGGCGGAGGGCAATACGAGGACGCCGTCCTCCGCCGCGAGAATCCGCGCGAAGGTGGTCGCCCCCTCCCGCCCGCGGAAGCGGGGACAGGCGAAGGCGAGGTTCCTCGGCTCGTCCGGATCGAACAGGTCCGGATGGCGGTCGAGGAGCGCCCGCAGGCGGTGAAGGTTGCGTTGCCCGATCCCGCGGGCGCGGCCGGTCAGGTGCGGCTCGGCCTGCAGCGCGACCTGCGCCAGGATCTCGCTCGGCCGGGCGAGGCAGCTCGACAGCAGATTCTTGGCCGCGAGGATACGGTCGAGCAGCCCGCGGTCGCGACAGGCGGCCCAGCCGACGCGCAGCCCCGGAAGCCCGAACCCCTTCGACAGCCCGTTGACGGAGATTCCGCGCTCGTACAGGTCGACGACGGGCGGAACGGCGCGCTCCGGGTCGCGGTCCGTCTGGCGGTAGACCTCGTCGTTGACGAGCCACAACCCGTGTCGGCGGCAGAGGTCGATCAGGCCGCCCAGGGTCGCTCGATCCAGCACCGCACCGGTCGGGCTGTTGGGGAAGTTCGTCAGCACGAGGCGCGTGTTCGGCCGGATGGCCGCCGCGAGGCGGTCGAGATCGAGGGGCCAGTTTCGGTCCGGGCAGAGCGCGACGCCGTCGGCCGCGCACAGGCGGGTCACGACGAGTTCCGAGGGCTGGTAGATCGGCACCACCACCACCGCGTGGTCGGCCGGACCGAGCAGAGCGCACAGCACGCAGGTCACCGCTTCCTGCGCGCCCGCACTGATCAGCACATCGTTCGCCTCGAGCCGATGGTAGCGGGCGGAGACGGTGGCGCGCAGCCGGGGGGCGCCGCGCGGGTCGGCGTAGCCGAGATCCGCCGCCCGCCAGCGCCGAAGATCCTCCGGGCCGGCGAGGTGCAGCAACGCGGCGAGCGTCAGCGGTTCCGAATCCGAGGCAGCGAGGTCGTGGTGCGCGCAGCCCGACCAGCGGTCAAGATACGCCGCCAACGCGAACGCGCGCGATGGCACGATCCCGTGATCCTGCCGCGTGTCGGGGACGGCCTCCTCCGTCCGGGGGACGGCCCACAGGCCCGGTCCAGCGTCGTCCTCGAGCGCCATCGTCGACCTCACGCGCCCCGCGCCGGCCCTGCGGCGACGCGCAGGTAGGTCGCGCCGATCCGCGTGGCGGCCCGCAGCGTCCCACCGAGCGAACCGGCCACCTTCGAGGATCCGCCGAGACGGCGGCGGTAGGGCATCGGCACCTCGCGGATGCGCAGGCCCGCGCGGGCGGCCCGCATCTGCATCTCGATGTTCCAGCCGTAGGTCAGCTCGCGCAGGTCGAGGGCCTTCAGCGCGGCGCGGTCGATGGCGCGGAAGGCGCACATGTCGGTGTAGCGCACGCCGTAGCGCAGGCCGATGCCGAAGCCGGCGAGGCGGCCGGCGAGGACCTGGTGCCAGAGCATCGATCCCGGCTCTCGGCTCCCCAGGGTGCGCGAGGCGAGGACGAGGTCCTGGCTGCCGGCGAGCACCGGCCCGGCGATCCGCTCGATCAGGTCTCCGCGGTCCGCGCCGTCGCCGTCGAGGTAGACGATGGCGCGCGAGGCCGGGTCGGCCGCGGCCGCCCCGAGGGCGCAGGCCCGGCCGTAGCCGCGCCCAGCTTCGATCACCCGGGCGCCCGCGGCCCGCGCGACGGCCTGCGTCCCGTCGGTCGAGCCGCTGTCGGCGACGATGATGTCGGCCGCGTAGGCCGGCGGGATCTCGCGGATCACCGCGCCGATCGCCTCGGCCTCGTTCAGGGTTGGGATGACGATGCTGACCGGGTGCATCGCTCAGAGGCTCCAGCGCAAGCCGCAGTTCCCGCACGGGGCGGGCGGCGCGTCGGAGAGGAGTGACGTGCGGAAGTCGCGATAGGCCTCGCCGTTCCAGATCTCCCGGAGCGTGGCCTGCGTGGCGTCGCCCAACGTGTAGTTGGAATAGCCGCGCACCGAGAACGGAGCGATGCAGCAGGGCAGCGCCCGTCCGTGGGCGGTGAAGTACATCAGGGACCAGGGTCGCCGACAGGTGGCCCAGGCACGGTCGTCCTGCCGCTTCAGGCTGATTCCGGGCTCGGTCGCGCCCGAGGCGTCGAGCGTCACCCCCAGCGAGCGGCCCAGTGCCTCGGCCTCGGCGATCGCCGCGGTCTCCTCGGCCCGCGCGCTCTCGAACAGCGACAGGTCGGCGCGGGCCATGCCGTATCCGGCCTCGTCGAAGACGAGGCGCTGCAGGTGAACCTCGGTCACGCCCATCTCGGCGGCGAGCCGCACGAAGGCCGGGAGCTGGTCCACGGTCTCCTTGAGGCCCGTCAGCCAGAGCGAGACCTGGGGCGTCGTGGCGCCCGTCGCCTTCTGGAAAGCGACGAACTTGCCGACGTCGCGCACGATCCGGTCGAAGAAGTCCTTGCCTCGCACCCTGCGGTACGAGGCCCGGTCGGCGGCGTCGAGGGAGACGCGCAGCTCGTCGAGCCCGGTGTCGATCAGCTCCCGGAAGCGCTTGGGCTGCATCAGGGTGCCGTTGGTGTTGAACAGGACGTAGGTGCCGCGATCCTTGAGGTAGCGGACCATCCGCGGCAGGTCCTTGACCAGCATCGGCTCGCCGACCCCGTGGAGCACGACCCGGGCGACGTTCGGCACCTGGTCGACGATCCGCGTGAACAGATCCCAGCTCATGTCGGCCGGGGGTTCCAAGGTCTCGAAGGTGCGCGGGCAGGTCTCGCACAGCAGGTTGCAGCGGTTCGTGACCTCCAGATAGAGGCAGACCGGCGGCGCTACGGCCTCGGAGGCGCGGTCGGTACCGATCGCCTCGAAGTAGCGGCGCGGATCCTTCAGGGCGGCTGAGGCCGTCATCGGGCGGTTCCTTCCGGAAGGGCGGCGAGGGGCGCGGTGCGGGCCTGCCACAGGGAGCGGGCGGCCAGGACCAGGGCCGGGACGAAGACCAGCGACGGCCACAGGAAGCGGTCGTTGAACGGATCGATCAGGAACAGGATCGGGGCCGCGCCGAGCCAGATCAGGGCCGGGGCCGGGGCGACCACCGCGGGCAGTGCCAGCCAGGGGTAGTACCAAGCGTAGTGCGGGCTAGCCGCGCAGGTGGTGAGGGCTGCGAGGAGCCCGGCATCGCGGCACAGCGCGACCGCGTCGAGCGCGGGTGCCCGGTCGCGGCCGAAGGCGATCCGGAGCGCGAGCGCGGCGAGGGTCAGGCCGGCGCAGACCAGGTAGGTCCGCAGCAGGCCCGGGGGGCTGAGCCCGAGATGGCCGAGCCCGGCGAGCAGCCAGTAGCCCGCGCCGGTCTCGTACCCCTCCTCGGTCCCGTAGCCCCCGGCGAAGCCGAGCACGTTCGCCCCGGCGCCGAGATAGGGCAGGTAGAGGCCCACGATCACGGCCGCCCCGACGAGCATCGGCCGCCACAGCCGGCCACCGCGCACGAAGGCGGGCGCCACCGCGACGGGTAGAACCTTCACCAGCGTCGCCGCACCGAGGAGCGCGCCCGCGAGCCCGTACCGACGGCGGGTGCGGGCCAGCAGCGCGAGGCCGAGGAGGCCGATCGCCACGGCATCGACGTGCCCGTCGCGGGCGAAGGACCACGGGGCGAGCGGGTTCCAGGCGTAGATCAGGATCCGGGCCGACGGCAGGCCGGCCCCGCGCAGGATCGCGAGCATCGCCAGCACGCCCAGGGCCTCGAAGCCCAGCATCGCCAGCTTCATCCCGGTGACGCCGTGCGAGACCCGGCCTACGGCGGCGAAGACCATCTGCGCCGCGGGCGGGTAGATCGTGCGGGCGTAATCCTTCCGGTTGATCAGCGGGTAGATCGCCGGGTCGCGCAGCCGTTCGAGGGCCGGATCGGCCGGGATGTAGCGGTAGGGGTTGATCCCGGCAGCCTGAACCTGCCCGTCCCAGACGTAGCGGTAGATGTCCGTTGACAGGAACGGCGGTGCCGGCAGCAGCGCGGCCCGCATCAGCACGGCGACGCCGAGGATCGTCCACAGGGCGGTCCGCGGCAGCCGCTCCCGCAGCACGAGGCGCACGGCGAGGAGGTAGGCTACGAGGTCGAGGAGTACGACGCATATGAATGCGCCGGAGCCGGCCGCCGAGCCTACGTCTTCGGCGCCCGGCACGTGGATCGCAAGCGCGCCGACATTCACGGCCAGCAGCACGAGGCCGAGGGCCGCGAGCCGGCGCGCGGGGCTGGCGAAGAGCCGGGTCATGCCGGTACGGCCTCCGACGTCTCCAGAAGCCGCGTCAGGATCGCACGCGTCGCCGGGGCGGCGTAGCCGGTCCTGTCGGCCGAGAGCCGGGCGAGCGAGGCCGCGTCGTCGACGTCGTACCAGGGCTCGAGCTCAATTAGGGCGAGGCCGATCTCGCGCGCCCGGGCGCGGGTGGCTGCCGCGACGGTGTCGGTGCTCCAGGCGATGTCGGCGAACAGGCGCGCGTGGGCCTGCTTGAGGCCGAGGATGTAGTAGCCGCCGTCGTCGCAGGCGCCGAGCACGGCCCGATCCCCAGGCGCGAGCAGGAGCCGGGCCGCTAGGACGAGGAGGCGCGTCGGAAGGGTCGGAATGTCGGAGCTCAGCACGCAGGCTGCCGCATGTCCGTGTGCGAGCATGCCATCGATGGCCTGCAGCAGGCAGCGGCCGAAGCCTTCGACCGCCGCCGGTGCTGGTGTGCTTCCATCCGCGAGTACGAGGTCCGTTCCGACGGCCAGATGGGGGACGACCAAGGTCTCCGCGTCCCGTGGTGCGTAGGCCGCGTAGGCGGCGATCGGCGCGGCGCGCGCCGCCTCCTGGATGTTAGCGGTCGTGTCGCGCAGGAAGGCGGCGCTCAGGCGCGCGGCCTGGTCGGGGCTCAGCGGCGGGCACAGCCGCGTCTTGGAGCGGCCGCTGCGCGGCGCCTTGGCCATCACGCCGATCGCACAGGTGGCGGACGATCCGGACGTCGGTCTCGGTGCCATCTCCCAGTATCCTCCGTGATCAGTGGAAGGGGCGGACGATGCCGACGCGGAGCGTCTCATCCGGCGGGATCGCGGTGGCCGAGCCGGTCGCGAAGGTCGGCAGCGCGTGCAGGCGCTCCGGCGTCAGGCCCATGAGGGCGACGTACTCGCCGAGCAGCGCGACCGCCTCGACCGGTACAACCACGAGCCGGGGGCCGAACCCGGTCCAGGCGACGGAGCGGAGGCCGAGCCAGGTCAGGCCGAGGCTCCCGTCGAGCCGGATGACGACCTCCGCGGTCCCGTCGTCGCGAAGGACGAGCCCCGCGATCCGGCCGAGGACGGGCTGCGATTCCTCAGGCTGGAGCAGGAAGCGGCCCGGGAGATCGCCGACGCGCACCGGCTGGGGAAACCGTCCGGCGGCGCGCCCGGCCATCTCGGGTGCGGTCATGCCGGGGGTCGGCATGTGGTCGGGCGCCGGCGAGGGGCCGGCGGTCTGCGCCCACCCCGGGGCGACAACAGCCAGCGTGAGGAGGAACGCGCCGCAGGCGCGCAGGACCGCGGAGGCGCTCATATGCCGGCGAACCAGTTGAACCCGCGGCTCTCCCAGTAGCCGCCCGGATACGTGTTGGTGACCTCGATGGCCGTGATCCACTTCGGGTTCTTGAAGCCGAGCTTGACCGCGGTGCGTAGGCGCAGCGGGTACCCGTAGGGGTCGGGCAGCTCCTCGCCAGCGTAGCGGGTGGCGAGCAGCGTCTGCGGGTGCAGCGCGCTGGCCATGTCGATGCTGCTCGGGTAGTCGTCCGCCGTCTTGAAGGCGACGTACTTGGCGGAGAGGTCGGCGCCGACCCGTTCGAGGAACGCGCGGAGCGGCACGCCCGACCACTGTCCGATATAGTCCCAGCCTTCGACGCAGACGTGGCGTATGATGATCTCGCGCTCGGGCAGCTCCGCGATCTGCCGGCGCGTCCAGGGCCGTTTGTCGGAGATCAGCCCGGCGAGCTCGAGCCGCCACGCCTCGCCGTCGACCGGCTTCACGTCCTCGACATCGTAATAGGCGTTGAAGCGCGGGGGCTTCAGCACCTGCGATGCAGGGTACTCGGGCGCGAGCTTGTGGAAATCGAACAGGGCGGCCTGGACGCCGTCGTTGAAGTCCGAGACCGCGCGCAGCGCCCGACCGACCGCGGTCGTATCGGTCACGTCGCAGCCGGTGAGCAGGGTGAGCGCGCCCAGCGTCAGGCCGCCGCGCAGCAGACCGCGCCGCTCGATCTGCCGGACCAGGGGGCGATGATCGTCGAGGATGCTGGGATCCGGCACCTTGAGGGGGCGGAAGGGCGACCTCATCGCGTCGCCTCCCGCGCCACGGCCGGGAGGGCCGGACGGCGGACCGGGCCGCCGGTCAGCATCGCCCACAGCGTGCGCGGCACCAGCAGGGCGAGCACGACGTGGACGGCGAGAAAGCCGACCAGAACCGCCATGCCGGCAAAGTGGACGAGGCGCGCGCCCTGGAAGCCGCCGAGCAGCGTGACGAGATCGGAGAACTGGACCGGTTTCCAGATGGCCAGCCCGCTGACGACTTGGCTGATGCCGGCTAGGATGGCGACGATGTAGAGGATCTTCTGGACGGCGTTGTAGGTCGTCAGGTCCTCGTGGGCGAGCTTGAGCCGCAGCGTGTCGCGGACCGTCTGCACGATGTCGCGCGGCCGGATCGGCAGGAGGCGCTCGCGCAGGCGCCCGGTCGCGACGCCGTAGACGAGATAGGCGCCGCCGTTGGCAACCAGCAGCCACATGGCGGCGAAATGCCAGAGCAGGCTCTCGGCTGCCCAGGACCCGAGCCGGAGCGCCTTGGGGAAGTATACGCCGTGGATGATGACGGAATCGTCGTACATGCCCCAGCCGGAGCCGATCAGCACCACCATAGCCACGGCGTTCGTCCAGTGCATGACACGCACAGGCAACGGGTGCAATCGATGGCCGAATGCGCTCGCCTTCTTACTCATGATTTGGAAAGCTCTTCAAAGTTGTGGATCATATACACTTGAAATAATGTTTTACTTTCGAAGAAACTGATGTCAATTTGTTAAAACAGTCTTCACTCTCTTCTTTTTGATGTCGACACAGACCAAGACTGTTATAATTGGAGCTAACGCGCGTCTTTCGAGGAATCATGTCAAGTAATCTCCTCTCGAATTTGTTCTCCACCTTGTCCGTGCAGGTTCAGGCATTTGCATACTGCGAAATCCAGTCTGGATGGCAGTTGGCGAAGAACGGCATGCCGGACGCGATCCTGGTCCACTACGTTCTCGCGGGCTCCGGGACGATTGCAATCGACGGTCAAGGACCCGTGCACTTCGGGCCGAACCACATCGTCATCCCACCACGTGGCGTGCGGCACTCCATCGGCTTCGAAGGAGCCACCCGGTCGGTATCGGCCGAGGATGCACGCAGAGTCCTTCCGGATGGTCTCATCGCGCTGACCGCCGGGGATGGCACACGAGACATTCTCCTGGCCTGCGGCTCCATCTCCGCGCGGTATGCCGGTGCCCTCGGCCTCTTCGATCGCCTGCCCGACGCCTTGGTCGAAGACCTCTCGGAGAGCGACCGTCTGCGCCACGCGTTCGCGTTCATGGTCGAGGAGCTCGTCCAGCCAAGCCTCGGCACGCAAGAGGTGACGAGCGCACTCATGAAGCAGTGTTTGGCGATCCTGCTCAGGATCCACCTGAAGGAGAGAGGTGTGCGCTCGCCGATCTTTGAAGCGTTGCGCGATCCGAGGTTGGTCCCGGCGATCGCGGCCGTCCTCGATGCGCCCGGGGGCCAGCATACAGTCGATAGCCTGGCTGCACTCTGTGGAATGAGCCGTGCCGGTTTCGCCGAACGCTTCTCCGCCACCTTCGGCGAGGGACCGATCGAATATCTTCAGCGGGCTCGCCTTCAACTTGCGGCCAAGCTGCTGACGTCCTCGCCTATGCCCGTGAAGGTCATCTCCGACAGCGTCGGTTACGCCAGTCGCAGTTACTTCTCGCACGCATTCAAGGCTGCCTATGGATACGATCCGAGCGCCTACCGCGCACGAGCTACGGACTTTGCCAAATCGATGGGGCAAGAGCCCGACCCTGCGGTCGACGGCGTATCGTTCGAATCCGGCAGATCTTGAGCGCGTAGACTGATGGATTCCTTCCGGGTCGGGCACGAGAACCGAGATTGTTATCACCATTCACGTCGGGCAGTCTCGCCAGGAATTTGCGGATTTGGAAGCCGTCTCGCGTGCGGTATCGTCTAATTCCGGTGCTGCGGCGCTAACCTGCTGGTTTGGCAGAGCACAGTATCCCGTAAGCTAAGTGCTCAGATGCTCGACGCACCCCATTCCTCCGTGTTGCATTCGAAACGTGGATCACGTTCATTTGATGTGGCGAATTTCAGCGATCCGTGCTTGTCGATGTGTACGGAGCGACCCGTAGAGTGGGGGCGTGTAAGCTGGCGATCCTGAAATCGCTGCGCTTCGTATGTCGAGCGTGTCGAGGCACCGCGCCGGGCTTGATTCCGAGCCGAAGACGAATTCGCGCAGGCCCGGGCGGCATACCCTGAAGTACGGAAACGTGGATCTGCGGGCCGCCCCTCCCGCAACCCAAAATATAGAAGGATCTGCCATGCCATCGGCCCTCGCGCTTGGCACGCACAGCATCGCTGTGAACGGCATAGAGCAACATTATCACGCGTCAGGCACCGGACCCTATTGCATCGTGCATTCCGGTGGCCCCGGCATCGAGGCCAGCTACTTGCGATTGCCTCTGCTCGAAGAGAACCTGACCATGGTGTATCTGGACCCGATCGGCACAGGATCGTCCGGACGCCTCGCAACCCATCCCCAGGGTTACAGCGTGGACTGCTTCTCCGAACAGCTGCTCGCGTTCATCGACGCGGCCGGCATCGCCGATCCCTACCTGCTCGGCCACTCGCACGGCGCCTTCGTGGTGCTGGATGCGGCGGTCAAGCGGCCGGCCGACGTCGCGGGCCTGATCCTGTACGCGGGTGCGGCCTACACGGGCGGCGACTTCATGGCCGCCGCGGGGACCGAGATCGCCTCCTTCGTGTCGCGCCATGCGGGTACGGAAGAGGCCGCGGCGGTCGAGAGGGCCTGGGCCTCGATCCCCGTCATTCGCACGGATGACGCCTATACGGCGGCATTGCGCGCCCTCCTGCCGGCCTATCTCTCGGACTTCCGGCGCTGGCCCGACATCCTCGAGACCCTGCAGCGCCGGCTCCAGGCGACCCTGCTGGTCGGCGATGGCCAAGCCTTCGACGTCCGCGACCGCCTTGCCGCCTTGCCGGTTCCGGCGCTCGTCGTCGCCGGAAACGACGACTTCATCCTCGGCCCGCGCCACGCGGCATTGCTGGCGGATCTGCTACCGCAGGCGCGGCTCAGGATCTTCGACCAGAGCGGCCACTTCGCTCATATCGAGGAGGCCCGCGCCTTCGCGGAGGCCGTCCTTCGCTTCACTGGAGATCCAGGCCACGCGTTGCCCGGCGTATGACCTCCGCGCGCGCCTGAGGATCCCCGGCCTCGGGCGTTCCCCCCAGGCGCTGCGTACCTGTCTAGGGCAGCGCCACGCCGGACAGCGCCGCGCATCGGTCGAGCAGAGCTTGCTGAAGCGCGACGCGACGGGTGCCGGGCTCCGGCGACTTCTCGCGCCGGTGATAGAAGTAACGACCCGTGGCCTGGGCCGCCAGGCCGTCCCCGACCGCCAGCCATGCCTGGGTCACGGGCGCGGCTGCCATATCGTCCGGTGCCTCGGGGCCACCCATACGGGTCGATACCCAGCCCGGTTCGAGGGCGTTCGACCGCACCCCGGGCCAGCGCCGCGCCACCGCGAACGCCAGCAGCACGTCCAGGAACTTCGTTTCCGCGTAGGCCTGCGAGCCGCTCCAGCGCCGTCTGGTCCATTGGAGATCGTCCATGTCCGGGATACCGCCCGGGTGCATGCCCGAGCTCAGGTAGACGAGGCGGTCGGGCTTCTCCATCAAGGCCGTGAGCACGTAGGGCGCAAGGACGTTGATCGCGAAGAGATGGCTCAGGCCGTCCGCGGTCTCGATTCGGCGGGGTTCGCGATAGCCGATGCCGACATTGTGGATGACGGCGTCGAAGCGCCCGAGTTCGTTGGCCCGTTCGGCCACGGATCGCATGCCGGCGATGGTGACGACATCGCCGATGACGACGGCGGCCGCGTACGGAAGGGCCCGTCGCGCAGCCTCGCCGCGATCGGTGTTCCGCGCATGCAGCACGACCTCATGGCCCTCACGTGCCAGAAGCTCGCCCGCCATGAGCCCGAGGCCGTCCGAAGATCCTGTGATGAAGATACGGGCCATCGTCAGTTCTCCAGCAATGCTTCGGCCAGGATCGGCGTGTGCCGGAGGCGCTTTCCGGTGGCGTGCCAGACCGCGTCCGAGATGGCTGCGGCGACACCGGTGATGCCGATCTCGCCCACGCCCTTCACCCCTGCGGGATTGATGAACGGATCGGGATCGTCGAGGAACGTGACGCCGATCGTCGGTACGTCGAGGTTCACCGGGATCATGTACTCGGCCATGTTCGTGTTGGTGAACCGGCCGAAGCGTGGGTCCATGTGGGTCGACTCGAACAGCGCTTGGCTCATCCCCCAGGTGATGCCGCCGATCAGCTGGCTCTCGGCGAGCTTGGGATTCAGGATCCGGCCGCAGGCATAGACGCCCGTGAGTTGCCGCACCCGGATCAGCCCTAGATCGGGATCGACCGCGACCTTCGCGAAGATGGCGCCGAAGCTGTGCATCCCGCGCGGCCCCTCCCGCGCATCGCGCTCCGGATTGCCCGAGCGGACCTGCCCGACGCTCCCGGGATCGAACCGGCCGTCGCACGAGAGCTCCGTGAGGCCTGCGCGGCGGAGCACCGCCGTGACCGTATCGCCCGTTTCTTCGCCGCCGGCGACGATGCGCCCATCGTTCAGCTCCAGATCGTCGGCGTTGCGGCCATGCAGAGGGCTCTCGTCCTGGCCGACGGCCATCTCCAGCAGCTTGGCCTTCAGGTCGCGCGCGGCCGTCATCGCGGCGGGGGCCAGCGAGCCTGTCAGGGACGCGCCCGCCTGCATCGGCGCCTCGGGCAACGTGCTGTCGCCGATCAGCGGCTGGACCCGGTCGACCGGAAGGGCGAGTTCGTCGGCGACGATCTGGCGGAGGAAGGAGGCGCTGCCGGTGCCGATATCGGTCGCGCCCGAGGCTACACGCGCCTCTCCCCCCGCTGTGATGGTCACGCGCGCCTGGGCAGGCTGACGGTAGACGGTGTGCGAAGCGCTCGCCATACCCATGCCGATCAGCATCCCATCCGCCTGCATCGAGCGTGGACTGGGGTTGCGCGAGGACCAGCCGAAGCGCTCCGCTCCGACGCGGTAGCAGTCCTTCAGCCGCTTGCTCGACCAGGGGCTGCCGTCGACCGGATAGACATCCGCGTGGTTGCGCAGGCGCAACTCGATCGGGTCGGTGCCGAGTTCCGCCGCGAGTTCGTTGAGTGCGCATTCCTGGACCAGCATCCCGGGCGCCTCTCCCGGCGCGCGCATGAACGTTGGCGCCATCACGTTGGTGCGCCGGAGCCGGCAGCGCGTCTCGAGCGCCGGCAGGTCGTACATGAAGGTGAAGGGGTACCAGCTCGGCTCGACCCAATCCTCCCAGGCGGGCGTCGCCGACAGCTTGGTCACATCGGCCGCGACCAGTCTGCCGTCGCGCGTCGCGCCCAGCCGAAGGTCGATCCGCTGCTCCTCGCGGAAGCCGACTGAGGTGTACATCTGGGCGCGACTGAGCACGAGGCGCACGGGGCGGCCGACCTGCCGCGCCGCCAGCGCAACAAGCCAGCTATGGGACCAGACCGGCCCCTTGCATCCGAATCCGCCGCCGACGTAATGCGTCAGCACGCGGACGTTCTCGCGCGGTAGGCCGAGCAGCTTGGCCAGCCCGTTGCGGTGATTGTAGACGTGCTGGCTGGTCTCGTAGAGCGTCAGGCGGTCCGCACCGTCCCAGACCGCGGTGGATGTGACCGGCTCCATCGGGTTGTGATGGTTGTTCGAGAGCCGCCAGCTCCCTTCGATCGAGACGTCGGCGTCGTCGAGCGCGACCGCTCCCTTACCGCGCTTGACCGTGGCGGGAAGATACCCGGCGAGGAAGCCGAGCCAGACCTGCTCGGGCTCGTGGTAGGCTTCGCCGGCGAGGTCGGGTCCGCCGTCCAGGCCGACGACGGGTGCGTCCTCGGTGAACGCGAAGCGGAGCAGCGTCGCCGCGTGCCGTGCGGCCTCGAGCGTCTCGGCCAGGACAAGCCCGATCGGCTGTCCGGCGTAGTGGATCGTCATGTCCGCCATCGGCACGAAGGCCGAGCCGTACATGATGTCCCAATCGGGTTGCTCGGGTACGCTCGGTAGCTTCGGCATCGTCTCCGGCGTGAAGACGCGGACGACGCCTGGAACCGCCTCGGCGGCGGCAGTGTCCACCGTGCGGATCGTGCCGCGGGCGATCGGGCTCGGCACGAGCACCGCATGCAGCAGATCGGGGATACCGATGTCGCCGGTGTAGGCGATCGCACCGGAGACCTTGAGGCCCGCTTCGATGCGGGGCATCGGGCGGCCGGTATTGGGCTGTATGGCTGCACTCATGCGCGCACCTCCGTATGGCGACGGGCGAGCGTCTGCAGCGCCCGCGCGATGGCAGCCCTGGCCTGCGGGAGCTTGTAGGCGTTGCCGGGTTGCGGACGCGCAGCGTCGAGCGCGACGTCGGAGAGCCGGGCGAGCGCCGCCGCATCGTCGGGACGTCGTCCGGCGAGGATCTCGGCAGCCCGTTCGATTCGCCACGGCTTCGCGGCGAGCCCTCCCAGGGCCAGCCGGGCATCGCGGATCGTGCCGTCCTCCTCGAACTCCGCGGCGGCGGCGACAGAAACGGACGCATACTCGTACGAGCTGCGGTCGCGCACCTTCAGGTAGTGGGATCGGCGGCTCAGAGCATCGACGGGCACGGTGACACCGGTGACGATCTCGCCGCTGGCGATCACCGTCTCGATCTCCGGCGTCGCGTCGGGCAGGCGATGGAACTCCGCGGCGGGTACGCTGCGCGCGCCGTCCGGGCCGTGCAGATGAACCGTGCCGTCCAGCGCCACCAGCATGACCGCGAAGTCCCCGGGATAGTTGGCGATGCACCGCTCCGAGGTACCGAGGACCGCCAAGTTGCGGTTCTCGCCGCCGATCGCGCCGCAGCCGCTTCCGGGCTCGCGCTTGTTGCAGGGGAAATGACGGTCGCGGAAATAGAGGCAGCGCGTGCGTTGGAGCAGGTTGCCGCCGATCGAAGCCATGTTGCGCAGCTGGCTGGAGGCCGCCGACAGCAGCGATTCCGACAGGCCAGGGGAGTGCGCGCGCACGGCCGGGTGCCTCGCGACATCGCTCATCCGGGCGAGCGCGCCGATTTCGAGGGTCCCATCCGACTGGCTGATCTGGTCCATGTCCGGTAGGCGATTGACGTCGATCAGCAGGACGGGATGCATCACGCCCGACTTCATCAGGTCGACCAGCGTCGTGCCACCGGCGAGAAAGCGTGCCTCCGGATTGTCATGGGCCAGGCTGATCGCCTCGTCGCGTGTACGCGGTTCGACATAGCCGAAGGGTTGCATGGCGGGTGCCTCCTCAGACTTCGTCGGCGGCGGTGGTCGCGGCCACCTCGCGCACGGCGGCGACGATGTTCTGATAGGCGGCGCAGCGGCACAGGTTTCCGCTCATCCGTTCGCGGATCTCGCCTTCATCGAGGTCGACCCGACCGGCGAAGTCCCGCATCGGATCGGTTGCCGCGCTCGGCCAACGCCGATCGGCCTCGGCCAGCATGGCGACGGCGGAGACGACCTGTCCCGGCGTGCAGTAGCCGCACTGGAGGGCGTCGTGATCGACGAAGGCCTGTTGCATCGGGTGAAGGGTGCCGTCGCCGGAAGCCAGTCCTTCGATCGTGACGATGGCGCCGTTGCGCGCCGACAGCGCCAGCGTCAGGCATGATAGAACACGCCGTCCGTCGATCATGACCGTGCAGGCCCCGCAGGCGCCGTGATCGCAGCCCTTCTTCGTGCCCGTGAGGCCGACGCGCTCGCGCAGAGCATCCAGCAGCGTGGTCCAGGGTTCGACGCTGACATGGTGGTCCGCGCCGTTCACATGCAGCCGTAACGGCACCGCTGCGAGCGGATCGTGTACCGCGAAGGTGAAATCAGGCTGCGCCGATGCCGTCGGGCTCCGTGCATCTGCCGACACTGTATCAGTCGACATCTCCGCTCTCCTCCGTAGTCCGCTGCTCGCTATGCTGTCCGATCCATTCGTTCGACGAGGCACCCGGTCACCAGGGTAGCGATTGGTTGAACCGGTCGACGTAGCGCAGCCCCGGCCTGCCGCGGGTCGCGTCGATCATGTCGACCACGAACGGAATGCTGTCCTCGATCGATAGAGCCGCGTCGCTGCCGCCCATCTCGGTCCGCACCCAGCCGGGGGCGACGAGGAGCAACGCATGCCCGTCGTCGGGGTGCTTCGCCGCATAGCCTTTCATCAGCATGTTGAGGGCGGCCTTGCTGGACGCGTAGAGCTGCCAGCCGCCGGTGGCGTTCGCGATGCTGCCGAGCTCTGAGCTCATGATCGCGACGGTGCCCCGGGGCGGCACCAGATCGTGCAGCAGCTCGACCGCCCGCACGGGCGAGAAGGCGTTGGTCAGCATCATGTCGAGGAAATCCGCCTCCGATGCGCCGGCCGGACTCCCGTCGATCGCGCGCGCGATGCCCGCGTTGATGAACAGGACGTCGACGCGTCGACCGCTCAGGCGCTCGCGTAGCGCGCGGACCGTGCCGGCATCGTTGATGTCGACCGTCTCGATCGCGAGGCTGCCGGGGAAGCGGTTCGCGAGCGCCTCGAGCGGGTCGGAGCGGCCGCGCGCCGTGGCGATCACGCGCCATCCGCGCTCGAGCCACTCCTGCACGAGGGCGAGCCCCAGTCCGCGCGAAGCGCCGACGACGAGCGCCGTGGATCGATCCGTCATGCGAGCCTCCTCTGCGGTGACGCAGACTGATGTGGCGCAGAGGCATCGAAGAAATTAGCGTCGTTCTGTCCGATCATTCCGGACGAGGAGTCATGGAACGATGCCTTACGATGGCCGACTGCTCGCCGGCGTGACGATCCTGATGGCGGTGGTCGAGGCCGGGACCATGACCCGGGCGGCCGAGGCCCTGGGCCTCACCCAGTCCGGCGTCGGTCGCGCCATCCAGCGCCTGGAGGCGCGTGTCGGCGTGCGCCTGCTCGATCGCACGACCCGGACCTTGCGGCTCACCGACGAGGGGCGACGCTTCTGGGAGCGCGTCGGCCCGCATCTCGACGGGATTGAGGAAGCCGCCTTGGAAGCGGCTGGCAGCGCGTCGACGGTGCGTGGGCGCCTGCGGGTGAACGTCGACCCGTTCTTCTCGCGCCTTGTCCTATCGCGGGAACTGACGCGCTTCCTCGCGATCCATCGCGAGCTGCGGCTCGAACTGATCATGCGCGATCAGATCGGCGACCTCGTCGCTGACGGGTTCGATATGGCGCTCCGGTTCGGAGATCCGCCGGTGGCGGGCTTCACCGCGCGCAAACTCCTGGAAACGCGGATCCTGACGGTCGCCTCGCCGGCGTACCTCGCTTCGCACGGCCGCCCCGCGCACCCGCGAGACCTCCGCGACCACGCCTGCATCGACTATCAGGATCCGCTGACGGGTCGCCCCTTCGAATGGGAGTTCCGCCGCCGCAACGAGGTAATCCCCGTGCGGCAGCCGGCGCGCCTGATGGTGTCGGACGTCGAGACGATGATCGGCGCCTGCTGCGAGGGCGCGGGAATCGCGCAGGTCATGCAGCTCGGCAGCCGGAACATCGTAGCGAGCGGCAGGCTCGTCGAGATCTTCCCGGACTGGCCCGACGAGACCTTCCCCCTGTACGCGATCTACCCGTCGCGCCAGCATCGCGCCGCCAAGGTCCGCGCCTTCACCGAGTGGTGCCTGCAGCTAGTCGGCGGCGACAACGAACTCGATGCCGCCACGACCCGGTGAGACGCGTCCGGGGGCTACAGCGCCGCCCGGCCGATCGAGGCACCGCCGTCGACGTAGAGCGTCTGCCCCGTCATGAACGCCGCCCCGTCCGACATCAGGAACGCGATGACGGCGGCGATCTCCTCCGGCCGGCCGAAGCGCCCCATCGGTACCCCGGCGAGGTAGCGCAGCTCGCCCTCGCTGCCCGGCGGGTTGTTGGCGCGGAACAGCTCGGTCTCGGTCGGGCCCGGAGCGACTGCGTTGACCGTGATCCCGGTCGTGGCGAGTTCGAGCGCCCAGGAGCGTGTGAAGCTGACGAGCGCCGCCTTCGCGGCCGCGTATGCCGTGCGCTCGACGCTGCCGAGGACGGTCAGGCTGGCGATGTTGACCACCCGGCCCCAGCCGCGCTGTCGCATGCCCGGCAGGGTCGCCTGCACGGTTTGGACCGCCGGGTGAAGGTTGACGCGCAGGACCTCGTCCAGCGCGGGGATCTCGACCGCCCCGAGCCGCTGCGGCCGGACCAGTCCGACATTGTTGACCACGCCGTCGAAGGCGAAGCGTCCGGTCAGCTCGGCGAGGACCGCATCGGTCGCCGCATCGTCGGCGAGGTCGACTGTCACGAGCGTGCCGGGGAAGCCCTCGAGACCGCCGCGGGCGAGGCCGACGACGTGGTGGCCCGCGCCGGCGAGGTGGCGGGCCAGCGCCAGCCCGATGCCCTTGCTGGCACCGGTTACGAGAAAGGTACGGGACATCTTGGATCTCCTTGAGGCCGCGCGACCGCCGACGCGGCCCGGGCGCTGTGTCTGATCAGGCGGAAACGGAAGCGGCGCGGCGGAGCGCCGGCAGCATGTCCGCGGGCTCGGGGCGGCGCGTGTAGTCGGGGTTCACTTCGGCGTAGAGGATCACGCCATCCTGTCCGACGACGAAGCGCCCGGGCATCGGCAGGGTCCAGCTCGCGTCGCCGTTGAACGCCGGCAGGTCGTTCTTCAGGCTCTTGTAGAGGTCGACGAGGTAGTCGGGCAGCGCGAAGCGCAGGCCGAACGCGGCCGCGACGTCGTTGTGGGGGTCCGACAGGATCAGGAAGCCGAGGGAGTTCTGGCGGACCGACTTCCGGCTGTTGGCCGCCGTCTGCGGCGAGATGGCGACGAGGCTTGCGCCCATGTGCTCGAATTGCGGCAGCGCTTCTTGAAGCGCCTGGAGCTCCATGTTGCAGTAGGGGCACCAGACGCCCCGGTAGAAGCTGATCACGAGCGGGCCGCGCGCCAGCAGGTCGGCGGACGAGACGGGCTGGCCGTCTGGATCCCGCAACGTGAAAGCCGGGGCTCGTTCTCCGGCCTTCAGGGCGCGGGTCGCGGCGCCGGAGGCGATCAGCTCCGCGGTGGCCCGATGCATCGTCGCGATGACCGCGGGTGGGACGTTGTAGGGGGGCTTGCCGGCCTCGAAGTCGGCCTTGAACACATCGAGCTTGGATTGCAGGGTCATGGGTCCTCTCCTCGGTGGGTGGTGGCTGTCGGAAAGGCGCCGCGGTTGCCCGGTGCGCCTCGATGTTCGGCTTGGGCCGTTCCTCAGGCCTGAGGCACGAGCGCGTTCACCCGCTCCATCGCGCGCTGGACGGCTGGACGCGCGGCCACCGCGTCGTACCAGCGGGCGACATGCGACGTTTTCTCGAAGCTCACGCCAGCGAACTCGCGCCGCCAGAGCCAGCCGAAATGGGCGATATCGGCCACCGTGAAGGCGTCGCCGGCGACGTAGGGGCGCTCGGCCAGGATGCCGTCGAGCACGCCCAGCGTCCGGTTCGCCTCCGCCGAGAAGCGGGCGGTGGCGAGCGGCTGCGGCTCGGCGGCCTGGCGCTGGAAGAAGCCCGCCTGCCCGAAGGCCGGGCCGAGCCCGGAGGCGTGGAAGAACAGCTGCTCGAACACACGCGCCCGGCCCTCGCCGTCCGGCGCCATCAGGCGGCCGCTCGTCTCGGCCAGATAGACCAGGATCGCCGCGGATTCGGTCAGGATCAGCCGGCCGCCTGTCGCCGCGGGGTCGACCAGCACCGGCACCTTCGCGTTCGCGTTCAGCGACACGAATTCCGGAGCCTTCTGCTCGCCCTGACGCACGTTCACGCCGTGCAGGACGTAGGGAAGACCGAGTTCCTCGAGGGCGATCGGGACCTTGATGCTGTTGGGCGTGGCGAAAGCGTAGACCTCGAACATGTCCACTTGGCTCCGGCGGGACCACCGCGCCGATGCGGTGGAGACGGTCGGATCGATGCACCCCTCCCGATGGACAGGGCAGGCAGCCCGGGGCGATAACGCTCATTCCAGGGAGGAATGGCGTGGATCGGTACCAAGCGATGGCCACCTTCGTGCGGGTCGTGGAGGCGGGCTCCTTCTCGGGCGCGGCGCGGCTCCTGAACGTCGGCCAGCCGGCCGTCTCGAAGACGGTGGCGCAGCTGGAGAGCCGGCTGCAGGTCAGCCTGCTCGTCCGCTCGACGCACGGCCTGAGCCCCACGGAAGCCGGCCTGCGCTTCTACGAGCGGGCCCGGGCGGCCATCGCCGAGGCGGACGAGGCCGAGCTCGCCGCCCGCGGCGCGGGCGCAGGGCTCTCGGGGCGGCTGCGCGTCTCGGCGGCGACCACCTTCGCGCGGCTCCACGTGGTGCCGTTGCTGCCGCGCTTTCTCGCCGAGCACCCCGACCTCGACATCGAGATCGTCCTCGACGACCGGGTGATCGACCTCGTCGGCGAGGGGGTCGACCTGTCCCTGCGCATGGGCACCCTGCCGGACTCGGCCGCCGTCGCGCGCAAGCTCGCCACCGGGGCGCGCTCGGTCCTCGCCACCCCCGGCTATCTCGCCCGCGCGGGCGAGCCGCACAGTCCCGCGGACCTCGCCGGGCACGAAGCGGTGGTCTACAGCCGGCAGCCCGATGCCTGGTCCTTCACCCAGGACGGCGCCGAGGTCTCGATCGCGGTCCACGGCCGCGTGCGCGTCAGCGCGGCCGAGGGCCTGCGCGCGGCCGTGCTGGCCGATATCGGACTCACCGTCACGTCGGACTGGATGTTCGCCCCGGAACTGGCGAGCGGCGCGGTGCGGCGGCTGCTGCAGGCCTGGACGCTGCCGGACATCGATCTCTGGGCGGTCTTCCCCACCGGTCGCATGGCGAGCGCGAAGGCGCGCCGCTTCGCCGACTTCGTCCAGGCGGCTCTGGCCGGGACCGGCGAGGCCCATTCCGCGGCGGCATAAGCCTTATCGCGCCGCGCCGTCATCCGTCGCCGGACGGAGCCGTCTACCTCGTCCTCACGCCGACCAAACGGGGCCGGCCACCACGAGGACAGCACCGATGGCCCGTTTCGAGACCTACCGCGACGCCTTCCCCAATGCCCGCCTGACCCGCAAGCCGAACGGCGTGCTGGAGGTCATGCTCCACACCGAGGGCGGCAAGCTCGTCTTCAACGGCCACACCCACGAGCAGTTCGTCGACCTGTTCCACGCCATCGGCGAGGACCGCGACAACCGGGCGGTGATCCTGACCGGTGCGGGCGACGCGTTCATGGACGCGATCAGCCCCGAAGGCTTCGATTTCTTCACGCCGCAGGGCTACGACAAGATCCTGCGGGAGGGCCGCAAGGTGCTGGGCAACATCCTCGACATCGAGGTGCCGATGATCACCGCGCTGAACGGCCCTGTGCTGCTGCACAGCGAGTACGCGCTGCTCACCGACATCGTGCTGGCCACGCCCGAAACGGTCTTCCAGGACAAGCCGCACTTCGAGTTCGGCATCGTCCCGGGCGACGGGATGCACATCCTGTGGCCCGAGGTGATCGGCTCGATCCGCGGGCGGTACTTCCTGCTGACGCGGCAGGTGCTGGATGCCCAGACGGCCAAGGATTGGGGCGTCGTCAACGAGATCGTGCCGCAGGACCGGCTACTGGCCCGGGCGCACGCGATCGCGGACGGCATCGCCGCCCTTCCGCCGCTCACCGGCCGCTACACCCGGATCGCGCTGACGCAGCGCCTGCGGCGGCTCGTCGAGGAGGGCACCGGCTACGGCCTCGCCCTGGAGGGCATCAGCGCCGCCGACGTGGCCCGGACCATGGCCGCCCAGGCCTGAGCGCACGGCCGCTCCGAACCGGCGCACGGCGCATCGGGCCCGCAAGGACAGCCTGAAGCGCCGTGCCCGCAACGGCGGAGCCGAGTCCCATCCGCGCGGCGTCGCCTCACGCACGGCGGCGATCACATGGGGGTGCCGTTCCCGGTCGTCGTTGCGGAGCAAGGAGTTCTGCGCGCCGCGGACGGGATGTGGACGACGAGGCGGCTTCCCGCTTCGAACGCGGGCAAGGGCTCGCCATCCGACCGACGAAGGTCGACCTCGCCGGCCGTCTCCGTCATGGGATCTCGACGGGGGAGCCGATCTCCACCGTGCCGCCCTCGAGCACCTCGGCGTACACCCCGAGGTCGGGATGACCGTAGGTGTCCATGAGCGAGCGCGGGATCGTCATGTTCCGCTCGGCGGTGACCGGGTCCACGTCGGTGGCCGCGCAACGCCGGGTCCTCCTGACAATCCGAAGCCTCGCGGAGCCGATCGCGATCTCCCTGTCCATCAGCGCGAATTCCCGGAACGCGTCGAGGCCGTCGACATAGAGGTTGGCTCTGAAGCGCAGGGGGTCAATCTGGGCGTCGATGCGGGCCCCGAAGTCGCGAACGCTGTTGAGGTTCATCAGCGATATGGCGTTCATCATCTGCTTCGAGTGCACGGAAATGTCCGTGAAGCGATTGCGGCCGCCCACCGCCACCGTCGGCTCCTTGCCTGCGCCGAGGTCGAACATGGTCGCGAAGAACCGGCTCACGGCCCGCCGGCCGGCTTCCGTATCCAGGTTTTCGGCAAGGACGCGCTGGCCTTGCACGCGGACCTCCAGCTGATGCGTCCGGCTGTCGAAGAAGGTCGACAGGCTCGCGAGCCGCTCCTCCCTGACGAGGACGATGAACCGGGTCTTGGGCAGCGGCTGGTAGTCGATGGGATCGTAGCCGCTGTCGTGCCGTGCGAGGCCATAGACACGGTCGAACGGGAAGCCCTCGCCCTGGACCAGCTGCACGTGGGGCAGGGGCTGCGCGCTCAGCCCCTTCACCGGGTAATGGTACAAAGCGGAGACGGTCGGGGCCATCGCAGCCCTCCTTGCCGGTCAGAGTGAAGGGATGCCGTCGCCGGGCCTGACGAAGGATCGGGGCGGCGGACGGGGATTGCATCTCGCGGACCGATCCGACCGGTCCGCCCGCTCGCCCGGGATACTCCGTCCGGGTGGGACGAAGGGAGATAGGCCGTGTGCTGCCTTGGCGCGCCTCCGCGCGGGGGGGGGCAGGCTGCGCAAGGCCGCCCGAGGCCGGCACCGTGCTGCCGGCCGGGATGAGGGTCTGCCCGGACAGGAGAGTGCCGACGGCCGTGGCCCCTCAGAAGAAGGCTCGGATCTCCTCGGCGATGTCGCCCCCGTTCGTTTCCAGCGCGAAGTGGCCGGTGTCGAGGAAGCGGACCCGGGCGTCCGGGATGTCGCGCTTGAACGCCTCGGCTCCGGGCGGGATGAAGAAGGGGTCGTTGCGACCCCAGATGGCGAGGAGCTTCGGGCGGCGCTCCCGGAAGAGGGCCTGAATCAGCGGGTAGCGTTCCAGGTTGCGCTTGTAGTCGAGCTTGAGCTCGACTTGGCGGTCCGCATTGCCCGGTCGCGCCAGAATGGCGGCGTCGAGCGTGTAGGACTCGGGCTCGATGACCGACGGGTCGGGCACCCCGTGGAAGTAGGGTACCTTGACGCCGTCGAGGGTCATGCGGGCGCGGATGGACTCCAGGGCGGCCCCGTTCGGCTCCGCCCAATAGGCCCTAAGGGGCGCCCAGGCCGCCTCGCCGAGCCCTTCCAGGTAGGCGTTGCCGTTCTGGGACACGATGCCGGCGATCCGGTCGGGATGCGCGAGCGCCAGATCCCACCCCACCGGAGCCCCGTAGTCGAACGTGTAGAGGAGGTAGCGCCGGAGGCCGAGGACGTCGACGAAGGACTCGATCGTTCGAGACAGCGACGCGAAGTCGTAGACGTAGCCGCGCTCGTCCGGGACCACCGTGAAGCCGAAGGACGGGAGATCCGGCGCGATCAGGCGAAACCGGTCCGCGAGCCTCGGCATGAGATGGCGGAAGTAGAAGGACGAATTCGCGAAGCCGTGCAGCAGCAGGAACACCGGGGCGTCGGGCCGGCCGGCCTCGCGATAGAAGACGTCCACGCCGTCGGCCCGGACCGTGCCGTGGCGAACCCCTGCGACCCCGGCGGGCCGCGTGTCCGCCGCGTCGGCGCCGACGGCGCCTAGGCCTGCCGCCACGACGCTGCCGGCGAGAATGCTCCGCCGCGTCGTCCGGGCAGGCCCCTGTTGGAATGCCGTGTCCTGTCTCATCGCTCCACTCGCATCCGTGCGGGCCGGGGAACGTCCGGATGGCTCGCCCCGCGACCGCGGATGTCGCGCATGTCGGAGAGGGGTGTACGCGCCGTCGCCGCGATTCCCCCGACTGTGCCGCGGCTTGCAGGCTCGGGACCGGACAGTGGGATCACGATGCACTCTCTCGGCACTCGCGAGAACACAGAGTTTCCGAAACTCAGCCTTACGGGTTCCGAGAGGTGGTTGGCCGGCCTTTCCCCACCCGGCGGACGGTCGTTCCACGCTGACGGATGCGCCGGCCTTCATGCGCGTGGGGCGACGGCACCCAGGGACGCGCGAATGCGCGGCGTCGCGAAGTCGAGGAATGCCCGCAGCTTGAGCGGAAGGCGTCCGTGGCCGACATGGACGACGCTGACCGGGACCGGGTCGAGCTCGAACGACCGCAGCACGAGGACCTGGCGCCCGTCGGCGACCAGGGGGGCCGCTTGGTACGATAGCACCTGCGTGAGGCCGACGCCGGCCGCCGCCGCGTCGAGGGCGGCCTCGGCCGTGTTGACCTGGAGGCGCGAGCGCACCCGGACCGCCTGGACGGCCTTCCTGCCGGGCGTGGCGAAATGCCAGGCCGGACCGGCGGCCTGGTCGCTGAAGGTCACGCACGGGATCTCGGCAAGGTCGGACAGCGTGCGGGGCGTTCCGTGGGCAGCGAGGAAGTCCGGGCTGCCGCAGACCACGCGGGTGACCGTGCCCAGCCGCGCCGTCACCAAGTCGCTGTCTGGCAGGTGCGAGATGCGGACTGCCAGATCCACGTGATCCTCCACGAGGTCCAGGGCCCGGTCGGTCAGGACGAGGCGCACGGTGATGTCGGGGAACCGGGACAGGAAGGCCGTGACCACCGGCAGCACGTGGAGGCGCCCCAAGACCAGCGGGGCCGTCATCGTCAATTCACCGCGGGGCTCGGTGTACTCGCCCTTCACCGCACGCTCGGTCTCCTCGACCTCGCCGAGCAGCCGCCGGCATGCGTCGATATAGGCGGCCCCCGCGTCGGTCGGGGTCAGCTTCCGGGTGGTGCGGACGAGGAGCCTCGCGCCGAGATGGGCTTCCAGGTCCGCGATCTTGCGGCTGACGCTGGGCAGGGGGACGCCGAGCTTGCGCCCGGCGGCCGACAGGCTTCCGGCCTCCACGGCCGCGACCAAGATCGTCATGGCCTCCAGGCGATCCATCCGCCCTCTCGTTTTCAGCAACTGTCACTCCCGGATAAGCCAGATTATCCCGGAGGGAGCAAGCCGGTATCCAAGAGTCACCGACGGCGTGCAGCAGGGGCTGCACTGGCCGCACCGGAGGGCAAACGATGAGCCAGACCGCCTATCGCACCGTCGACGTCGACGGCCACACGGTCTTCTACCGGGAGGCCGGCGACCCGACGAAGCCGGCGCTCCTGCTGCTGCACGGCTTCCCCTCGTCCGGCCACATGTTCCGCGACCTGATCCCGCTGCTCGCGGACCACTTCCACCTCGTCGCCCCCGACCTGCCGGGATTCGGGCTGTCCGAGATCAAGCCGCGCGCCGCCTTCGGCTACACCTTCGACGCGCTGGCGAAGGTCATCGGCCGCTTCACGGAGGTCATCGGATTGAAGACCTACGCGCTCTACGTCTTCGATTACGGCGCGCCTACCGGCTTCCGGGTCGCCATGGCGCATCCCGAGCGGGTGACCGCCATCATCTCGCAGAACGGCAACGCCTACGAGGAAGGGCTGAGCGAGGGCTGGAACCCGATCCAGCGTTACTGGCGGGACCGAAGCGACGCCAACCGGCAGGCGCTGCGCGAGCTGCTCACTGCCACCTCAATCCGCTGGCAGTACGAGCACGGCGTGCCGGACACGTCGTTGGTCTCGCCGGACGGCAGCGCGCTGGACGCGTGGTACATCCAGAGGCCGGGGATCGACGAGATCCAGCTCGACCTGTTCGGCGACTATGCGAGCAACGTGGCGCTCTACCCCGGCTTCCAGGCCTACTTCCGAACGCACCGGCCGCGGCTGCTGGCGATCTGGGGCCGGAACGACCCGTTCTTCCTGCCGGCCGGCGCGGAAGCGTTCCGGCGCGACATCCCTGATGCCCAGGTCCGTTTCTTCGACACGGGGCATTTCGCCCTGGAGACGCATGCCAAGGACATCGCCGAGGCTATCGCGAGCTTCCTCAGGTTCTAGAGTGACAATCTTTGGGGTCCTGGGTCAGCCTGAAAGACGGCAGGCACAAAAGGAACGGCCCGCTCTGATGAAGCGGGCCGTCCCCCCTGAAGCCTGCTCGCGGCGGCGAAACCATGACAGACTTCCGCTTTCAAGCGATATCCGATGCCCGGGGAATTTCCGGTGTGGGCGCTTTGCTGCCGGGCCGGTTCCGAAGCCCCTCGACACAAATGCCGAGGGGCCGAACGCTCAAATCTCAGTTCCCTCTGCCAAGGTCAGAGCATCCTCGACGTCAACGCCGAGGTATCTGACCGTGCTTTCGATCTTGGTATGGCCAAGTAGGATCTGGACGGCACGAAGGTTGCCAGTTCGCTTGTAGATCAACGATGCCTTCGTGCGGCGGAGGGAATGGGTGCCATAATCCTCGCTGCGCAGCCCGATGCCCGTGACCCACTCATCGACCAAGCGCGCATACTGCCGGGTGCTGATGTGCGTGACGCCGTCGAGCCTGCTGGGGAAAGCGTAGTCGTCGAGCGTACCACCCCTGGCCTCCAGCCATGCGAGGATGCTGGTTCGTGCGGGTTCGAGTAATTCGAACTGCACCGGTCGGCCGGTCTTGCGCTGGATGACGATGGCCCGGCTACGAACGCGACCGCCACTGACGAGATCGCCGATCTTTAGCTTGACGATGTCGCAGCCGCGCAGCTTGCTGTCGATGGCAAGGTCGAACATTGCTCGGTCGCGTGTGCGCAATTCGCGGTCAAGCCAGAACCGGATGGCCCAGACCTGCTGAGGCTTGAGGGCTCGTTTGGCGCCAAGCTTGCGGCCAGCATTCCAGGCCGGCCGTCCTTTGACGGCCGGATCGTGTGCAGAATGTCCCATCGTCTGTCTCCTCGCCG